>CANBWP010000016.1 GCA_947373185.1 Comamonadaceae bacterium | reverse complement strand
TATTCGCCCGGGCTCACCACTTGGCTGACGTGGCTGTAACCGGCCAAAGTGAGCTGCGACTTGAGCTTGGCCTCGTCCAGCTTTTGTTTGGTTTTGAATTGAAAGGTGTAGCCCGCCAAAAACGAAGGCGGTGCCAAGCGGTACAAGGCCGTGGTGGCCGGGATGAACACCAAGTCGGCCCCTTCGGCTTTGTCGCGCTGACTGATGCGCCACAAGGTGGCCAAGCGTTCGCTGATCAGATCTTGGTGGGGCGAGAAGGTGTCGTAGGGCAGTGTTTCCCAGTCGGGAAAAATGGCAGTGCGAAGGCCAGGTGCAAAGAAGGCCAGCTCGTCCATCAGCCTTTGTGTGTCGGCGGCATCCGATGTCACCACGGCCGTCAGGCGGCCCTGGGCTTTTTCACGTTCGGCCAATTGCGCCAATAGAACAGCGTCTGCCGATCCCATGGGACGGGGCAGGGTGAAGCGTTTTCCTAAACTGAGCGCGGGTAATAACATGAACTGCAATAGTATAGTTGGCGTCTTGGTACCGAAAAGTGATTCACTGTGAACCCTACTGACCTGTTTGACCCTTCTGAATCCGTCAGCCTGCAGGACCCCGAAAACACCCTTCCCATGGCCCGGTGTTTTGCCTTGGTGCCCTGCGCGGGTTCGGGCTCGCGCGCCGGCACGGTCATGCCCAAACAGTACGAACAGATTGCAGGCCAAAGCATGGTGATGCACACCTTGGCAGCTTTGCAATCGGTCAACAGATTGCAAAAGATCGTGGTGGTGGTGTCACCCAACGATTCGCACCAATGGCCGGACACCACCGTTCAGCGCATGCCGTGTGGCGGTGACACGCGTGCCGCGTCGGTGTTCAATGGACTGACACAGTTGCTAGCGGACGGCGTACAAGATCCTGAAGGGGTGCAAGCCAGCGATTGGATCTTGGTGCACGATGCAGCGCGTTGCTTGGTGACCGAATTCGAAATTAACCGTTTGATCGATGCGTGTTGGGACGATGAGGTGGGCGGGTTGTTGGCCATACCTTTGCCAGACACTTTGAAGGTTGCGGTGCATGGGCGCGTCAGTCAAACTTTGCCAAGGCAAGACAAGTGGTTGGCGCAAACCCCGCAAATGTTTCGCGCCGGACCCTTGCATGCGGCCCTGGCGGCCCAAGCCGCGGTTCAGTTTGAGGGCGTGACCGATGAGGCCAGTGCCATGGAAATGGCCGGTTTCGCGCCCAAGTTGGTGGTGGGAAGTCCCCACAATTTCAAAGTGACTTACCCGCCCGATTTCGCGTTGGCGGAAGATTTGCTCAGGAGCAGAACATGAACATTCGAGTTGGAGAAGGTTGGGACACCCATGCCCTGGTGGCAGGCCGGCCCCTGATGTTGGGCGGCGTTCATGTGCCCCACGACAAAGGTCTGTTGGGTCATTCCGATGCCGATGTCTTGTTGCACGCTATCACGGATGCGCTGCTGGGTGCCGCTGGCATGGGCGACATTGGTCAACACTTCCCAGACACCGATGCCACATACAAAGGAGCTGACTCCGTCAAGCTGTTGCAAAAAGCCTACGAGCACGTCAAGCAGTTGGGCTGGCACATTGGCAATGTCGATTGCACCATCGTGGCCCAAGCGCCTAAATTGGCGCCGCACCGATCAGACATTCGCACCTCGATTGCCAAAGCCTTGGGCGTGCCTGAATCCCATGTCAATGTGAAAGCCAAAACCGCTGAAAAAATGGGCCCGGTGGGTGAGGGCCTGAGCATGGAAGCCAGGGCGGTGGTGTTGATTCACAAGCCCTGATTGTTTATTGCGCGGTCCAGCCGCCGTCCATGTTCCAAGCCACACCGCGAATGTTGTTGCCTGCGGCCGAGCAGAAGAACACGGCCAACTCACCCAATTCTTCGGGGGTGGTGAATTGCATCGAGGGCTCTTTCTCGCCCAGCAGCAACTCGGTGGCTTTCTGATTGCTCAAGCCCAAAGAAGCTGCTTTGGCGTCCACTTGCTTTTGAACCAGCGGGGTGAGCACCCAACCTGGGCAAATGGCGTTGCATGTGACGCCAGTGGTGGCGTTTTCTAAAGCCGTCACTTTGGTCAGGCCCACAATGCCGTGCTTGGCAGCCACATAGGCGGATTTTTCGGCTGAGCCCACCAAGCCGTGAACGGAGGCGACATTGATGATGCGGCCCCAGTTGGCCTGTTGCATGGCGGGCAGCACTGCACGGCTGGCATGAAAAGCGCTGGACAAATTGATGGCAATCACGGCATCCCAACGCTCTACTGGAAAGTTCTCGACACGGGCCACGTGCTGAATGCCCGCGTTGTTGACCAAGATGTCAACGCGGCCAAAGGTATCTTGGGCAAATTTCACCATGGCCTCAATTTCAACAGGCTTGCTCATGTCGGCGCCGTGGTAGGCCACTTTGGCACCCAGGGCCGCTATCTCAGCCTCAGGCCCAGTGTGGTCGCCAAAGCCATTCAAAACAATGTTGGCGCCTTGTTGGGCCAGCGCTTTGGCAATGCCCAAGCCAATGCCGCTGGTTGAGCCTGTGACGAGTGCGGTTTTGCCCTTCAACATGGTGATTCTCCGAATGAATTAGGATGTGGAAAATGGAATTATGGCGCGTCAATGCCCCCTAGGGCTAACCAACGCACTCTAAATTTAGAATGGCAACTCTAGGGCTAGCCTTGCTCATTGACTGAAACACCATGCTTGAACCTGTACTCGAATTTGTCAACTGCCCCGACCCAAAAGGCTCGCACCGCATGGCGTATTGGTCATGGGGTGATCCAAAGGCTGCCCATGTGGTCATGTGTGTGCATGGCTTGACCCGCCAAGGACGTGACTTTGACATCTTGGCGCAGGCCTTGGTGGCGCAGGCACAAGCTGCACAGTTGCCTTGCGTGAGAGTGGTCTGCCCCGATGTGGTGGGGCGGGGCCAAAGCGATTGGCTAGAAGACCCCATGGCTTATCAGTTTGGGCAATACGCCGCCGACATGGCCGTGTTGCTGCAAACCTTGAACGCGCAACAGCCCCTTGAGCGCTTGGATTGGGTGGGCACCAGCATGGGCGGCGTGATCGGCATGTTGATGGCCGCCCAAAAAGGTGATGTGCCTGTGGCGCGTTTGGTTTTGAATGACATCGGGCCGCCGGTGTCGTGGAAGTCCATTTTGAACATGAAGGTTTATGTCGGCGAGGTGGGCCAGTTTCAAACGGTGCAAGATGCCGCGGATGCCCTGTGGCAAATCTCCAAATCCTTTGGACCTCACACGCCTGCGCAGTGGCTGGCCTTGTCGCAAAACATGGTGCGCCGTTTGGACGATGGCACCTACTGCCTGCACTACGACCCCCAATTGCGCGTGCCAATTCGCGCTGTCACCCAAGAACAAGCCATGGCCGGCGAAGCCAGCCTGTGGCAGATTTACGATGTGATTGAATGCCCATGCTTGCTGATTCACGGTGCTGAGTCGGAATTGCTCAGTGAAGCTGCTGCGGTTGAAATGTCGCAGCGCGGGCCACGTGCCAAGGTGGTCACGGTGGCTGGGGTCGGCCATGCGCCGACACTGACGCACCCCCATCAAATTGCCATGGTGAGTCAATTTTTAGGCTTGAGTGCATGAGCAGCAAGGACGGCACGAACCTGAAGTCAACTGAAGATGTCAATTCAGATGATGTGCTGATGCGCGCAAGGGCCTTTGCCGAACCCTTTTTGTCGGGTGATTTTTTAGACACCGGCGAAAACATGCTCGCGCATGCAGATGCTGTGGTGGCCATTTTGGACACCCTGAACAGCGGCAATGATGTGAAGGCCGCCAGTTACTTGGTCTACGCTTGCCCCCATTTGAGCCGGCCGCAAGAAGTGATTGCCAAAACCTTTGGCAATGCGTTTGCCTTGTTGGCGGTGGAGACCACCAAGTTGGTGGAAGTGCAGCGCATTTCGCGCACGGCGGCTTCGTCGGCGCAATTGCAAAATGACCCGCGCTCGCAAACTGAAAACGTTCGCAAAATGTTGCTGGCTTTCAGCAAAGATTTGCGCGTCATCATGTTGCGCTTGGCCTCGCGATTGCAAACATTGCGTTATTTTGCAAGCGTCAAAAAAGAAGTCCCTGCCGCCTTGGCCAAAGAGTCTTTGCAAGTCTTTGCGCCATTGGCCAATCGCTTGGGCATTTGGGAAATCAAGTGGGAATTGGAAGATTTGTCGTTCCGGTTTTTAGAGCCCGACATGTACAAACAGATTGCCAAATTGCTCGATGAAAAACGGGCAGAGCGCGAAGTCAATATGCAGCGTTTGCGCGAACAAGTGCAAGCCGAACTGGCAGCGCAACAAGTTCGTGCCTCTGTGCAGGGCAGGCCCAAACACATTTACAGCATTGTCAAAAAAATGCGCGGCAAGGCGCTTGATTTTTCTCAGGTGTTCGACATTCGGGCCATGCGCATCATCGTGCCCAGCGTGGCCGACTGTTACGAGGCACTCAGTTGGGTGCATTCGCGCTTTCTGCCCATTGCCTCCGAGTTTGATGATTACATCGCCAAGCCCAAAGTGAATGGCTACCAGTCATTGCACACCGTGGTGAGAGACGAGCTGGGCCGGCCCATTGAAATTCAAATTCGCACCCAAGCCATGCACGACCATGCGGAGCACGGCGTGGCGGCGCATTGGGCCTACAAAGAAGCCGGTGCCAAAGGCTATGCCGGCGTGAGCGCCAACAGCGATTACGACGCCAAAATTGCGGTCTTGCGGCAGTTGTTGGCGTGGGAGCGTGAGATGTCCTCGGAGGCCGGTGACGGCTCAGACCTTCAGACCCTTGAAAAAACAGCAGTCGATGCCGATGTCGATGGTGGGGCCTTGTTTGACGACCGCATCTATGTGCTCACACCCAATGCCGCCATTGTGGAGTTGCCCAAAGGTGCAACGCCCATAGATTTTGCGTACACGGTGCACACCAATTTAGGCCACCGTTGCCGCGGTGCCAAAGCCGATGGCGTGATGATTCCTCTGAACACGCCTTTGCAAAATGGGCAAACCGTGGAAATCAGCACCGTCAAAGAGGGGGGTCCCTCGCGTGACTGGTTGAATACGGAGTTGGGCTTCTTGGCCAGCCACCGCGCGCGCGCCAAAGTGAAGGCTTGGTTCAATGCGCAAATCACGCATGAGAGCATTGCCAAAGGCCGTGAGGCGGTTGAAAAGATTTTGCAGCGCGAAGGCAAAACGGCCATCAAGCTGGAAGATTTGGCCTCGGATTTGGGTTTCAAATCAGCCGAGGCCCTGTTTGAAATTGTGGGCAAAGACGAATACTCGTTGCGCAACATCGAGGTCTTTTTAAGGCCCCCAGAACCCGTCATGCAAGCCGATGACTTTGTGCTGCTCAAAAAATCGAGGGTGGTGCCGCCCAAGTCGCAGTCGGGCGTGTTGGTGGTGGGCGTGGACTCCTTGCTGACACAACTTTCCAAATGTTGCCGGCCTGCGCCGCCTGATGCCATCAGTGGCTTTGTGACGCGTGGCAAAGGCGTGAGCATTCACCGCGAAGACTGTCGCAACTTTCAGTCGCTGCTTGCCCAGCATGGCGAACGAGTGATTGAGGTGAGGTGGGGCGTACAAAAGCCAGGACAAACCTTGCTGTACCCCGTGGAGGTTTCGGTGGAGGCCACCGATCGGCAGGGATTGTTGCGGGACATCTCCGAGGTCTTTGCCAAAGAGAAAATGAACGTCGTGGGGGTTCAGACCCAGTCGGTCAAGGGCACAGCCTGGATGACGTTCACGGTAGAGGTGGCCGATGCGTCCCTGTTGAAGCGGGTGATGCAGACGGTGAAGTCGGTGTCTGGCGTGGGGCAGGTCAGGCGGAATTAAGTCTTTTGCAGACCTCGAACGGGAGACTGGTCGAAGCGCACTTTTTTGATGCTACAATGCGGACTGAATTTGTAGGCGCGTAGCTCAGCTGGTTAGAGCACCACCTTGACATGGTGGGGGTCGTTGGTTCGAGTCCAATCGCGCCTACCAACATATTCTTTTAAATCAAGCACCTAGCGTTGGGTGCTTTTTTTTTGCTTCTTAAGTATTGCAAAAGTATTGCATTTGATGGTGGATGAATAGGTTTTGCAAAGATGCAATTCATTTCCAAATACCCTGTTTCTAGCCTCTCTGCAGACAGTTGATCAGTAGTAGATAACAGTTTGATGATCCATACCTAATCTAATCTTTTGCCTAGTTTATGGCTTGCTAAGAATATTACAAGTTGCCATGGCATTCCCCCAATTCAGTAGACAAATAGTTTTGTCAAAATCTGAATGGGAGAAATGCAAATGCAAACATCCAAATTTCCATTAGCGTTGTAGCTCTCACTGTTCTAATGAATACACATATGTGATATTGATTTGTATCATCAAATAAAACTTGATAACCTGCCGAACGGTAAGGCATCATGCGCCAACAGACACAGGAGACAAAAATGAGCTCAGAAAAAACGACACAAAGCAACGCAGTTCGCCGCTTGGATGTGGTGGTGGTGGGTGCCGGTTTTGGCGGCATGTATGCCGTCTACAAGTTCAACCAAATGGGCTTGAAGATTCAAGGCTTCGAAGCGGGTAGCAACGTGGGAGGTGTTTGGTTTTGGAACCGCTACCCCGGCGCTCGAGTTGATTTGCCCAGCATCGATTACAGCTTTGGTTTTTCTCATGAAGTCGAGCAAGAGTGGACTTGGTCAGAGCAGTTTGCAGCGCAACCTGAATTGCTCCAGTACGTCAACTTTGTTGCAGACCGGCTAGATTTGCGGCGTCATATTCAATTCAATACGCGAGTGACCAGCGCCGAGTGGAACGAGCAACGCCAAGTTTGGGTGGTCAAGACCGACCAAGGCGAAGTGCTTGAAGCCACTTACTGCGTCATGGCCACAGGGCCACTTTCAATTCCCAGAGATCCAGACATTCCAGGCATTGCCAGTTTCAAAGGTGAGTTGCATCGCGCTGCGCGATGGCCTCATCAACCTGTCAGTTATGCCGGCAAGCGAGTGGGTGTCATTGGCACAGGATCAACGGGCATTCAAATTATTCAAGAGGTTGGCCCGCAATCTGGCGAGTTGTTTGTGTTTCAAAGAACCCCCAGCTTCACCATGCCCATGCGCAATGTGAAGCTTGAGCCAGACTATGTGGCAGAGGTTAAGCGCAACTATGCTGGTCTGCGCGAAATTGCGCGTAACAGCCCAGCAGGTGGTAACAGGCCAGCCAGTACCCGCGCGTTTTTCAGTGTGACACCAGAGCAACGTTTGTCTTTGATGGAGGACGCTTGGAAACAAGGTGGCTTGGCCATGTTGGGAACCTTTGCAGATTTGATGGTCAACGAAGAAGCCAACGAGCATGTCGCCAATTTTGTCCGAGGAAAAATTGGGGATGTTGTCAAAGATCCAGTGACCGCAGAAAAACTCAAACCAAAGGGCTATCCCATTTTTGCGCGCAGACCTTGTTTGGACACCAGTTATTACGAAACCTTCAATCTGCCCACCGTGCATTTGGTGGATTGCAACGAAGAAGAAATTTTGGAAATTACACCCAAAGGCATCAGAACAAAAAATCGCGAAATTGAGTTGGACATGCTCATTTTGGCAACCGGTTATGACGGCTTAACTGGCGCCATGTTGGCCGTGGATGTACAGGGCCGCAATGGTTTGAAGGTGAGTCAAAAGTGGGCAGAGGGCGCTTGCTCCTATTTGGGTCTCATGATGGCGGGCTTTCCCAATTTGTTCATGACCACAGGACCGAATGGCCCCGCAGCCTTGGCCAACATCATTCGCATCAGTGAAAACGACGTCGATTGGATTGCATCGGCCATTGAGCACATGGCAAAAAATAAGCAGACTGCCATGGAGCCTACAAGCCAAGCCGAGGAGGGCTGGATGACTGTGGTTGCTACGCTGTCAAAACGCTCGCTTTTGAACAAGGCAAAAACATGGTACTTGGGCGCCAATGTCAAGGACAAGCCTCAGGGCCTCACGATGTTTGTGGGCGGTTTTCCAAAGTACCGAGAGTATTGCGGTCTGGCCACCCAAGACAATTACAAAGTCAATTTCAAATTTGAAGCTGACGCTGCGCAGGTTTAGGTTTTCCAGCCGGGGTTGTAGGCCATCAAGGTTTGCGTGAGGCCGCCGTCCACGACAATGTCTGCGCCCGTGATGTAGCTGGCCTCTTGGCTCATTAAAAAAGCCACGGCTTTAGCGATGTCCTCTGCTTGACCAATTCTTCGCAGTGGTATGCGTGACTCACGTTGCGCCATGACCCCAGGCTGTGTGTATGCGCTGTGAGTCATGGGTGTCAAGGTCATACCTGGCGAAACTGTGTTGACGCGAATGCCATCTGGCCCCCATTCAACAGCCATTTGCTTGGCCAACATCAGTGCCGCTGCCTTGCTACTGGAGTAGGCACCTCCAGGGGGTGTTGGGTGTGTACCCGACACAGAGGCTGTGATGATGAATGCACCATGGCTTGCTTTTAAGGCTGCATGGCATGCGCGGGCCAGTAGCCATGGCGTACGAACATGCAAGTCAAAGTTTTTCTGCCACTGTTCTAAGCTCAAAGTCAATAATGGACTGTGCAGTGCAAGGCCTGCGTTACTGGCCACCGCATCGAGTCCACCTATTAAATGAATGCTGTCACTCAGTGCTTGAATGAAATTGGGGTCTGTCAGATCGCCTGCCAATGTGTGTGCCTCGGAGCCCAGTGCACGCACTTCATTGGCTACCGTTTCCAAGCTGTCTTGATGCAGATCGGTGAGCAAAATTTTGGCGCCTTGTTGCACTTTTGAATCCGAAGCAATTTTCAAGGCAATGGCTTTGCCAATCCCTTGTGCTGCACCTGTCACGATGACTTTCATATGGAATTCTTTCTTCTATTGATTAAGCTTAGCGGTTACCATTTTGTCAATTAAACTGCCGGCAGGCAAGTTAGTTTTGCAGGTAGGCACTGTGTGTTAAAAAATTGGGAGATCAACATGGGGGTGACATCGGTCAAGTCTGCGGTGCGGGTGCTGGAGGTTTTGGCGCACTTTAGAAATTCGCAGCGCCCGCAAAGCTTGAGAGAAATTTGCCAAGGCCTGGGCTATCCTCAGTCCAGTGCAACCGTGCTTTTGAAGAACCTCACGCAACTGGGTTATCTGAGTTATGACCGGGGCACGCGTTTGTATTTCCCCACCTTGCAAGTCACAGCCCTGGGTGATTGGATCAGCCATGCTTTGTTTGGGCAAGGTGAGGTTTTTGAAATCATGCAAGACCTTCACAGCGCCACCGGCGAGACGGTGTCGATTGCGCTGCAAAACGATGTGTACGTTCAATACATACGCGTCATTCAATCAGTGCATCCTCTTCGCTTTGTGACGGAGGAGGGCAGCATGCGCCCCTTGACTCAATCGGCCACAGGCTGGTTGCTGATGGCTGCTCACCCTGATGCTGAAGTTGAGCGATTGGTTCGAAGGGCCAACATTGCAACGGCACCTGATTCAACTCGGCAGCCGATGGACCTGATGATGCAGCGTGTAGTCGATGCGCGACAACAAGGATGGACAACGGCAGAAAATATTCCGCTCATTGGGGGAGCCACAATTTGCGTCAATTTGCCCATCACAGCGCAAGGGCGCGCAGTGGTTTTGGGGATGGGGGGAACCCATGAGCGAATAGCACCGAAAAAGGCCGAATACCTTGCGCTGATGCAAGGCCTGGCGGCGCAGTTGTCAAAACGCGTTTCACGCAAATCGTAAAGTTCGGGCAACACAGGTGACAGTGCGCTGCGAAGTGACCTTGACAGGTAACTTGCCGACAGGTAACCTTTTCTACAGATCAAATTTTTAGACCTATTTGGAGACACCATGGAATACAACACACTCAAAGTTGAGATTGCAGATTACGTTGCAGTCGTCACCTTGAACCGTCCGCCTGTCAATGCGCAGAATGCCGAAAACCGCGCTGAAATTACAGAATTGTTTGATCTGTTGTCTGACATGGATGAAGTTCGTGTGATTGTTTTAACAGGATCCGGCAAGGTCTTTTCAGCAGGTGCCGATATTCGCGAACGTCCCAATTTGGCTGGCAAACCCGGTGCTTACGGGCGCCACAACCGTTTGGTACGTGAAAGTTATTACGCGGTGGCAGAGTGCAGCAAACCCATCATTGCAGCCATCAACGGCCCAGCCATGGGCGCCGGATTTGGTTTGGTCATGGCATCAGACATTTGGGTGGCTTCACAAGATGCTTATGTGTCTATGCCCGAAATTAACGTGGGTCTGGCGGGTGGTTTAACCTTTGTCCGCAAGTACTTTAGCCAGTCCAGAGCGCGTCGCATGTTTTTTACTGGCATGAAAGTGTCGGGCGATGAGTTGTATCGCTTAGGTTTGGTGGAGGCTTCATTGCCCGCAGATCAGTTGATGCCTTACTGCATGGAATTAGCACACGAAATTGCAGGCAAGAGCCCAACAGCCTTGCGTTTGGCCAAGGAAGCTGCTCGCATGACTGAAGTCATGCCTGTCAGAGATGCTTATCGTTATGAGCAAGGCAATACGGTCGCTTTGTCTAAAACTGAAGACACGCGTGAGGCTCAATTGGCATTTTTAGAAAAACGCAAACCCAACTTTGTGGGGCGTTAAAACGCTTGGGTGACTTGATATAAGCTAGCGGTTTGGATTTGGGAGCATTTATGGCAACTAAAGTTACTAAGAAGACCGTCACTAAGTCAGCAGTTAAATCAGTAGTTAAGTCTGCAATTAAGTCTGCAGGCAAAACTGTTGCCAAAACTTCCCGGAAGACAGAGCTGCAAACTTCGGCTGCAACGCCCAGAGGCGACGATCGCCAAGCCCAGCTGCTTGGCATTGCTTGCCGCTTGTTCTCTGAACGCGGTTTTAACGGCACTTCACTGCGCGATATTGCTGAAGAAGCCAAAGTGACCAAGGCTGCGCTCTACTATCACTTCCCCAACAAAGAATCGCTGTTTGCCAAAATTGTGTTGGAGTCACTGGAGGCTTTGGTCAATCAGGTGAAGGAGGCGTGTGACGAAGTGGACACACCAGAAGACAAGGTGCGAGCCTTCATGATCACCACCGCCGAAAACTATCAGCACAACCGAGAGGCTTGGATTGCATCGTCCAATGCATTCAGAACCCATGGCGACTCTCCCTCCAAGGCCAAAGCGGTTGCGTTGCGCGATCAATACGAAAAGCTTCTGCGCGGCTGTATTCGCGAAGGCATTGAAAGCGGTCATTTCCGTGAAGTCGATCCTGCGATGGCTGGCAGAGTGCTGTTGTCGGCGGTCAACTCCATGAGCCGCTGGCACAATCCAAAAGGAAAGCTGGCGCCGCCTGTGGTTGTCGATCAATTTGTTGACATTGTTCTGCACGGCATGTTGGCCTAATTCAGGCCAGATTGACGCCTTGTTTTGGTATGAGAACTAAGGGTTAGCACGGGGTTGGAAACTTACCGGTCGTAAAGTAAATTAAAGGCATTATTTTTCCACCGCGAATCTGTTCGCAAGCTTGCCATCTCATGACCGAATCCAACTTCAATCACGCAGACAATGACGCTATCGATTACGTGAAATTCCGTCATGAATTGACAGAGTTCATGCGCACCCATTGTCCTGAAGCGCTCCGCAGCAAGGTTTGCAGCAATCAAAAAATTGGCCGTGCCGACTACGCAGAATGGCAGAAAATTTTGCATCAAAAAGGCTGGTCTGCGCCCAATTGGCCTACCTCTGAAGGCGGCACAGGTTGGGATTTGCGCCAACGATATTTGTTTGAAGAAGTCAGTGCAGAACTCGATTGCCCACCGCTGTATCACCACGGGCTGGGACACATTGGCCCGGTCATCATGCACTTTGGCACACCCGCGCAAAAGGAAAGATTTTTACCTCGCATTTTGGATGGCACTGAATGGTGGTGTCAGGGCTACTCCGAACCAGGCGCCGGTTCCGACTTGGCATCCCTCAGAACCTCTGCCGTTTTAGAGGGAGACGAATACGTCATCAATGGTCAAAAAATCTGGACCTCTCATGCGCATGAAGCCGACATGATGTACACCCTTGTTCGTACTTCGACTGAAGGGCGTAAACAAGCCGGCATCACTTTGCTCTTGGTGCCCGTCAATTCTCCCGGCATCGAGATCAAACCCATTCGCACCATCGATCAATGGCATCACGTCAATGAAGTATTTTTGACCAATGTCAGAGTGCCAGCCTTTAATCGAATTAGCGAAGAGGGGGGCGGTTGGGCCTGCGCAAAGTTTTTGTTGGACCGTGAGCGTTTGTCGCCCGCCATGGTGCCCAGGTTGTTGCGTCAATTGCAGCAAGTGGAAGAGCTAATTAAATCCAAAATCAAAGTGGCGGGTGCAAGCCCCAGTTTGCAGTCGGCTATTTCTAGATTGCTGCATGCCAAGGCTTCGGCCATGGGTGCCAAAGAAATGTTGTTAAGCGCCATCACGGAAGAGATGAGTGGCACTTTGCGTTCGTCTAAATCTTCGGCTTTAAAACTGCATTGCACAGAACTCTCGCAGCAAATTTCAAGTTTGGCTTACGACTTGGTGGCGCCGCAATATGCACAGCGTTTGATACCGCAAATTCCAGCAAGCGATGGCTCGGATGATTTGGACTTAGAGCGCCAGTTGCTGCACACCTATTTGTTTTATCGTTCTCGCACCATCGCTGGGGGTACCAGCGAAGTGCAAAAGAATGTCATTGCCCGCGATATTTTTGGAGTCTAAGTATGTCGTTTCGTTCAACACCGCTGTTTGCGGGAGACCTCTACGACACAGCGCTGCGATTGGCGCAAGAAGATGTGTTGAAACCAAGCGCTGCCCAAGAAGGCGCGCCGTCCACCAACTGGCAGCAAATGTTGGCCTTAGGTTGGCAAGGTGTTCTTGTTGCTGAAGACGATGGCGGTGTGGGTGCCAGCATTCAAGATTTGTCGGCCATTGTTGAAGCAGTTGCCAGACATGGCAATGGCGCACCCTTGGTAGACCGCTGTGCTGTGGCGCCAGTCTTGTTGTCAGCCGCCAAATCGCACCCTCAAGCCGCTCTATTGCTGAGCGAACTCATGACAGGTGAAGTGTCTGTTTGTACCGCATTGGATGCAGGTGATAAAGGTCCCGGCCAATTGACAGCGCCTTGGCTGAACGGTCAACAAAGCTTGCAAGGCGAGCTGTTCGGCATTGATTTGTCAGAGCCGGCCACGCACGTTTTGTTCAGGGCGCGCGATGTGGCATCGCAAGAATCTGTTTTGGTCTTGCTCAATTGGGACCAATTTTCTGGCCGTGTTAAAAAATACACCGGCACCGATGGACGTCAGTATGCTGATGTAACTTTGACGGGCCTCAACTTGCCGCCATCCAATACCTTGTTGACGGGTGTTGCTGCAAGCAAAGCTGTTTCAGAGGCTCGTCAAATGGGTGCCTTGATGTCTTGTGTTCAAACAGTGGGTGCTGCTGCGGCCATGATTGAACTCAGCATTGAGTACCTCAACACCCGCCAGCAGTTTGGTGTGGCTTTGTCTAGCTTTCAGGCTTTGCGTCACCGCACCGTCGAAATGTATGTGGCCTACGAAAACGCCCGCGGCCTGGTGCTCAATCAAATTGAGCACATTGATGCGCATGGCCTGTCGGAAGACCCTTACAAAATGACGCTCATCAAATTGTATTTGGCCGGTTTGGCCAGGTTGGTTGCTGAATCTTCCATTCAACTGCATGGCGGCATGGGCATGAGTTGGGAAACCTTGGTGGCACGCTTGGCCATGCAAGCCATGAGCGGTAGCTTGCAGCACGGGGGGCCGTCAGAATGCCTTGATTGGTTGACAGCTCAAACTTTGACTGAATCCATCTAAACCTATCTAGCCATCATGCACAGTCTTCAGCCTGTTTTTGTTCCCCAATCTGTCGCTGTTGTGGGCGCTTCGTCGGACCCCGATCGCATTGGCGGTCGTTTGTTGCGTTTTTTGTTAGAAGCTCAATTCGAAGGCATCATTTATCCCATCAACAAAAGTGGTGCAGCAGAAATTCAAGGCCTGCCGGCCTATGCCAGCGTGCTGGACATCCCTGGCAATGTGGACAAAGCGGTCATTGTGGTTCCTGCGCCTGGAGTCGAGACGGCTGTGCGTGAGTCGATTGCAAAGGGCGTTAAGTGTGTTGTTGTGCTCACTTCTGGTTTTGCCGAATTAGGAGACGCAGGGCGCCTTGCCCAAGACAAGTTGCTTCAAATGTGCCAACAGGCGGGGGTTCGAATGTTAGGCCCCAATTCATTGGGTCTACTAAATGTCGACACCCGATACTTTGCAACTTTCTCAACAGTTCTCTATGGCCTTCAGCCTCGCAGCGGCAGTATTTCGTTGGCCACCCAAAGCGGTGCCTTTGGCTCCTGTGCTTATGGCATGGCCACACTGCGCGGTTTGGGCCTAAGCAAAATCATTGCAACCGGCAACGAAGCCGACATCGATGTTGCCGAATGCATCGATTATTTGGCTGAAGATCCACAAACCAAAGTCATCTGTGCGGCACTTGAATCTTGCCGCGATGGACAGCGCTTGCGAGCTGCCTTGTTAAAGGCTGCAGCGGCAGGCAAACCCGTCTTGGTCATGAAAGTGGGGCGCACTGAATTGGGCGCAGCTGCTGCCAGTACGCATACGGGTTCCTTGGCAGGCAATGATGCGGTGTTTGACGCCGTCTTTCAAGAGTGCGGTGCCTATCGGCCGCATTCCATTGAAGAAATGCTAGACATTGCCTACTACTGCACTGTGACTGGCCGTTTGCCGTCCAACAATGCGCTTGGCATCATTACGGGTTCAGGCGGTATTGGTGTGCTGATGGCTGACCATGCGGGTGACCTGAACCTGTCCATGCCTGCATTGCCACCTGAGGGTGTGGCCGCTGCACAAGCGTTGTTGCCTTTTGCTGTAGCAGCCAATCCGCTGGACATGACGGCGCAGGTCACTTCTTTGCCAGATGGTGTGGCGCGCACCCTTGAAATTATGTTGGCGCATGGCGACTACGGTACCGTGTTTGCCTACCTGGCCCATGCGGGTCTGGCGCCAGAACGCTTTGCCAGCACCATTGATCGACTGGCAGATTTGCGACTGCAATATCCGCACAAAGATGTGGTGATGGTGATGTTGTCTGCCACCCAGTCAACAGAAAAACTCGAGGCCATTGGCATTCCTGTTTTTGCCGATCCAACGCGTGCCATGATGGCAATGGGTGCAGCCGCGAAAATGGCAGCGCAGCGCAAACACCTGTACGCCATGCCTTCCAAAAAACCAGCAGCATCAAGACTGACCGATGTGAGTACCGAACAAGGTGCAAAGCATGTTCTTAAACTGGCGGGGCTGCCTGTTCTTTCCGAGCAAGTGTGCAGCACGGCTAACGCGGCTGCAAAGTTTGCCAGTGAAATTGGTTTCCCTGTTGTTGCCAAAATTGCATCGCCCGATATTCTGCACAAAACAGAAATAGGGGGCGTGCTTTTAAATCTTCAAGATGCCAAGGCTGTTGAATCGGCATTTGAAACTTTACTGGCCCGTGCGCATCAGCACATGCCCAATGCCCAAATAGACGGCGTGTTAATCACCCCCATGGTTAAAGGTGGGGTGGAGACCATCTTGGGGGTTCAAGTCGATCCTACATTTGGCCCCATGATTTTGTATGGTGCTGGCGGAACGGCAGTTGAATTGTTCAAGGATGTGGCGCTTGCTTCTGCACCCCTTACCCCAGACAGCGCCAAAGCCTTGATTGACAAAGTGAAGTCCAGTGCTTTGTTGCGGGGTTGGCGTGGCGCGCATGCGGCCGATGAAAACGCGGTTGTTAACGCCCTGTGCAAGTTGTCTGAATTTGCCATGACTCATGCCGATCAACTCCAAAGCGTGGACATTAACCCCCTGTTGGTTCAGCAGCAGGGCGCGGTTTGCTTAGATGCCGTCATTACCCTGCAATCTGGCCATTGAAATGAAAGAGGTGTTGAACATGACAAGCTACACACTTGAGACCTTGCTTGACCGAGAAGCCATTCGCGATTGTTTGTTCCTTTACTGTCGCGGCATTGATCGCTTAGACGAAAAAGCACTGCGCGCCGCATATTGGCCAGACGCTACCGACAATCATGGCGCTTACAAGGGCACAGCTTCGGGCTTCATCGACATGGCGTTGGTCAAGCTGCAGCAAGCCGGGCGCATGGTGCATCAAATTAGCAACATCCTGATTGAGTTGCATGGCAATGTGGCAGCGGTGGAATCTTATTTTGCCGCCTACCAAGAAGAAAAAGACGTCAACGGACAAGCCTTTGAAACCATGCTTTGCGGCCGATACGTTGACCGCTTTGAAAAACGCCATGGCGAATGGCGAGTCGCGGCCCGAACGGTGGTGTATGACTGGCAGCGCAAGACAAATTTGCCGAATGAATTAACGCCAGACAGTTTTGATCTGCGCCAACCGACAGGCGGACGACAACCCAACGATCCCATTTATGCATTGCTTGCCAGTGTGCAAGCTCAAAAGGAGTTGCCATGAGCCTCTTGGGTTTGATGCAAAAAAGGTCCTTGCTCATTTCGGGTTTACTGACCCATGCGGCCACTTACCATGGCGATGTCGAAATTGTGTCGCACCTTTATGGCGGGGAAGAGCGTCGAAGCAATTGGCGAACGGTTGCCAAGCGCGCTTCACAACTGGCACATGCTTTACCCAGCTTGGATGTGGGTGAGGGCGACCGCGTGGCCACACTGGCTTGGAATACAGACCGGCACTTGGAACTCTACTATGCTGTCGCAGGGGTGGGCTCTGTTTTGCACACTGTCAATCCGCGCTTGTTTCCCGAGCAAATCGCTTATATCCTGAATCACGCAGCCGATGGCGTGGTGTTTTTTGATTTGGATTTTGGCGATTTGCTGGTCAAGTTGGCGCCCCAACTGACAAGCGTTAAAAAGTATGTGGCACTTTGCCGGCCAGATCAAATGCCCGCACTTGATTTGCCCAATTTGCATTGCTACGAGTCGCTCCTTGCACCTCAGCCAGATCAATACGAATGGCCGGCATTGGACGAAGAGACAGCGTCTTCCATGTGCTACACCTCAGGCACCACGGGAAATCCAAAAGGGGTTCTGTACAGCCATCGCTCAACCTTGTTGCATTCCTTTGGCATCTGCGCCACAGATGGCTTGGCCCTGTGCGCGCGCGACTCAGTTTTGTTGTCAGTCCCCATGTTTCATGTGAACGCTTGGGGCATACCTTATGCCTCGGCCATGTGCGGTGCCAAGTTGGTATTGCCAGGTTCTGGCCTAACAGGCGACCGCCTGTATGCGCACATGGTGAAAGAAGGTTGTACCTTCTCATTGGGTGTGCCGACTGTATGGCTAAGCCTGTTTCAGTACATTGAACAAAATGCCAAACAACTTGACCTGCAAAGCTTGAAGCTGAAGCGCGTGGTCGTGGGCGGGTCTGCTGCACCAAGGGCCATGATTGAAAAGTTTGAAAACTTATTGGGGGTCTTTGTCATTCAAGCTTGGGGCATGACGGAAACCAGCCCAGTGGCAACAGTGGCCAACTTGTTGCCCAAGCACCAGGGCATTGACTTGCAAACACGTTTTGATGTTCAAGCACGACAGGGGCGCGCCATCTTTGGTGTTGAGGTGGCTGTCTTTGGTGCTGAGGGCCAGCGTTTGCCGCACGACGGTCAATCGGTGGGGGAGATTCGCGTGCGAGGGCCCTGGGTTTTGTCCGGCTACTTTGGCAATGAAGCAGGTTCTGCATTGGATGCCCAAGGTTGGTTCAGTACAGGCGACGTGGCTTACATCGACCCCGATGGTTTTGTGCAAATTACCGATCGCTCCAAAGATGTGATCAAGTCGGGGGGCGAGTGGATTTCATCCATAGACCTTGAGAATGCCGCAGTGGGTCACCCCAGTGTGCAAGAGGCTGCTGTCATTGGTGTGGCACACAGCAAATGGCAAGAACGCCCCTTGCTGATCGTCATTAAGAAACCAAATCAAGATGTGACACCTGAAGAGTTGTTGGCCTACCTTAGTGAGCGCGTAGCTCGGTGGTGGTTGCCAGACGATGTGGTGTTTGTCGATGAATTGCCACACACAGCGACAGGCAAGCTTCTCAAAACCAAATTGCGTGAACGATTCAAAGACTTTAAGTTGTCGACTGACAAGGCTTAAAGCAAAGGTGAACTGATTCATGCCATTGACCATTGACATTGTGTTGAACCAAAGAGATGACTTAGGTGAGTCACCTCTGTGGGACAGTCGCGATCAATGTCTTTATTGGATTGATTCTCGCAGGCGTTTGGTTCAACGCCTTCACACACAGTCTGGCGATTATCAAAGTTGGCAGACACCGCAAGACATTGGCTCAATTGCGCTATGCCAAAGTGGTCGAATTCTGGTTGCGCTGCAAAATGAATTGCAGTTTTTGGACACCACCACGGGCACTTTGACCCCTTTCATTGACATCCAGCATCCTGCCGAGCGCATGCGCTTGAACGATGGCAGAACCGACAAAGCAGGCCGCTTGTGCCTAGGGTCTTTGGTCTTGGGGCGGCATGAACAACATGGTGTGTTGTATCAAATTGAGGCCAATGGCCAAGTGACAGAAATTGACCGAGGTTTCTGTGTCTCCAACACCACGTGTTTCAGTCCGGATGGCAAATGGCTCTATTTTGCCGACAGCTTGGCTCGGCAAATTTGGCGCTATGCCTATCACCCTGAAACGGGCCAGACCGGTCCTCGCGAAGTCTTCGTGGATACAGCCCCTTGGGGTTCTGGTCCTGATGGTGCCACCGTTGATGCCGAAGGCCGCTTGTGGGTGGCCTTGGTGTTAACAGGTCAAGTCGCTTGTTTTTCAGCAGAGGGTGCCTTGTTGCAATTGATCAAGGTGCCGGTGCCTTATCCCACCTGCCCGAGTTTTGGTGGTGAAGACTTAAGCACCTTGTATGTCACCAGCATTCGCAATAGCGGCAATTTGTTGGTCAGTGATGACCCGCAAAGCGGAGCGCTGATTGCGATCAAGGGTTTGGGAGTACGTGGCCTGCCCGAAGTATTGTTTGCAGATGGGCTTTTGCATAAGAGAGCCCCCGAGACTACGAATAAAGGAAGTTGAAATGAAACGTTTTGAAGGACAAGTGGCCTTGGTCACCGGGGGTGCAAGAGGCATCGGACGCGGTGTGGTGAATCAATTGGCGCGCGAGGGCGCCGTGGTGGGCATCATCGATTTGAAACTCGATTTGGCGCAAGCCGCTGCTGCCGAAGTGATTGCGGCCGGAGGACAAGCCGTGGCTTATGGTGGCGATGTGGCACAGCGTGCAACTTTGTTTGATGCAGCGACCGATTTGAAACAACGCCACGGCCAATTGGATGTGTTGGTCAACAACGCCATGTGGGTGCGCTATGGCGCCATTGAAGACATCACCCCAGAGATGTTGCAACGCATGGTGGGCACCGGACTGTATTCGGTGGTTTGGGGCATGCAGGTGGCGGCCGAGTTCATGACCCGTGGTGGCAGTGTGATCAATGTGGCATCGGCAGCCGCCTTCTTGGGCATTCCACAAGCCATGGTTTATTGTGGCGTTAAATCGGGTGTCCTCGGGCTGACTCGTTCAGCCGCCGTCGACTTTGGCCCCAAGGGCATTCGCGTCAATGCTGTGGCACCTGGCTCGGTGCCCACAGAAGGTGTCGGCGTCAATGTGGATGCTGCCATGGTTGAGAAACGAATTGCCAAAACACCCATGCGGCGCTTGGGAACTGTTGAAGACATCGCCGCGGCGGTTTGCTATTTGGCTTCTGCAGAAAGTGCTTGGGTGACTGGCGAGTGCATCAAAGTTGATGGTGGCGTGACGCACGCCTTTTTGTGAATATTTAAAAAGAGGGTCTGAAGAATGAGTGAAGACTTCATCTTGGAAGCGAAGGGCTTGACCAAACAGTTCAGGGGCTTCTATGCAGTGAAAGGCGTCAATTTGCACGTTCGTCGTCACAGCATTCATGCCCTGATTGGCCCCAATGGCGCTGGAAAAACCACTTGCTTTAATTTGCTCACCACATTTTTAAAACCAACTGCAGGCACCATTCTTTTCAATGGGCGTCAGATTGAAAAGAAAGACCCTGCCGCGGTAGCCAACATGGGCTTGGTCCGGTCATTCCAAATTTCTGCTGTGTTTTCGCAGCTGACTGTTTTAGAAAACGTTCGCGTCGCTTTGCAGCGACAAACTGAATGGCACTACACCTTTTGGCGCAGTCACAAAGTTTTAGAGAACTTGAATCAACGCGCCTTAGAGCTGATCGCCATGGTGGGTTTGGACAAATGGGCGAATGTCAATGCGGGGGACCTTTCCTATGGTCGAAAGCGTGTTCTGGAATTGATCACCACCATCGCATTGGAGCCCGAACTTATTTTGCTAGATGAACCCATGGCTGGCTTAGGCCATGAAGACATCGGGCCTGTGATGCAATTGATCAGACAAGTGGCCAAGGGCAGGACTGTTTTAATGGTTGAACACAATATGAAAGTCATTTCAGAGTTGTGCGATCGTGTGACTGTTTTGCAATCGGGCGAGGTCTTGGCGGAAGGTACTTACGACGAAGTGTCCCGCAATCCCTTGGTGATGGACGCATACATGGGGGGCGGTCATGCCTGAAGCTAAATCCAAAGTTGTCATTGATGTAGAAGCCTTGACAGGCTATTACGGTGAAACACAGGCACTGCACAACATCAAGCTCCAAGTCAGGGAAGGCGAAATTGTTTGCTTACTAGGTCGAAACGGCGCTGGCAAAACCACAACACTGCGTGCTTTGATGGGTTTGTTGTCGCGTGCCGAAGGGAAAATTGAAATACAGGGCCAATCGGTTGTGGGCATGCCACCCGAAAAAATTGCTCACTTAGGAGTGGCCTATTGCCCTGAAGAGCGTGGTATTTTTGCAAGCTTGAGCACTGAAGAAAACTTGATGTTGCCGCCCATCCTCAAACCAGGCGGTTTGTCGGTGGAAGAAATTTACGATCTGTTTCCCAATCTATTGGCCAGGCGTCACAGTCAAGGCACCAAGTTGTCGGGTGGCGAACAGCAAATGTTGGCCATCGCCCGCATTTTGCGGACAGGTGCTAAGTTGTTATTGCTCGATGAGTGCACCGAAGGTTTGGCGCCGGTCATTGTGGAGCGCATTGGACAGGTCATTAGCTTGTTGAAAAGTCGTGGGTTCACGGTGCTCATGGTGGAACAAAACTTTCGATTTGCGTCTCGCTATGCCGATCGTTTTTATGTAATTGAAGAGGGGCAAGTCATTGAAGCCTTCCGCCAAGAAGACATTGCAACCAATCGTGAACGCATTGAGCGATTGCTTGGCTTATGAACGTTCAAATCACCTCATCGTTGGATTAAGAACATGGACACTATTTTTGGCGTACCGACCTCAGCACTGGTCGGCCAAGTTTTTTTAGGACTCATCAACGGCTCTTTTTATGCCTTGATGAGTCTCGGTTTGGCCATCATTTTTGGTCTCTTGCATGTGGTCAATTTTGCGCATGGCGTTCAATACATGCTGGGCGCTTTGGTGGCTTGGGTGCTGCTGGATGTTTGGGGCTTGAGCTATTGGTGGGCATTGTTGCTTGCGCCAATGGTGGTGGGCTTGTCAGGCTTGTTCATCGAGCGTTTTTTCTTGCGTCACTTGTACCACCTCGATCATGTTTATGCCTTACTTTTGACCGTTGGCATGGGCATCCTGATTGAAGGCTTGGTGAAGTACAAATTTGGCATTGGTGGACAACCTTATCCCAACCCCTTGTTAGGTGGCGTTGATCTGAAGTTGACCTTTGTACCCTTGTATCGCCTGTGGGTCATTGTGGTGGCTTTGGTGGCTTGCTTGGGCACTTGGTATTTCATTGACCGCACCAAGCTGGGCTCGTATTTGCGTGCAGCCAATGAGAATCCCAATTTGGTTCGAACCTTTGGTATCAATGTGCCGCGCATGTTGATGCTGACCTACGCCTTTGCTGTGGCCTTGGCTGGCTTCAGTGGTGTGATGGCAGCGCCCATCTATCAGGTCAGCCCTTTCATGGGCAGCAACCTCATCATTGTGGTGTTTGCAGTGGTGGTCATTGGCGGCATGGGCTCTATCTTGGGATCCATCGTGACTGGGTTTGGCTTGGGCATCATTGAAGGACTGACCAAGGTGTTTTATCCCGAGGGCGCCAGCGTGGTCATTTTTGTGGTCATGATTCTCATGTTGGCCGTCCGTCCCAATGGCCTTTTTGGCCGCAGTCAGTGAAAGGATTTTCGATGTCATCTCTGACTTACAAACGACTCTTGTGGCTGGTGGTGGGAGCCGCATTCTTGGTGGCGCCATTTGTGGCCTACCCACTGTTCATTATCAAAATGTTGTGTGCTGCTTTGTTGGCGGCATCTGTCAATTTCTTGGTGGGCTATGCAGGTTTGCTTTCTTTTGGGCACGCCATGTTTTTTGGTTCTGCGGGATATGTCGCTGGCTATGCGCTCAAGACTTGGACGGGCGAGGGACTCATTGGCGTTTTGGCGGGTGTCACGGTGTCCGCCTTGATTGGCTTGGTCACGGGGATGTTGGCCATACGGCGGCAAGGTGTGTACTTCTCAATGATCACTTTGGCTTTTGCGCAAGTTGTTTATTTCTTGGCTTTGCGCTTGCCTTTCACGGGCGGAGAAGATGGTTTGCAAAATGTGGCACGTCCTGTGTTTTTAGGGTTCATTGACACCACTAACAACCAAACGCTTTATTTCGTCACCTTGGCGCTCATTGGATTTGGATTCTGGTGCATTTGGCGCATTGTCTATTCGCCCTTTGGTCAAGTTCTCACAGCCATTCGCGACAACGAAGCCCGTGCCATTTCTTTGGGATACCAGGTCAATCGTTACAAGCTGATTGCCTTTACATTGTCGGCCGCCATTGCGGGATTGGCCGGTAGCGTCAAAGTCATTTCATTTGGCCTGGCAACGCTGACCGATGTGGGTTGGGGTACATCGGGTGATGCATTGCTCATTTGTATTGTGGGCGGCATGCAAACACTCTGGGGGCCCTTGGTTGGCGCTATTTTGATCGTGGCGCTTGAACATTTGATGGTGTCTTCACCTGAGATGGTTCAAATTGTGCAAGGCTTGGTATTTGTCGCTGTGGTGATGCTCTTTAGAAAGGGCATTGTGGGTCAATGGCTGGTTTGGTGGAAGGGCCGTCAAGCCAATACAGACACTGCCAAATAGCATCAGGCATCTTCATTCAGAGGGTTTTCATCATGTCCCAATTACTCATCAACAAAGTTGCATTGGTCACTGGCGCTGGCAGTGGCATTGGTCAAGCCATTGCCGTGGCTTATGCCAAAGAGGGTGCCAAAGTCATCATCACCGATCTCGATGTGCCCGGTTGCCAGCAAACTTTAGACAAAGTCAAAGAAGTCGGTGGACAAGGATGGGTTTATGCACTGGATGTGACCGATGTTGCTGCTGTTCAGGCGCTGTCTGTTCAGGTGCAAAAGGATGCAGGCAATATCGACATTTTGGTCAACAACGCGGGGGTTATTTTGCGCGAGGGCCTCGACAGCCCCAACGCCCATGCGGTGATCAGAAAGGTGATGGATGTCAATTTGATGGGCGTCTTTAACACCATTCATGCCTGGTTGCCTGCATTGCGTGCAACGCGTGGTTGCATCATTAACATTTCTTCAGGGGCAGCATTTTTAGGTCAGCCACGCGCTTTGGGTTATTCAGCCTCAAAGGGTGCCGTCAAGATGCTTACACAATCCATGTCAGCCGATTTGGGTGTTGATGGCATTCGCGTCAATGCCATTGCGCCGGGCGTGATTGTTACACCCATGACCGATGTTACCCGATCGGATCCGCAAAGATTAGAGAAGTTCATGGTGCGCATTCCCTTGGGTCGTTTGGGGCAAGCGAATGAAATTGCAGGTGCGGCTGTCTTCTTGGCCTCAGACTTGGCAAGCTATGTGAACGGTGTCACATTGCCAGTTGACGGTGGCGTCTTGGCGGTTTAAGTCAAAAAACCATCAAATGAGTCAGAGAGGATGACCCTCTCTGACTTATTTCTTTTTACTTCTTCGCTACAAAATCACAACCACCTTCGGCCAGGGGGCGGAAAGCTTGCTCAGCTGGAATCTCGCCTTTGATGTTGTAAAGGTCGTATTTGCTTTTTGATTCAGCTGGTGTTTTGACTTGAACGATATAAACGGGTCGCATGGTTTGGCCGTCTTCACGAATGCGCACATTTTTCATCGAGAAGTCGTTGATGGGCGTAGCTTTCATTTTTGCCATGACCGCTTTGCCCTCATCGGTACCCGCAGCTTGAACCGCCTTCAGGTAGTGCATGGTAGCGCTGTAATTGCCGGCCATGATGTAGGTGGGCAGCACGCCCTTGTTGCGCTCTAGGAATCGCTTGGTCCAAGCGCGTGTCTCATCGTTTTGGTCCCAATAGAAGGGCGCTGTAATTTGCAGGCCTTGTGCCACATCGAGGCCCATTGAGCTGACGCTGTTGATGGTCATGCCAAAGACGCTAACCGATTGGCCTTTTTTGTTGATGCCAAATTCAGCGGCTTGTTTAAGGGCATTGCTCAAGTCGGCACCGGCATTCAACACCACAATGGCGTCTGCCTTGCTGGCTTGGGCCTGCATCAAATAGGAAGAAAAGTCTGTGGTTCCCAAGGGGTGCTTCACAGAACCAACCACTTTGCCACCAGCCGCTTCAATGAATTTGGTGCCTTCGGTTTGAAGGGCTGCGCCAAACGCGTAATCAACGGTGACAAAGAAGAAGTTCTTAATGCCTTGCTTGACCATACTTTGAACGCCAGCTTTGGGCAGCGAGTAAGTGTCTACCAAGAACTGAATGTTCATGGGGGAGCAAGCTTTGCCAGTCAAGGCATCTGTGACGGTACCTGCAACCAAGTAGGGCTTGTTGGCTTGCTTCATCAGGTTGCTGACGCTTAAAGCAATTGAAGATGCAGAGCCACCCAAGATGACGTCCACGTTGTCTTTTTCGATCCACTGGCGCGCAAGGTTTGTGCCGATGTCGGGTTTGTTTTGATCGTCTGCCACCACCAGTTCAATGGGCTTGCCCAAGACTTTGCCGCCAAAGTCTTCAATGGCCATACGCGCTGCAATGACAGAGCCTGGGCCACCGTTGGCAGCATAGGGGCCATTCAAGTCACCCATGATGCCAATTCGAACCACATCGTTAGAGACCTGTGCTTGGGCAGAGGTTGCGCACATGATGGCGATGCCAGCTGCAGTTGCAAGGCTGGAGATGCGGGGTAAGCGTTTCATGGTTGTCTCCTGAAAATGGAATTTAAAAATCTAAACTTTCCTATCGGCTTGCAATCAATTTGTTTTTTACATGCCGACCGGTAAGTTAGATAAATACTATCACTCAACTATTTGCTTCGCAAGACAAACTAGCGATCTATTTGATAGGGTTTACCTTGATTCTTAGTACTTAAAAGATCAGTCAATCTGGCCGAATGTTGCGCGAGCGGATCACAGGGCCCCAGCGCGTCAGCTCGCCTTGAAGGTAGGTGGCAAATTCTGCTCGGGTCATGCTGCGCACATCGACACCAGTCCGCATCAACGCCTGCACTCGCTCCCTTCACACTGCAGTGATCTTTGTAAAACTTTGTTTAAGTCATCAATGCTGTTTTCAAAGCAAATCACCACCCTATAATCTTTTTAACACCTGCTTCTCCTCTCGGAAAATTCTTTGACATGGTGGGGGTCGTTGGTTCGAGTCCAATCGCGCCTACCAACATTCTCTTGAATATCAAGCACCTGGTGGCAACACTTGGTGCTTTTTTTTTCCAAAAGCTGAGGCTGAATGAGCGCTCTTCAATGAATGGGCGACGCGTTCATCAGCAAATCATCTACCAAAGCCAACAGTTGAGTCTTGGTGGCCGTGAAGGGGTCGAACTCTGGATGTTTGAGTTGAATGATGGGGTCATTCTCGGAAATGATCACATGGGCCATAGACCAATTCGGAAATTGGCGTGTTTGAATTTCCTCTAAGCCCACCAGTTCAACGTCTTGGTGACGTTTGTCCTTGATGATCGTGGCATACAGGCGGTTGACGCTACTGCGCTCGCCCTCCAATATTTGAATGAACAGGCCTTGTCCTTGACACAAAATGCCCGTGATACCTGCCACCCGATTGTGGACTCTGGCAGATTCCAAAATTGACCCTGTGACGGTGGTGGTGATCGCACCCTTAGCTCTGCTTATGTACAAAAGTCGAATCAACATTTGGCGTCTCCAATTGTTTCATCCTATCATTGCTTTCGCGGAGAAGGCCTTGAATTTCCTGTCGACATCCAAAAGACTCGCCCACAAGAATGCGCCTGTGGGGCCGGTCGTGCGCGGTTGCAAACCAGCCTCATGCCTGTGACCAGGCCTTGGGGTAAGACCTGATGAAAATCCAGCCAATTCAAGGCACCCTTGCAGACTTATTCAGCAGGCAAGGGAAGTTCCATGACGGGCAATGAGCGCGATGCATTGATGCAGTTGTTACGAGAGATGATTCAAACCAAGCCCCGGGTCTACGACGAAACTGCCGCCAAACTCATTGCGGAGGCCTTTAGAACGCAACCCTACGCCGCTTATTTGCTGACTCAGCGGGTCTTGCTTTTGCAGGCGGGATCAGTCCATGAAGCGGCTTCCCATGAGGCTTCCAATGAGGCATTCAGTGAGTTTTTAGCCCCTCATGCCACAACTTGGGGGGCGTCAGTAACGGAAGTTCAAACCTTGGAACCACCCAAACCATCGGGTCCTCGAAAGATTTCGATGGAAGAAAAGGGGCTGCAGTTCATTGGCCGAAATGCCAAGTACATCTGGGCCATCATTTTTGCGGCTTTTGCTTGGGTGTTGTTCACCAAGTAATCCAACTTGTTGCCATCGCGACAGCGTTGGAGGATTGCAGTTTCCACCTCAAGCTGTGTTGTGTGACGAGATGGGCAAAGCAGTGGGCTTTGAAAATAAATGCTGATCTGACCCCAATTAGAGTTTGGGCAGAAAAATAATCAGTCCGACCCCTGCGGCGCCTAGGCTGACGATCAGCACCGCCGCCGCCGCCGCATCTTTGGCTTGACCCGCTGTTTCGTGCCAATCGGGACTGGCCAGGTCGACCACTTTTTCCAGCGCTGTGTTCATGGCTTCAGCACCTATGACCGCGGCAATGGCCATGCACACCGCCACCCATTCCATCCGAGAAATTTGCAAGTACACGCCCAACGCAATGGCCAAGGCGCCCAGCACCAAGTGGATTTGGGCATTGGGTTCTTGCATGACCACCTTGAAACCTCGCACGGCGTAGGTCAAGGATTGCCATCTGGATATTGATTTCTTGTGCATGGTTTGATTCATTTCAAATTTGCATTGGCGCGTCTCAAAATTTCACGTTTCAAATCGGTAAAACTTTGACGAGCTTGTTGCTTCAACAACGCTTCGGTCGCGGCCAATGGGGCCCAAGGGCCGGGGTCTGTGACCACACTGTATTCCAAGAGGGTGGCCCCATTGGCCAGGGGCTTGAGTTGCGTGAACATGCTCACAGTTTTAAGGTCGCCGCCCACAGAGACGCTCTGTATTTTTTTCTCAATCGGGTTCAGACTGACGTTGTAAACGGTTTGTATGTCCACATTCAACACCCCCCAGCCTACGCGGCCCACTTGTTCGACCTTCAGGGTGTTGGGCGCAAGTGGTGTTTCGGCGCTGGACCTGAGGTTGCTGATGAACTGCGCTGCATGTTGATAATCGGTGATCACTTGCCAGACCGTTTCAAGGGGCGCATCGACATGGAGTAAAACATCAACCTTGACGCAGTCGTACTTGAGATTTTTTTCGCAGGGACGTAAAAGAGCAGAGTGAATCGTCAAGTCATCTTCTGCATGGGCCAGTGCCGCACTGCCCAGAAAAAATACCAAGCCACTCAAAAGCGCGAAGCACCACGACTTGCCTTGGGTAAGCAGGGTCATGGTCAGTGTGTGAAGGGTGAAGAAAAACCTCAGAACAAAGGCTTTTGCCAAAGGATGGCAAAGCCAGACTTGGCGGGCATCAAGGACACGGCGCCCCCTGACAAGGGGCGAGTGAAGTATTCGGCAGAAACATAACCCAAGCCAGCGCCGGCCACAACGTCTTTGGCGTAATGCTTGTCGGCCTTGACACGTGCAATGGCGGTCAGGCCGGCAGCGGCGTACAGATAGGCGGAGGTTTCGGGGGCATAGCGCTTGTCAAAAAATCGAGCGGCCGCAAAGGCGATGGCAGTATGGCCAGAGGGAAAGCTGTCGTTGCCGGAGCCATCAGGGCGTTTTTCGTGCACCAGTGTTTTGAGGGTTTCCGCGGCCACCAAGGTTGAGCCCAAGGTGTACGTGAGTTCTTTCACGCCTTCGGAGTCGCCCGTGCCAAATGCTTTGCCAGCGGCTACCAGGGGCAGGCCAATGGCCAACACATCTGACACATTGCCCCAGGTTTGGGTGCCGCCTGCTTGGGCCAGGCTGGCAAAGGAAGCGGCCAAGGTGAGGAGCAGTGCTGTGGTGTGTTTCATGGCGTGAAGTCCCTGTGAGTTGGATTGAATGAAAGGATTAAAGCACTGTTCGCGGGGTTTCGGATTGATTTGATCTTAAGCAGTGAGAATGTTGGAGGGGGGTGGAGATAACAGGCAGGGAGTGCTTGCAAGAGTTGATCGCTGCTGCCCGTAACAAACTGTTGCCGGGTGTTAAATCTACGCTCATGATGACAGAGCTTAACGGCCCCAGTCCCCCCCCAATGCCTTGATCAAAAAGACCGAAGCCAGTTGACGTTGGCCAATCAGTTGTGTGGCCAAACGCTCGCTGTTCAATTGCGATTGTTGTGCCGTGATCATGTCTTGGTAGTTTGAAATCCCGCCTTCGTAGCGGGCTCTGGCAATGTCCATCACTTTGCGGTTGCTCTCAATGGCACGTTGCGCCTGCACGATGGCGCGGTCGAGTGCGCTGACGCTGCTCAAACCGTCTTCGACCTCTTGCATGGCCGTTAAGACGGTTCGGCGATAGTTGGCCACCGTGATGTCATAGCTGGCTTTGCTGAAGGCCACGTTGGCACTGCTTCGACCCGCATCAAAAATGGTTTGCGTGGCGGAAACGCCAAACGACCACAGCAAGCTGGGCGCATTGAACAGTGTCGCAGTGCGTGTGCTGTCATTGCCAAAAGTCGGGCCAAAGATCACACTTGGGTAGAAAGCGGCGTTGGCCACACCAATTTGCGCATTGGCAGCCGCCATGGCGCGCTCAGCCGAGGCGACGTCGGGTCGGCGCTCCAGCACATCGGAAGGAATGCCCACTGGGATGGCGGGTGTGTTCAAACTGACCACGCGCGAAGGCAATTGAAACAAGGGCGCGGGCGTGCCGGTCAAAGTTGCCAGGGCGTGTTCAAACTGGGCACGTTGGCGTTTGATGATGTCCACTTGGGTCAGGGTCGTGTCCAGCAAGGCTTGTTGTTGAGCCACGTCCAGACCCGAGGCAGCGCCGCTGTTTCGGCGGTGATTGGCCAATTCGAGGGATGATGTTTGCAACACCACAGAGCGCGCCAACACATCCAGCTCGATGTCGAGCGCACGCAAGTTGAAGTAGTTCACGGCCACGTCAGATGCCAAGATCAGGCGGGTGTTTTCAAGGTCGGCCGCAACCTGCTCGGCATTTGCGGTGGCGCCATCGACCTGGCTTTGCACGCGTCCCCACAAATCGGCTTCGTAGCTCACGGCCAAGATGGTGGAAAAGTCGTTTTGAACGGTGGACTTGTTGGGCGAGCTGTAATTGGTCAGAGGCCGGTTGGCTGAAATTCGCAGTTCCGAGGCCTTGGTGCCCAAGCTCAACTGAGGAAACATGCTGGCTGCACTGACGGCCACCAAGGCACGCGACTGCGCTAAACGCGCCTGGGCTGCCGCCAATGTTTGGTTGGCTTGAAGGGCTCTTTGCGCAAGGGCTGTGAGGTCCGCATCGTTAAAACGTTCCCACCATGCGCCTTTGGCCTGTGCGTCGGCAGGCCGAGCGTCTCGCCAGGGCGACTCCACTTGCCATCTGGCGGGAATCTCAGCCGTGGGCTTGACGTAAGCGGGACCTGCTGCGCAGCCTGCCAACAGGGCGGCGACAGCCAGAGCGGATGCCAATGGCGTAGCGCGCAGCGATCTCACGGCTTGTCCTTTTGAGCAGCGGGTTTGTCTTTGTTTTCAGCGTCTGTTTTGGGGGGATCTGGATTGAAGTTCACCACATCGCCTTCGTTCAAAGCATCCGGTGGGTTCAGCACCACGCGCAAACCATCGGTCAAGCCTGTCAGAACTTCTACCTGCTCGCCCAAATTGCGGCCAAGCGTGATGGCTTGCATTTTGACGCGCTTCTCAGCGTCGACCACGGCCACCTTGATGCCTTGACCTCGAATGATCAACGCATTGTTTGGCACGGTGAGGCTGGCTTTGACTTTCAAGGGCAAGTTGACCTGAACATAAGCGCCTGGCATCAAAATACCCTCTTTGTTGGCCAAGCTGATTTCCACTTGCATGGAGCGTGTGAGGGGGTCAATGGAGGCTGCCGTTCTGGCCAATTCACCTTCAAATTTCTTGCCGGGCAATTCGGTTTGGGTCACTGTGACTTTTTGGCCGCCCTTGACCTGTTGGGCATACGTTTGCGGCACGTTGACATACAAGCGAAGGGGGTCTGTTTGGGTGACCACAAACAAGGCGCGCGCAATGCCGCCGCCTGCACCCGCGTCCACCAAATCTCCTGTGTCGACATTGCGCCGTGTGATCACACCATCGGTGGGTGACGTCAAACTTTTGAAATTGCTCAATTGTTTCAAACGTTGCATGTTGGCTTCTGCAGATGCCAAGTTGGCCATGGCTTGGGTGCTGTTGCTGCGCTTTTCGTCCACCTCTTGTTGTGACACGGCATCCTTGGCACGCAGCGCAATCCAACGCGCTTCGGTGCTCTTGGCCAGTTCCAAGCTGGCAGCCGCTTGTTGCCGGGTGGCGATGGCTTGTGTCAGTTGCTCATCGGTTTCGGGCGTTTCGAGTTCGGCCAGCACCTCGCCTTTTTTGACGCGGCTGCCAATGTCCTTGTGCCAACGTTTCACGTAGCCAGGCACGCGAGCGTAAATGGGGGACTGAACGTAGCCTTGCAAGCTGCCTGGCAGGGCAATGGTTGGGGCCGCTTCCTTCGTCAGAATGACCTGCGTTTTGACATAGATTTGTCCGCGCGTTTGAATGTCTGATTTCAGCTGGTCCATTTTCTGAGATTGACTGAACACCGTGCGGGCTCCGCCCAGCAACAAAACAAGCATCACGATGCCTGCTGTGACTTTGCTGCGCTGAATGATTTGTTGGCGTTGCAGCAACGCGTGCGGATCTTCCACACCTGTTGAGTGAATGGCCAATGGTGAGTGACGTTCTTCAGACATGAATCAATTCTCCTGTGCCAAATGAGGCGCATTCTTGGCGGCATCTTTGCGCGCTTGGCGGTGATGCAAATATTGGTGAATGGCGGCATACACCACCGGAACAAAGTAAAGGGTCGAGACGGTGGCAAATAAGAGGCCGCCGATCACTGCGCGCCCCAGGGGGGCGTTTTGCTCAGCGCCTTCGCCAATGCCCAATGCCATGGGAATCATGCCAATGATCATGGCCAATGCGGTCATCAGCACTGGGCGAATGCGCGTGGAGCCGGCCTCTAGTGCGGCAGACAAGGCGGTTGCGCCTTCGTCCCTGCGCTGCCTTGCAAACGCCACCACCAAAATGCTGTTGGCTGTGGCCACGCCCATGGTCATGATGGCGCCCGTGAGCGCCGGCACGCTGAGGGTGGTGCCCGTTACGAAAAGCATCCAGGCAATGCCAGCCAAGGCAGCGGGCAGGGCGGTAATGATGATGGCTGCATCAATCCATGATTGGTAGGTCACCACGATCAACAAATAGACCAGCACAATGGCCATGGCCAAGCCGAGACCTAAGCCATTGAAGGAAGACTGCATTGTTTGAACTTGGCCGCGCAGGGCGATGGCGTTGCCGCGTTTGAGTTGGGGCTGAACCTCATCGATCAACTTTTGAACCTGTTTGGCCACGCTGGCCAAGTCAGTGCCTTGCACGCTGACATAAATGTCAACGGCCGGTTGAATGTTGTAGCGAGAAACGATGGGTTGCTGTCTGCCTGCTTTCACTTCGACCAAATTGCCGAGCAATTGAGGCGTGGTGGTTGGCAATGCGGACCCATTGACGCCGCTGTTGGCATTGGGCGCCGACGCAACGTTGATGCCCATCAGGGCATCCATGGAGTTCACTTTGTATTGCGGCGCTTGCACCACCACGTTGTAAACCACGCCGTTTTGAGGGTTCAACCAAAAGGCAGGTGCAGTCTGGGAGCTGCCTGACAAGGCGATCAAAACGTTTTGACCCACGTTGGTGGCGCCTAAACCAAATTGCTGAAGCCGGGTTCTGTCCATTTGCAAATCGACCGTCGGGCCATCCAAGCGTTGATGTACGTGAGCGTCAACAGCGCCAGGTATTTTTTGAATGGCACGTGTCAATTCAGATGCCAGTTCCGTATTGCCCACCACATCTGAGCCCGAAAATTGAACATCGATGGCCGCAGGCAAACCGAAGTTCAAAATTTGAGTGGAAATGTCAGCGGGCTGGAAGAAGAATTCGACATTGGGAAAACGCTTGGGCAATTCATTGCGCATTTGGGTCATGAAATGCGCAATCGGCTGATGGCCGTGCTTCAAGGACATCAAAATTTCAGCATCCATGGTGCCGATGGTGCCGGCATTGCTGTATGACAAATTGATACCGCTGTTGGGCAAACCAATGTTGTCCAAAATGGTTTCCAATTGATCCTCAGGAATGATGTCGCGAATGGCCGTTTCCACGGCATCCGCAATGCGCACGGTTTCTTCAATGCGCGTACCGGTGGGGGCGCGCATGTGCAATCGAATTTGACCGGCGTCCACGCTGGGGAAAAAGTCCCGGCCCAAAAATGGATAGATGGCGCAAGAGACCACGCAAAAGCCAAAGAAATAAGCCATGAACTTGGTGCGGTGCGTGAGGGCCGCAGACAAGGACAGGGTATAGACACGTCGCACGCGCTCGAACTGCGCATCAAACTTTCGGTAGACCTGTTGCAGCAAACTGGGCTTGTCGTTTTGATTGGCTTCATGCACGCCGTCCATCAACATCATGACCAGGGTGGGCACCAAAGTTCTGGACAAGAAGTAAGAGAAGATCATGGCAAACACCACTGACTCCGCCAAGGGCACAAACAAGAAGCGCGCCACGCCGGACAAGAAAAACATCGGCACGAACACAATGCAAATACACAGGGTGGAGACAAAGGCAGCCGGGCCAATTTCTTCGGCACCCACCTCAATGGCCGACAAAAGTGGTTTGCCTAAGTGAATGTGCCGCTCGATGTTTTCAATGGTCACAATGGCTTGGTCGACCAAAATGCCCACTGACAATGCCAAGCCCCCCAGGGTCATCAAGTTGAGCGTTTCACCCAAGGCGAACAACGTCAGAATGGACGCCAAGATGGACAGGGGAATGGTCAGCGCAATGATCAGGGTGCTGCGCCAGTTGCCCAAAAACAGCAAGACCATCATGGCGGTCAACACGGCTGCGATCAAGGCTTCTGTGACCACACCTTCAATGGCGGCCAGTACAAAGACCGATTGGTCAAACAGGGGCGTGACCTTCACATCTTGCGGCAATGTTTGAACCGCTTTGGGCAGCAGCGTTTTGACGTTGGCCACAATGTCCAAGGTGGAGGCGCCGCCGTTTTTAAGCACAGACAACAAGACGCCGCGTGTGCCATCTTGTCTCACCACATTGGTTTGAGGCTGGAAGCCGTCGCGCACAAAGGCCACGTCTTTCAAATAAGTGGTGATGTTGTTGTTGGTTCTGACGGGCAAGTCGTTCAGACCTGAGAGCACGCCAGGTGAACCATTCATGCGCACCGTGTATTCGGTCTCACCCAATTTGACAGTGCCTGATGGCAAGATCAAGTTTTGGGTGTTGACCGCGTTGACGACATCGGCGGGTGCCAAGCCCCTGGCTTGCATGGCTTCAATGTCTAAGTCCACTGAAATGACGCGCACCTTGCCACCATAGGGGAAAGGGGAGGCCACGCCAGGCACTGTGATCAATTGAGGACGCAGGCCATTGACCGCTGCATCAAACAAGGCGTTCTCTGGCAAGGTCGGGCTGGACAGCGCCAACTGCATGACGGGAATACTGGACGCTGAGTACTTGATGACCAAGGGTGGCGTGATGCCGGGCGGCAGTTGCCGCACTTGAGTTTGCACCGAGGCAACCACTTGCGCAATGGCCGATTGAATGTTGACGCCAGGTTGAAAGAACACTTTCACAACCGTCACGCCAGCCAGAGAGGTTGACTCAATGTGCTCAATGTCACTCACCACCGTGGTCAAACCTCGCTCAGTTTGGCCCGCTATGCGTTGCCCCATTTCAGGTGCAGGCAAACCGTTGTAGTTCCAAATGATGCTGATGACAGGGATGTTGATTTCTGGGAATATGTCTGTCGCCATATTCTTCAGTGCAAATGGCGTTCCCAACAGAATCAGGATGGCCATCACGATGAATGTATAAGGGCGTTTTAACGCCAGCTGAACCATGGACATCGGGCACCTGATCCTTCTAAAAAGTTGCAGCAGTTTAAGGGATGTGAACTGAAAACGGGCACGAGTTTTTGGCACAAGCTGAGTGTTTACCCTTGGGTGTCAAAAGGGGTGTCGGCTGTTCTGTGGTTTAAAACGTTACGTGTTGAATGCCGCTTGAAACCACAGAAAGTTTATTTTGAAACCTGCTTCTCAACTTCATTCTTGGGCCATGCTCATCAGTTTGTGCATGACAATTTGCGGATGCGGGGGCGGCTCGAGCACGACTGCCGCCCTCAGCACGCCTGCCGGTGTCGCAGACTTCACAACGCTCGATCTTGGTGCATTGGCCAATTACGCCAATCCCGTGCTGCCGGCTTACTACGATGCAACCATCAGCGCACAGGACAACACGCCTTTAGACAATGCCGTCACCAACAAAGTAGCCACCTTGGGCCGGGTTTTGTTTTACGACAAACGCATGAGCATCAACGACAGCATTTCGTGCAGTTCATGTCACCAGCAAGCCACAGGTTTTGACGACCCACTTCAGTTCAGCGTGGGATTTTCTGGTGCCGCATTCACCACGGCACACGCCATGCGTTTGGGCAATGTTCGGTATTACCAGCCCGGCAGCATGTTCTGGAACAAGCGCGCGGCTTCGGTCGAGCTGCAGGCCAGCCAGCCCATTCAGCATCCTGTTGAAATGGGTTATGTGAGCTCGGTCGGTGGCATCACCGCACTCATTGCCAAAATGAATGCCAGCTCTTACTACCCCGATTTATTTGCCTTTGCCTTTGGCGATGCCAGCATCACAGAGCTTCGCATTCAACAAGCTTTGGCGCAATTTGAGCGTGCCATGATCTCCACCAACAGCCGATGGGACACGGCCTATGCTCAAGTTTTCTCGGCCACGGCCAACAACAGGGGGCTCGGCACCACACTGCCGGGTTTTACCGCGCAAGAAGACCGGGGGCGTCAATTGTTTGTGGGAGGACCTAACAACGGGGGGGCGGGTTGTGCGGCTTGTCATCAGCCGCCTACGTTTGCTTTGGCGGCCAACTCTAAAAGCAATGGCTTAGACGCTGGAGAAACCGTTGTCTTCAAAGCCCCATCCCTGAAAAATGTGGCATTGTCCAAAGCATTCATGCATGATGGCCGCTTTGCCACACTCGAAGAAGTGGTCGAGCATTACAACAGCGGCATCAAGTTAGGTCCTGCTCTGGACACCAACAGATTGGCGCCCAATGGGGTGCCCCTCAGGCTCAACCTCACGGCCGATGACAAGGCTGCTTTGGTGGCCTTCCTGAAAACACTGACGGACACGACGCTCACGTCTGATGCGAAGTTCGGTAATCCCTTTAAAAAGTAAGCTTCAGCGCTGACCTTCAAACGGCATTTGTCGCTCAGTTTTTGAGGGCCTCCATTTCAATCATGATTTCGTTTCTGCGAAACATGGGCAGGGTCCAAGGCGGGTCATACCGCGCCAGTTGAGGCGTGCCAATGGCTTTGATCTTTTTCTCGTCCAGCCATGCCCTCAAGGCGTCCGTTTTATCTTGCACCCGTGATTCGGTGTTAAAGCCTGAGTAGGTGTAAACGGCAAAGTACTTTCCAGGCACTTCGCGCAGTGTCACTTCCGGATTTTGTGGTCGAGGAATGTTGCCCAGGTTGTATTGCGAGGGCATCACGAAATGAACACGCCATTCATTGCTTGCCGCCATGGACCCCGATGCCGTGTTGCCTGTGATGGTGACTGGCGCTGTCATGGCTATTTTTTCTGACTGAGGCTCAATCGTCACGGGTGCTGTCATGGCGATCTTCGATGCATTGCCCGTTTGTGCTGACAAATTGTTGCCGAAGATATAGTCGGCAATTCTTCGAAAGCCGCGATTGGAGGCTTCGTCCATGTCGCCCTGAACCAAGGTCTCAGCCACCAGCATGGGCGCATATTGGCGCACTTCAAAAGGCCCAGACTTCAAACTGACCGTAAAGCGGGGTTCTTCAATGGCCATGGCAGTTTGATTCCAGAAAATGAATGCAAAAATAAACAGTTGTCGAAGTTTCATGACCTCACCGTATCACCGAAATGAAATCAATGTTGCGCTGACCCCAATTAAATTGAGGGTAATTCCTTGTATGGATTTTGAAAGCACCGCCCCTAAAGCCTATTGCGGTGCAGCATACTGTGGCTTGTTGCAGTTCCAAATGACAGAAAACCCTTTGACTTTGTGAAGACGCTTAAACATGGCCAGAAAATCCGCCGCCAAATCGACGCCCAGTGACCAGACGCAAGGGGCAAGTGCTGAGGCCAGCGCAGCGCAGCCCCAGCGCATCATCAAGAAGTACCCCAATCGCCGTCTTTACGACACCACCACCTCGGCATATGTCACTTTGGCTGAGATCAAACAGTTGGTCATGCAAGGGCAAGCCTTCGCTGTCAAAGATGCCAAATCGGGCGAAGACCTCACCCGCAGTTTGCTGCTGCAGATCATTTTGGAAGAAGAGTCTGCTGGCGCGCCCATGTTTACCGAGGCGGTGTTGGCCAACATCATTCGCTTTTATGGCCATGCCATGCAAGGGCACATGGGGGCTTATTTAGAAAGCAATCTGCAGTCCCTGATTCTGATGCAGTCCAAAATGGGCCACCAGTCGCAAAACATCATGACCCAGATGCAAGACCAAATGCAGAAGCAAACAGCCCAATTTCTCAATGCTTTTGGCCTGAAGCCCTGACGGGATTGCGGCTGGCTGGGATCGGCTGGTCAAATTACTGGGACAATAGCGTCCATGACTGATCTCGTAACTGCAGCAAATCCCGCCACTTCTGCCGCACCCAAAGTTGGCTTTGTCAGCCTGGGTTGCCCCAAAGCTCTCACGGATTCCGAACTGATCCTCACGCAACTGAGCGCTGAGGGTTATCAAACTTCCAAAACCTTCGAGGGTGCCGATCTCGTGATCGTCAACACCTGTGGTTTCATTGACGACGCCGTGAAGGAAAGCCTGGACGCCATCTCAGAAGCCCTGAACGTCAATGGCAAGGTCATTGTGACCGGCTGTTTGGGTGCCAAAGAGGCGGACGGCGGCGGCAACATGGTGCGCGAAATGCATCCCAGTGTGTTGGCCGTGACGGGGCCCCATGCCACCCAAGAGGTGATGGATGCGGTGCACGCACACTTGCCCAAGCCGCACGACCCTTTCTTGGATTTGGTGCCCAATGCCTTTGGCGAAGCGGGCCTCAAACTCACGCCACGCCATTACGCTTACCTCAAAATCAGCGAAGGTTGCAACCACCGCTGTACCTTCTGCATCATTCCCTCCCTGCGCGGCGACCTTGTGTCACGGCCCATTGGCGATGTCCTGAAAGAAGCGCAGGCCTTGTTCGAGGGGGGCGTCAAAGAGTTGCTGGTCATCAGCCAAGACACCTCAGCCTATGGCGTCGATGTCAAATACCGCACTGGTTTCTGGGAAGGCCGCCCCGTCAAAACCCGCATGCTCGAGTTGGTCCAGACGCTGGGCGAGATGGCGCAAAAGCATGGCGCGTGGGTGCGACTTCACTATGTGTACCCCTATCCCAGCGTCGACGAAATTTTGCCACTCATGGCCAGCGGTCTGGTTTTGCCCTATTTGGATGTGCCTTTGCAGCACAGCCACCCCGATGTCTTGAAGCGCATGAAGCGACCCGCCAGCGGCGAAAAGAACTTAGAGCGCATCCAACAATGGCGCGAAATTTGCCCGCAATTGGTCATTCGAAGCACCTTCATTGCAGGTTTCCCAGGCGAAACCGAAGAGGAGTTTGAGCATTTGCTCCATTTTGTGCGGGAAGCGCAAATTGACCGGGCGGGCTGCTTTGCTTACAGCCCCGTCAAAGGCGCAACAGCCAATGAATTGCCAGGCATGTTGCCCGAGGCGGTGCGCGAGGAACGTCGATCACGGTTCATGGCGGTGGCCGAAGAGGTCTCAATTCAGCGTTTGCAACAGCGCATCGGTGCCACCATGCAGGTTTTGGTGGACTCCGCCACGGCCATGGGCAAAAAGGGCGGCATTGGCCGCTCCTACGCCGATGCACCTGAAATTGATGGCTTGGTCAGATTGTTGCCGCCAGAAAAACTGAGCAAAACCTACAAGGCCGGAGAATTTACGCGCGCGCGCATTGTGGGGGTAGAGGGGCACGACTTGGTTGCGGTGCCCATTTGAAGGACTTGCACGTCATGCTGGCCCTGCACGGTTGTGAAGCAAGGATGAATTTGCAACAAGCGTGCATAAAAAAAGCTGCCATGCGTGCAGCTTTGTTTAAACTTGGTGCCCAGGAAGGGACTCGAACCCCCACGAAGTTACTCGCTAGTACCTGAAACTAGTGCGTCTACCAATTCCGCCACCTGGGCTTTCAGGAAAAAAAGGATTGTATATCAAAAAAATTAGCCACCCCTCCGGACTGCTCGATGAAATCGAAGGCAGCGTGCAAGGTCATCGCGATGGCCATGGCTTTCTCATTCGTGATGATGGTGATGGCGACATCTTTTTGTCGCCCAACGAAATGCGTGCAGTCTTGCACAAAGACCGTGTCAAAGTTCGAATTGTTCGCCAAGATCGCAAAGGCCGGCCTGAAGGTCGCGTGGTTGAGATCCTTGAACGCTCCGCGCAGCCCATCATTGGCCGCTTGTTGAATGAAGGTGGCATTTGGATTGTTGCGCCAGAAGACAAGCGCTATGGTCAAGACATTTTGATTCCCAAGGTGGGCATTGGCACAGGCAAGCCAGGCCAGGTGGTGGTCGTTGAACTCACAGAGCCGCCCGCATTGTTTGGCCAACCCGTGGGCCGCGTCAAAGAAGTGTTGGGTGAAATTGACGACCCCGGCATGGAAATCGACATTGCCGTTCGCAAGTACAGCGTGCCGCACGAATTTTCTGCAGCCTGTTTGAATTTGGCCAAAGAGCTGCCCGACAAAGTTCGTCCTCAAGATTCCAAAGATCGCATTGACCTGACGGACATTCCCTTGGTCACCATCGACGGCGAAGATGCCCGCGATTTTGACGATGCGGTTTACTGTGAGCCTGCCAAAATTGGCAAGGCCAAAGGCTGGCGTCTGTTGGTGGCCATTGCCGATGTGAGCCACTATGTTCAAACGGGCAGCGCCATTGATGTGGACGCTTACGACCGCGCCACCAGCGTGTACTTTCCACGCCGCGTCATTCCCATGCTGCCTGAAAAGCTGTCGAATGGTTTGTGCTCACTGAACCCCGAGGTAGAGCGCTTGTGCATGGTCTGCGACATGCTGATCACCGCCAAAGGTGACATCCATGCCTATCAGTTTTACCCGGCGGTGATGTACAGCCATGCGCGTTTCACGTACACCGAAGTGGCGGCCATTTTGGCCAATACGCGGGGTCCTGAAGCCCTCAAGCGCAAAGCGCGAGTCAATGACTTGCTCAATTTGCACGATGTGTACCGCGCACTCTTGGCCTCGCGCGCAGTCCGGGGTGCGGTGGACTTTGAAACCACCGAAACACAAATCATTTGTGACGACAACGGCCGCATTGAAAAAATTGTGCCGCGTGTTCGCACCGAAGCCCACCGCCTCATTGAAGAAGCCATGTTGGCAGCCAATGTGTGCAGCGCCGACTTCATTCAAAGCAGCAAGCACCCAGGTTTGTTCCGTGTGCACGAAGGCCCCACGCCCGAGAAAAAAGATTTGCTTCGCAATTACCTGAAGTCTTTGGGTTTGCCTTACACCGTGAGTGATGAGCCCAAACCCAGTGAGTTTCAGCACATTGCACAGGCCACCAAAGACCGGCCTGATGCCCAGCAAATTCACACCATGCTGCTGCGCTCCATGCAGCAGGCGATCTACACGCCCATCAACAGTGGCCACTTTGGCTTGGCCTACGAAGCCTACACGCACTTCACCAGTCCCATCCGTCGCTACCCCGACTTGCTGGTGCACCGTGTTATCAAAGCCATCTTGGCGAAGAAAAAATACCAGCTGCCTGCCTTGCCATTGCCCGGTGAGGCGCACGCCAAACTGGCCAAGCGCTTGCAGAAAAACAAGGCTGGCGCTCAGATGGACGATGCACCGCGCATCAAAATGTCGCCGGCCGAGCAGCAAGCTTGGGAGGCCGCCGGTTTGCATTGCAGTGCCAACGAGCGCCGCGCCGATGAAGCCAGCCGCGATGTAGAAGCATGGCTCAAATGCAAATACATGCGCGAGCATTTGGGCGAAGAATATTCAGGCGTGGTGACTTCGGCCACCAGCTTCGGAATTTTTGTGACCTTGGACAATTTGTATGTCGAAGGCTTGGTGCACATCACCGAGTTGGGTGGCGAGTATTTCCGTTTTGACGAAGCACGACAAGAATTGCGGGGGGAGCGAACCGGTATTCGCTATGCCATTGGCACCCGCGTTCAAATTCAAGTCAGTCGCGTCGACTTAGACGGGCGAAAAATTGACTTCCGTTTGGTGAATCCGGCTGAAGAATTCAGTGTTCGTCAGATGCGTGACAAAGGCCCTGGCAAACAAGGCGCCAGTCGCAATGACAATGCCAACACGCGGGGTTCAATGGGGGGCGCAGAGGGTGCCAAGTCCACATCGCGGCCTTTCAATGCACGCAAAGCGGAAGGTGGCAAACCCAGTACCCGGCATGGGAAGGTCAGTCCCAAAGGGACGCCATCCAAGTCATCGGGCGCCAAGAAGTCCAGTCAAGCGCGAAAGAGTCGTCGCTGAAACCAGGCCTTTGAGTCCTATTCCATTCTTTTTTCAATTCAAGGTTCAAGCAGGAGACAGAATTCATGACACACGCTTCAAAAATTGCCATCGTGACAGGCGCTGGTTCTGGCATTGGCAAGGCAACCGCGTTGGCTTTGCTGAAAGACGGCTGGTCCGTCGTATTGGCGGGTCGTCGATTGGCCAATTTGGAAGAGGTGGCGGCAGAAGCCAAAGCGCTCAATGCCCATTACCAAGTGTTGGCCGTTCCGACCGATGTCACGCAAGAAGACTCTGTGGCCAATTTGTTTGCACAATGCGTGAAAGCATTTGGCCGTGTCGATTTGCTGTTCAACAACGCGGGCGTGAGCACGCCGGCCATCCCAATTCATGAACTCAGTTTGGACATGTGGAAAGGGGTGGTCGACACCAACCTGACCGGCATGTTCTTGTGCATTCGTGAAGCTTTCCGCGTGATGAAAGATCAGAAACCCATGGGCGGTCGCATCATCAACAATGGTTCGATCTCGGCCACCACACCACGCCCGTTCTCCATTGCCTACACCTCCACCAAGCATGCCGTATCTGGCCTCACCAAAACCGCTTCACTCGATGGTCGTCCGTACGACATCGCTGTGGGTCAAATTGATGTGGGCAACGCTGCAACCCCCATGGCCATGAAGATGGCCAAAGGTGTGCCACAAGCCAATTTGGAAATCAAAGCAGAGCCCTTGATGGATGTGGCTTTGGTGGGCACCTCGGTGGTGTACATGGCCAGCTTGCCATTGGAAGCCAACGTGATGTTCCACACCGTGATGGCTACCAAGATGCCGTTTGCGGGCCGCGGATAAGCGTTGCCAGTTTGCCTGCTGTGAGGGTGGGCAAATCTGTTTCATCTGCTGCCAGGCCGTGTTCAAACACGGCTGCGCAAGCGGCTTCAAATTCGCTCTGGCCTTGGGCCATGCGCGCGCCCAGTAAGCCTGCCAATACATCGCCTGTGCCGCCAGTTGCCAGGCGCGCATTGCCTGTGAAATTGACGGCAGGTACTTCACCTGATTTGGCAATCACAGTGCCTGAACCTTTCAGCACCACGGTGCAGTTCAGATCGTGGGCCAGCGTTTGCGCCGCACTCAGCCGATCGTGTTGAACCGAGCCACTGTCTGTGCTTAGCAATCGAGCGGCTTCAAGTGGGTGAGGTGTGACCACAGTGTGCTTGTTTTGAGCCGCACGTTGGCGCAGCAGTTCGCGCAGCCAAGGGTCTTGTGAAATGGCATTCAAAGCATCGGCATCCAGAACCAAGCGCATGCTTTGCTGTAGAACTTGGGGTAATATTTTTCGCACAGAGACACCGCCCCCGCAGCCGCACACAATCACGCCTGACTGCAACTTCAATGCAGAAAATTCGCGCTGCATGATTTCTGCCAAACGTGGCCTTGCTTGGTTTGCCTTGAGATCGTCCGTCAAATAACAAGCCATCACGCGGCCAGCGCCCGCATGCAGTGCGGCGGAGGCGGCCAGATCGACTGCGCCCGTCATGCCCATGCCGCGTACCTCCACTGCTTCACCGCCAATCACAGTCACGTCGCCAAAGATGCCTTTGTGGCTGGCGTGTTGCCGCTTCACAGGTGTTTGCAAACGGCTGTTCAATTGGGCTGTGGCTTTGAGGCTTTGCTGCAAATCTTCGCTGCCCAAGGTGTCCAGCCAAAGCGTGCCGCATGCATCTCTGCCGTGGGCCGTCATGCAACCTGGTTTTGCGGTCAGAAGCTGCAAGGTGTGTTGCGCTTGAATGTCTTGCGGCACCACCTTCATGTTTTGAAACTGACCTGTGTTGGCATTCAAGCCAGAGGGCGTGTCGACGGCCAAAACATCTGCGCCCAAATGGTAGATGCTGTGTATCCAAGCGTGCAATGCTTGCTCGGCTTCTAACGTGGCGGCCTCATGTGCCTCCGTTGTGCTTGAACGCAAGCCAATGCCCAGCATGGCATCGATGCACAAGTCATGACGACTGACATCACCCTGTGCTGGCAGTGTTGCTTGAATGGAAATGCCCAATGCTTTGACTTTGCCTAAGGCCAGCGTTGCATCTGAAGGTCGCTTTGCTGAAGGCTGCCAAAGCACGACTCGAACTTGTTGACCCGATTGGTGCAAGTGGGTGGCAGCCTCCAAGCCGTCGCCGCCGTTGTTGCCGGGGCCACAAAAAACCCAGTAGCAGGGCGCAAAGGGCTGGATGGCCATGGCCAACTTGGCCACCGACAAGCCCGCTTGTGTCATCAAACTGGGACCGCTCACGATCCTTGATGTGGCCAAGTTTTCAAGCTGGCGTGTTTGCGCCACATCGAACAATGCCAGCGGAACTTGCCAGTTGAGTATTTTCAAGCCGTCCTCAATGCGGTTTCAATCGCCAATGAAATGTTCAGCACATCATCGTCTTTCATGGGGCCTTGCCACACCATCAAACTGGTGGGCAATTCGCCGGCATGGTGCATGGGCAGTGACAGGGCGCAACCGTCGAGCATGTTGACCACGCTGGTGTTGCGCAGCAACAAGCCGTTGGCAGCAAAAAATGCATCGTCCCGTTCGGCGCCGGGTGCCACACTGGCCAATGTGGGGCCTTCGATCGGGACAGTGGGGGAGAGCGCTGCATCGACACCGTGGAGTGCCGCTTGCATGCGTGCAATCCAGGTCGCACGACCTGCTTGCAAATCCAAGTATTCGAAGGCCTTCATGTTGGCGCCTTTCAAAATTCGCGCGGCCACACGGGGGTCGTACTGCGCTTCTCCTTGGGCCAGCAAGTGTCTGTGCCAGGTGTAACTCTCGGCCGCACTGAAGCCGCCCGTGGCCAAGAGCCCAGCCAACTCTTTGATTTCAAGCAGAGGAATTTCAACAATTTGAGCACCCGCTTGAGACAACTTTTGCAAGCTGCGTTCCCAAGCTTTTTGCACGCCGGCTGTCATGCCGTCCAGCATGAGGCTGGTGGGAACGGCCAAACGATAGCTAGAGAGTCCGCGGGAAGCCCGGGCCACTTTGCGGGATGCCAAGATTTCATGCGCCAACACAGCATCTCGCACACTGCGCGTCATGGCGCAGGCAGTGTCCATGGTGGTTGACAAAGGAACGGCGCCCGCAGTGGGCACCAATCGGGCTGTATTTTTAAAACCCACAATGCCATTCAAAGCAGCAGGTATGCGAATGGAGCCGCCCGTGTCAGAGCCCAAACCAATGAAGGCGGCGCCAGTGGCCACAGAAACTGCAGCGCCTGATGACGAGCCGCCTGGCACATGACCTTGACCGTTGCTCAGGACGGCCTGGTCTGAAACGGCGTCCCAAGCGGCGGGTGTGCCGTAATGGGGGTTGTTGCCAATGCCAGAAAAGGCAAACTCCACCATGTTGGTGCGGCCTATAAAAGCGCCCCCCGCATGGTTCATTCGGGCCACAGCGGGGCAGTCAAATGGTGCAGCTGGCGTGCCTTGGAGGACCGTGGAGCCCGCCAAAGTAGGGCTGCCCGCCACATCAAACAGGTCTTTGACCGAGAAAGCCAAGCCTTTGAGTGGGGCATTGACCACGCTGGGTTCCTGCAAAAGCGCTGGAATGGGACCTGTCTCCAGCGTCAAAAAGACGTTGTCGCATGCAGAACTTTGGGCCAAAGCTTGGCTTTTTTCCCATTCGGCCTGGGGCGTGGTCTTTTGAGCTGAGATGGCTTCTAGGGTGGCAATCAGGTCTGGGCGCATGGCGTGGGGAGGGTGTGTAAAGAGTGTGGCAGGGCTGGAAAAAGTAGGTTTTGGGATGCTATACTCGACTGGCTTAGCAGGAATTCACCTGCAAGTAAATCGCAAACCGGCTCCTTCAAGGTGTTGGCTGTTTGTTAACCACTCTTTTGAGTGGCCGCAAATAACCGATGTGTGAGCCGGATTTTAGACCCAACCTTCGGAGAAACAATATGTCCGTTACCATGCGCGAAATGCTGGAAGCCGGTGTCCACTTTGGTCACCAAACTCGCTTCTGGAACCCCAAGATGTCCCCCTTCATCTTCGGTCACCGCAACAAAATCCACATCATCAACTTGGAAAAATCTTTGCCGATGTTCCAAGACGCATTGAAGTTCGTCAAACAACTCTCTGCAAACCGCGGCAACATCCTGATGGTTGGCACCAAGCGCCAAGCCCGTGAAACCGTGGCCGCTGAAGCGCATCGCGCTGGCGTGCCTTACGTCGACCAACGCTGGTTGGGCGGCATGCTCACCAACTTCAAAACCGTCAAGACTTCCATCAAGCGCTTGAAGGACATGAAAGCGCAACAAGAAGTCGGCCTCGACTCTTTGAGCAAAAAAGAACAACTCATGTTCAAACGTGAAATCGAGAAGCTTGAAAAAGACATCGGTGGCATTCAAGACATGGCTGTGTTGCCTGATGCGATCTTCGTGATCGACGTGGGTTACCACAAAATTGCCATTTTGGAAGCCAAGAAGTTGGGCATCCCATTGATCGGCGTGGTTGACTCCAACCACTCACCCGAAGGCATCGACTACATCATTCCTGGTAACGATGACTCTTCCAAGGCAGTGGCTTTGTACGCTCGCGGCATTGCTGACGCCATCATTGAAGGCCGTGCCAACGCCGTTCAAGATGTGGTCAATGCTGTGGCCGCTGAAGGCGCAGACGAATTCGTTGAAGTGCAAGAAGCTTCTGCTTAATGCCCGCTCAAGCAGAGAAAAGGGGCTTCTTGCCCCTTTTTTTTAACCTGAGTCTCATTGAGTTTTTATCAATTTTTATTTAGTTCGAACCTTAATTCGAAGACGAAACGGAGAAATCAAATGGCTATTACCGCAAGCATGGTCGCTGAACTGCGCGCTAAAACCGATGCCCCTATGATGGAATGCAAAAAAGCTTTGACCGAAGCCGAAGGCGACATGGCCAAAGCAGAAGAGTTGCTGCGCGTTAAATTGGGTACAAAAGCTGGCAAGGCCGCTTCCCGCGTGACCGCCGAAGGCGTGATCGTTGCCTACACCGAAGGCAACACGGGCGCCATGCTCGAAGTCAACTGCGAAACAGACTTCGTGACCAAAAACGACAGCTTCCTGGCCTTGGCCAATGCCGCTGCCAAATTGGCCGCATTGCACAACCCAGCCGATGTGGCTGCTTTGGGCGAGTTGCCTTACAGCCAAGACGGCTTCGGTCCTACATTGGAAGAAGTTCGCAAAGGCCTGATCGGCAAGATCGGCGAGAACATGAGCTTCCGCCGTTTCAAGCGCGTGGCCGGTGGCGCCCAAATCGCAACCTACTTGCACGGCACCCGCATTGGTGTGTTGGTCGAGTACGAAGGCAAAGAAACAGCGGCCAAAGACGTTGCCATGCACGTGGCTGCGATGAAGCCTGTGGCTTTGACCAGCAACGACGTGCCCGCCGACCTGATCGACAAAGAGCGTTCAGTGGCCACTGCCAAAGCTGCCGAGTCTGGCAAGCCAGCCGACATCGCTGCCAAAATGATCGAAGGTTCTGTCCAGAAGTACCTCAAAGAAGTGTCTTTGAACAACCAAACTTTTGTGAAAAACGACAAGCAAACCGTTGAGCAAATGCTCAAAGCAGAAGCCACCCAAGTCAAAGCCTTCACTTTGTACGTGGTGGGCGAGGGCATTGAGAAGAAGGTTGACGACTTTGCGGCTGAAGTGGCGGCACAAGTGGCTGCTGCTCAAAACGCTGGCTAAACCTGACCTGATCAGGGTGAATACCCGGATCCTAAGAATCGCCTGAAAGGGCGATTCACGCTAAACTTTCATTTGTCTTATTGAGGAGCCCGTCATGACCATCGCCAAACCAGCCCACAAGCGTATTTTGCTCAAGCTGTCCGGCGAGGCTTTGATGGGCGATGACCAATTCGGTATCAATCGTGCCACCATTGTTCGCATGGTGGAGGAGATTGCCGATGTCACCCGCCTTGGTGTGCAAGTGGCCGTGGTCATTGGCGGCGGCAACATCTTCAGGGGTGTTGCGGGTGGCGCAGTCGGCATGGACCGCGCCACGGCCGATTACATGGGCATGTTGGCCACCGTCATGAACGCCCTGGCCTTGGCCGACTCCATGGACAAAGCCGGCCTCACGGCCCGCGTCATGTCAGCCATTGCCATTGAACAAGTGGTTGAACCCTACGTCAGACCCAAAGCCCTTCAGTACCTTGAAGAAGGCAAAGTGGTCATTTTTGCAGCCGGTACCGGCAATCCTTTCTTCACCACCGACACAGCCGCTGCTTTGCGCGGCGCAGAGATCGGTGCTGAATTGGTGCTCAAGGCCACCAAGGTTGATGGTGTTTACAGCGCCGATCCCAAGAAGGATCCAACCGCCACCCGTTACAGCAAAATCTCGTTTGACGACGCCATTTCTCAAAACCTGGGCATCATGGACGCCACCGCGTTTGCGCTTTGCCGCGACCAAAAACTCCCTGTCAAAGTGTTTTCGATTTTCAAGCATGGGGCCCTCAAACGAGTGGTCATGGGCGAGGACGAGGGCACTTTGGTTTACGCCTAATTCTTGAACCCGCCACTGAACCTGAATCACTTGGCCCCGGAGAATCGCATGAGCTTAGAAGACATCAAGACAACAACGCAAACCAAAATGGACCAGTCCATTGCGGCTTTCAAAAACAACCTGACCAAAATCCGAACAGGTCGCGCCAATCCCGCCATCTTGGACACCATTCAGGTAGATTACTACGGCTCGATGATGCCGCTGTCTCAAGTGGCCAATGTTTCGCTCATTGACTCTCGCACCATCAGCGTTCAGCCCTGGGAAAAAAACATGGGTGCCAAGATTGAGAAAGCCATCCGTGAAAGCGATTTGGGTTTGAACCCCGCATCCATGGGTGATTTGATTCGCGTGCCCATGCCGCCCATGAGTGAAGAGCGTCGCAAAGAAATGACCAAACTGGTTCGCACAGAAGGCGAAAATGCCAAAATTGCAGTCCGCAATTTGCGTCGCGATGCCAACGAGTCCGTCAAAAAATTGGTCAAAGACAAATTGGCTTCGGAAGATGAACAAAAACGTTCAGAAGCCGAAGTGCAAAAAGTCACTGACAAGCACATTGCCGAAATTGACCAACTGGTCGCTGGCAAAGAACAAGAGATCATGGCCGTTTGATGGCCCAGGTCCCAGGCTTCATGCAACGAATCAGCCCAACTGTTCAAGTCATCGGTTGATTCGATGCTCAAGCAACGCATCATCACTGCGCTGGTTTTGTTGGCCATTTTGTTGCCAGCGCTTTTTGCCGAATCACCCCAAGCCTTTTTAGGCCTGTCCATTTACATGATTGGCGCGGGCGCTTGGGAGTGGGGCAAGATGAACGGATTGTCACAGCGTCAATCGATTGTCTCCGCCATCTTTTGTGCACTTTGCTGTGGTTTAGCTTGGTGGGTCGACTGGACCACCCACACAGCCCCATGGCTTTGGTGGCTGGCTGGTTCAAGCTGGGTGGGCCTGACGGCATGGATGCTGATGCGTGGTGTTTCGGGATGGGCTCAATGGCATCGCCCCACGCGCTGGGCTGTGGGCCTGGTCATGCTCTGGCTGGCATGGTTGGCCATGGCGCAAGCCCGTACCGGCGGTGTCCAGCTTCTGCTGTCGATCTTTTGTGCAGTGTGGGCGGCCGATGTGTTTGCCTATTTCTTTGGCCGTACCTTGGGCGGCAAAATCTTTTCTCGCAAACTGGCCCCTACGGTCAGCCCCGGCAAGAGCTGGGAAGGTGCCCTTGGTGGACTGCTTGGCGTCTTTGTGGTGGCCATGGTGTGGATGCATTTGGAGCAAACCTATTCATGGCCTGGTGCCAGTTTGTTTACCCGCATGCGCGTGCATGGCACTTTCTTGTGGTCCCTCAGCTTGGCGTTTCTGACCGCCATGAGTGTGGTTGGTGATTTGGTGGAGTCCTTGGTCAAGCGCAGTGCCGGCGTCAAGGACAGTTCCCATTTATTGCCGGGACACGGTGGTGTGCTCGATCGACTCGATGCCTTGCTGCCATCTTTGCCCATCGCCCTCATGCTGTTGCAGTGGCCTGTGGTTTAAGTCCTTGGTTTTCGTCATGAAACAAAACATCACCATCCTTGGCTCTACCGGCTCCATCGGCACCAACACGCTCGATGTGCTGTCTCGCCACCTCGACCGCTATCAGGTCTTCGCACTGACGGCTTCACAGCAGGTCGAATTGATGCTGAAGCAATGTGTGCAATTCAAGCCGAAGTTTGCTGTCATGGCGCAAGAAGCTGCGGGCAGAGCGCTGGCCGACCGCGTCAAGGCTGAGGGCCTGTCCGTCGAAATTTTATGGGGTCCAGAGGCCCTTGACTGGGTGTCTGCCCACGAGCAAGTCGATGCTGTGATGGCAGCCATCGTGGGCGCAGCAGGTTTGTCGCCTTGCTTAGCGGCAGCCCACGCAGGCAAGCGCTTGTTGCTGGCCAACAAAGAAGCCTTGGTGGTCGGGGGCGATGTTTTCTTGAATGCTGTCAAACAAGGGGGCGCAAGCTTGTTGCCCATTGACAGTGAGCATTCTGCGGTCTTTCAATCCTTGCCTGACGATCCAACCACCTGGGCCGACCGCATCGACGAAATCATTTTGACAGCTTCCGGTGGACCCTTCAGAGCCCGTGAACCCGCAACCTTGAAAAACGTGACGCCCGAGGAGGCTTGTGCGCATCCCAATTGGGTCATGGGCCGAAAGATATCGGTCGACTCAGCCACCATGATGAACAAGGCACTGGAAGTCATTGAAGCGCGTTACTTGTTTGGCGTCTCGCCCGACCAATTGAATGTGGTCATTCATCCTCAGAGCATCATCCATTCGATGGTCAAGTACAAAGACACATCTGTTGTGGCACAACTGGGCACCCCAGACATGCGTGTTCCGATCGCTTACGGTTTGAGTTGGCCAGCGCGCATCACATCTGGGGCCAGTGCCTTGGATTTTCACAATCTCAAGCCCATGACCTTTGAGGCCATCGATGACCATGGCCATCCAGAACGGTTTCCTGGCTTGAAATTGGCATGGCATGCCCTGAATGCGGCTTCTGGCACCTGCGCCGTTTTGAATGCTGCCAACGAAATTGCAGTCGAAGCGTTCTTGAACAAACGCATTCGTTTTGACCAAATTCACCAAGTCAACACAGAAACCCTTGCCAAAGTGGTGCCCCAAGCGCCCCACAACTTGGCTGACTTGCTGGCCCTCGATGCCCTCAGTCGCGCCAAAGCCTCCGAAGTCGTTCGTTCACTCTGATCCCCCTTTGTGCTAACCCTTTTAGCATTCCTGTTTGCGTTGACACTGCTCATTGCCGTCCATGAATACGGTCATTACCGCATGGCTGTGGCATGCAAGGTACAGGTTTTGGTGTTCTCTATTGGCTTTGGCAAAAGCCTGTACCGATGGCGCTCCAAGCGACCAAGGGCAGGGCAGAACACCGAGTTTGTGATTGGCATGTGGCCTTTGGGAGGCTTCATTCAAATGTTAGACAGCCGAGAGGCGGATGTCTTGCCAGCGCAGCTGCCGCAAGCCTTTGACCAACAAAGCTTGAAAGTCAGGGCAGCCATCGTCTCGGCTGGTCCCCTGGCCAATTTGATGTTGGCTGTGCTGATCTTCACGGGGCTTTCGTGGTGGGGGCAGCAACAGGCCTTGCCCATTTTGGCGAGCCCCATTCCAGGGACTTGGGCGGCCCGAGCGGGCTTGACGGGTGGCGAGAAAGTTGTGTCGATTCAGTTCAGTACTGAAAAAAGTGACGCAAATTCCAACGATGCACAAGAGACTGTTGAGAGTTTTCAGGCCTTGACCATGGCTGTTGCCAAAGCCGAGCTGGCTCACAGCAACATGGTTTGGACCTTGACGCGGCCCAACAGCTCGAAAACATTTGATCTTGAAATCCCATCACCTGACATGATTTCTCGAGACCTCCGTCATGACTCTCAGCAACTGCAAGGTGATCTCCCCACCCATTGGACGGCCCTAGGCCTTCGTGGGCCTTTGACCCAGGCTGTTTTGGGTCGGTTGGAGGAGGGAGCGCCTGCACAACTGGCCGGATTAAGGTCCGGTGATCTGGTGTTGAGAGTCAATGGTCAAGATGTTTCGGATGCGCAGCAGCTGCGAGATTGGATTCGGGCTGAACCCCTAGAGCCGGACTTCACCCCGCTTTGGGACATTCAAAGAGATGGCAAGGTACTCACTTTGGCCGTTCAACCTGTTTTGTCTGCGCCTGCAGGACAAGTTCCGTCTCAAGCATTTCGTCGGATTGGTGCTGTGGTCGGTGCACCGCCAGCCATGCAATGGGTGCGGTGGGGACCTTGGGATGGTCTTCGCCGTGGCTTTGAGCAGGTTGGCCAAATTTGCCTGGTCACGGGCCAGCTCATTGGCAAAATGCTGACGGGCGCTGCCTCTTCTAAGCATTTAAGTGGCCCGATGACCATGGCTGAACAGGCGGGCCAATCGGCGCACCTGGGTTTGGCCGCTTACCTGACGTTTTTGGCCTTGATCAGTGTCAGTTTAGGCCTCTTAAATCTCCTGCCTCTGCCCATGTTGGATGGGGGTCACCTGATGTATTATCTTTGGGAGTCAATGACCGGCAAACCGGTTTCCGTTGCTTGGCAGCGGGGTTTGCAAAAAGTCGGTCTGGCCGTGTTGATTTTCATCATGACTTTGGCGTTTTTCAATGACTTGTCCCGACTCTTTAATTAATTCAAACGCATGAACTTTCTCCCCAATCGATTTCGCTTGCATCAAGTCTGTGTTCTGGTGGCTGCTGCCGTCACAGGCATGTCAGCCATGGCCCTTGAGCCTTTCAAGTTGAAGGACATTCGCATTGAAGGTCTTCAGCGCATTGAGTCTGGTACGGTCTTCGCTTCATTGCCATTTCGCATTGGCGATGTGTACAACGATGATTCAGGTGCTGCCGCCATTCGTACTTTGTTTGCACTGGGTTTGTTCAAAGATGTTCGCCTGGATGCGCAAGGTGATGTATTGGTGGTCATCGTTGAAGAGCGTCCTTCCATTGCCGAAGTCGAGTGGGTGGGTCTGAAAGAGTTTGACAAAGAAGTTTTGGTCAAGGCTTTGAAAGACGTGGGCATTTCTGAAGGCCGGCCGTTTGACAAAGCCTTGGCTGACAAAGCCGAGCAAGAATTAAAGCGCCAATACATCACCCGCAGCTTGTATGGCGCAGAGGTGGTGACCACCGTCACGCCCATTGAGCGCAATCGCGTCAAATTGACCTTTACCGTCACCGAAGGCGGGCCTTCCAAAATCAAAGAAATTCGCATCACGGGCAACCAGGCTTTTTCTGAAGCCACGCTCAAAGACCAATTCAATTTGGATGTGGGCGGCTGGCTCAGCTGGTACACCAAATCAGATCGCTATTCACGTACCAAGCTGAATGCCGATTTGGAAACCCTGCGCTCTTACTATTTATCAAGGGGCTTCTTGGAGTTCCGAGTCGATTCCACACAGGTGGCCATTTCTGCAGACAAGCAAGACATCTCCATTTCCATCAACGTTACCGAAGGTGAACGATTTGTGGTCTCGGGTGTGAAGCTTGAGGGCAATTATTTGGGCAAGGAAGACGAGTTCAAAGCCTTGGTCAAAATTGGTTTGGGCCAACCCTACAACGCCGAAACCGTGACCGAAACGACCAAAGCATTTGCCGATCACTTTGGCAAATTTGGTTTCGCTTTTGCGCGCATTGACGCCCGCCCTGAGATTGATCGCCTGAACAACCGTGTCAATTTTGTGTTGCAGGCCGATCCATCTCGCCGAGCTTACGTCAGGCGCATCAACGTGGCCGGTAACAATCGCACGCGCGATGAAGTGATTCGCCGTGAATTCCGCCAACTTGAAGCCGCTTGGTACGACGGCGACAAAATCAAGTTGTCCCGCGACCGTGTTGACCGTTTGGGTTTCTTCACCGAAGTCAACATTGAAACCCAAGAAGTGCCCGCAACCACAGACCAGGTGGACTTGACCATCACGGTCATTGAAAAGCCGACAGGCAGTGTGTCTTTGGGGGCTGGTTTTTCATCCACTGAAAAAGTGGCCTTGTCCTTTGGTATTCGCCAAGAGAATGCTTTTGGTTCAGGTAATTATTTGGCCACTGAAATCAATACGAGCCGTTACAACCGCACCATTGTGGTCAGTACAACCGATCCGTATTTCACGCCTGAGGGCATCTCGAGAACCATCGATGTGTTCCATCGCACAACACGTCCCTACTTGGGTGACCTGAATGCTTACAGCTTGGTCAGCTCAGGTGCCGGCATGCGTTTTGGCGTGCCTTTTAGCGAAATCGACACTGTCTTTTTCGGCATGAACTACGAACAAACGAACATTCGGCCCGGCACCAACTTGCCCAATGCCTATGTGGAGTACATGCAGCAATTTGGTTATACCAGCACAGCATTGCCCCTCACCGTGGGCTGGGCACGTGACGGTCGTGACAGCGCCTTGGTTCCAAACCGCGGCATATTGCAACGCTTTAACTCAGATGTCAGTGCCTCAGGCGATGCCCGTTACATTCGGACCAACTACCAAATTCAGGATTACATCCCCCTGTCCAAAAAATTCACTTTGGCTCTCAATGCCGATTTGGGTTGGGGCCAGGGCCTGAGTGGCCGTCCTTATCCCCTGTTTAAAAACTACTTTGTGGGTGGTTTGGGCAGCGTTCGAGGCTACCAACAGTCGACTTTGGGGCCCTCAGACAGCACCAATACGCTCTTTTTAGGGGGTGCCAAGAAGGTGGTCCTGAATGCTGAGGTCTTGGCCCCGTTCCCTGGTGCGGGCAATGACCGGACTTTGCGCTTGTTTGCCTTCACAGATGCCGGCCGCGCCTTTGGCGAAAACGAGAAAGTCAGCCTGAAAGAACTCCGATCTTCATTTGGCGTGGGCTTAAGTTGGATTTCACCGATGGGTCCTTTGCGTTTTTCTTATGCCCTCCCGATGAAACGCCAAGATACGGATAAAATCCAGAGATTGCAATTCCAAATTGGAACGTCCTTCTAATGAAAACACTTAGCCGCCTTTCTAAAGTTTGTTTGTTGTCACTGAGCTTGCTCGGTGCTTCGATGGTCAGTGCTCAGGAAATCAAGATTGGTTTCGTCAACACCGACCGCATTTTTCGCGAAGCCAGCACAGCCAAGTCTGCGCAGGTGAAATTGGAGCAAGAGTTTTCCAAGCGCGAAAAAGAATTGATGGATTTCGGTAACACCATCAAGGCAGCCTCTGAAAAATTTGAGCGTGAAGCGCCTACCTTGTCAGAAACTCAGCGCAATGCCCGTCAAAAACAATTGATGGAGCAAGACCGCGAGTTCCAACGCAAACGCCGTGAGTTCCAAGAAGACCTGAACACACGCAAAAATGAAGAGCAACAAGTGGTCATTGAGCGTGCCAATTTGGCTGTCAAGAAAGTTGCTGAGTCTGAAAAGTTTGATGTCATCTTCCAAGAAGCCGTCTACATCAATCCCAAGCACGACATCACTGACAAGGTCATCAAGTCACTCAATGCTTCGGCTGGCAAGTAATTGCTGAGTGAAATGGGCCCGTTTTGTGCTGCAGCTTGGCGACATTGTTAAGGCTTTAGGCGGCAGCCTGAACGGCAGTCCAGACACACGCATTGCCCAACTCGCCCCGCTTGAAACAGCGGGGCCACAAGATCTGAGTTTCCTCAGTCATCCCAAATACCAATCGCATTTGACACAGTCCCAAGCGGCCTGTGTCATTGTCACGCCTCAGTTCAAAGACTTGGCCCTGACTCGCGGTGCATGCATCGTCACGGACGATCCCTATTTTTACTTTGCGCGCTTGACCCAGTTTTGGAAGCAACAAACGGCGCCTTCTTCGAGCGCTCGCATTCACCCCAGTGCCATCATTGACCCCGAAGCCCATGTGGCCGACACGGCCCTCATTGGTCCCCTGTGTGTGGTGGAGCGAGGTGCCAAGGTGGGCGCGCGCACCCAACTCAAATCACGCGTGACATTGGGTGAAGGCTGTGAAGTGGGGGAGCGTTGCATTGTGCATTCAGGCGTTGTCATTGGTGCCGATGGGTTCGGTTTTGCCTTGCACCAGGGGGCCTGGGAAAAAATTGAACAGCTGGGCGCTGTCAAAATTGGCAATGATGTTGAAATTGGTGCCAACACTTGCATCGATCGAGGTGCCTTGCAAGACACCGTGATTGAAGACGGTGTCAAACTCGACAATCTGATTCAAATTGGCCACAACGTTCACATTGGCAAGCACACGGCCATGGCGGGATGCGTTGGCGTTGCTGGCAGTGCTCGCATCGGTGCGCACTGTACGGTGGGTGGGGGGGCCATTGTGTTGGGCCACTTAAGCCTGGCCGATGGCGTGCACATTTCTGCCGCCTCCGTGGTCACACGCTCGATCACCCAGCCCGGCAATTACACCGGTCTCTTCCCCCTCGACGACAACGCAACGTGGGAAAAGAACGCCGCCAGTCTCAAACAATTGCACAAGCTGCGAGAACGCATCAAAAATGTGGAAGCGCAGCTTTCACAGTCAAATACTCAGGAAAAATAAACCATGATGGACATTTACCAAATCCTCAAACAACTGCCACACCGCTTCCCCATTTTGTTGGTCGATCGCGTGTTGGAAATCGAAAAAGGCGTGCGCATCAAGGCTCTTAAAAATGTGTCCGTCAATGAGCCATATTTCACGGGTCACTTTCCTTCCCGTCCGGTCATGCCTGGCGTCTTGATGTTGGAAGCCTTGGCCCAAGCGGCTGCTTTGTTGGCATTCGACACGCTGGGGGAGACCCCCGACGAAAAAACGGTTTACTATTTTGCAGGCATTGACGGTGCTCGATTTAAACGTCCCGTTGAACCGGGCGATCAACTCATTTTGGAAGTTGAACTGGATCGCATGAAAGCAGGTATTTTCAAATTCAAGGCGCGCGCCAAAGTGGGCGAAGAAACTGCGGTTGAAGCAGAACTCATGTGCACCATGCGCAAGATCGCGTAAGCTGGCCCCAGAAGTCCATGAGCCGCATTCACCCCACCGCCATTGTCGACCCGGCCGCCCAACTTGACAGCAGTGTCACAGTGGGGCCCTACACCGTCATTGGCCCACATGTGCGCATCGATGCTGGCACCTCGGTGGCCAGCCACTGTGTGATTGAAGGTCACACCACCATCGGCAAAGACAACAAGATCTTTCAATTCAACTCTTTGGGTGCAGTGCCTCAAGATAAGAAATATGCGGGCGAACCTTGTGAGTTGGTGATTGGTGATCGCAATACCATTCGCGAGTTTTGTACCTTCAACATTGGCTCACCCGGAGATACGGGCGTCACCAAATTAGGCAATGACAACTGGATCATGGCCTATGTCCATTTGGCGCACGACTGTGAGGTGGGCAACCACACCATCTTTGCCAACAGCTCGCAATTGGCGGGTCACGTGCATGTAGGTGATTGGGTTATTTTGGGCGGCTTTACCGTGGTTCATCAGTTTTGCCGATTGGGTGCGCACAGTTTTACGGCCATGCATTCTTTGCTGTTTGCCGATCTGCCACCCTTTGTCATGGCGCAAGGTCAACCCGCACAAGCGCGCTCTATGAATTTTGAAGGTTTGCGTCGCCGTGGTTTCTCTGCGGAGCGAATTGCTGCTGTGAAAGCCATGTACAAAAGCCTGTACCGCCAACAGCTCACATTGTCGCAAGCGCAAGCTGACATTGCACTGCTCACGCAAAAGTATCCCGAAGCAAAAGGCGATGTCGACATGATGCTCAGCTTTTTGCAAGGCACTTCACCAGACCGCGGCATTGTTCGTTAACCATGGTGATGCAAACATCATCAGATTCGCATGCCAAAGCCCCTGAGGGGGCTTTTTCCATGGCCATGGTCGCAGGCGAAACCTCTGGCGATTTGCTGGCCGGTTTGATGATGCAGGGCATTCGTGCGCAATGGCCTGATGCCAATTTGTATGGCATTGGCGGCCCACGCATGGCGGCCCAGGGCTTTCACGCTTTGTGGCCTTCGGACAAGTTGGCTGTGCGGGGCTATGTCGAAGTGCTGCGCCACTACCGAGAAATCATTGGCATTCGCAATCAGCTCAAGTCGCAACTCTTGGCCCAGCCGCCGCAAGTGTTTGTCGGTGTCGATGCGCCCGATTTCAACCTCGATCTAGAACGTGAGTTGAAACAAGCGGGCATACCCACTGTCCATTTTGTGTGCCCCTCCATTTGGGCCTGGCGACCTGAACGAATCGACGCCATTCGACAAAGTGTCGACCATGTGCTGTGCATTTTTCCCTTTGAAGCAGAGTTGCTTCACAAGCACGGTATCGCTGCAACGTATGTGGGTCACCCCTTGGCGCAAGCCATTCCCATGCATGTTGACATGCTCAAAGCACGCCACGAACTGAACTTGGACCCTGATCGCCCCGTGGTGGCTTTGTTGCCTGGCAGCCGAGAGTCTGAAATTACTTATTTGGCGGAACGCTTTTTTCAAGCCGTCATCTTGCTGGGGCAGCAGCAACCCCATTTGCAATTTGTATTGCCAGCCATGCCTTCCATGAAGTCGCGCATTGAACGCATGCGCGACAAAGTTGGGGCGGTGCAGGTCCAGGTTTTAACGGGTCAGTCGCATGCGGCTTTGGCGGCTTGTGATGTGACGCTCATTGCCAGCGGCACGGCCACCCTTGAGGCGGCGCTGTTTAAAAAGCCAATGGTCATTGCCTACAACATGAACTGGCTAAGTTGGCAAATGATGAAACGCAAAAAGCTTCAGCCTTGGGTTGGTTTGCCCAACATCTTGGCGCAAGAATTTTGCGTGCCCGAGCTGTTGCAAGACCAAGCCACGCCGGAGAACTTGGCAAAGGCTGTCTTGGATTGGTTGCGTTCCCCAGATAAGTCAAAGGCCTTGGTCGGTCGGTTTGAAACCATGCACCAATCGTTGCTCAGAGACACCCCCACATTGGCTGCCCATGCGATCCAAACGCTTGTCAACGCCTGAGCAAGTCAGCTTGGCATGGGATACGCCCGGCTTGTTGGCCGGCGTGGACGAGGCGGGGCGCGGCCCTCTGGCGGGACCGGTGGTCGCAGCCGCAGTCATCTTGGATGAACTCAAACCCATCAAGGGTTTGGCCGATTCCAAAAAATTAACGGCCAAAACCCGAGAACGTTTGTTCGATGAAATTCGAGCCAAGGCACTGTGCTTTGCGATTGCTGAAGCCAGCGTGGAAGAAATTGACCGATTGAATATTTTGCAAGCCACTTTGCTGGCCATGCAACGAGCTGTCGAGGCCTTGCGTTTGAAACCCAGTTTGGTTTATGTCGATGGCAACCGTTTACCCATCCTGGATGTTCGCGCAGAAGCCATTGTGAAGGGCGATGAGAAGGTTCAGGAAATTTCGGCGGCCTCCATATTGGCCAAGGTTTACCGCGATCGATTGTGTGAAGACATGCACCGCCAGTACCCTGACTATGGCTTTGATGCGCACAAAGGCTACGGTACCGCTGTGCATTTGAAGGCGCTTCAGACATGGGGCGCCACGCCGTTTCACCGAACAACTTTTGCGCCGGTCACGCACGTCATTTTGGCGGCCCAACAAAAATGAACCTCATCACCTCCAAAGACAACCCCCGCTTGAAAACCATTCGACGCTTGTCGCAGGACTCTCAGGCTTATCGCAAGTTGGGATTGGTTTGGTTGGAGGGCGATCATCTGTGCCGCGCCGCATTGGCACGCGGGGTGAAACCAGAGCTTGCGGTTTTCACGGAATCTCTTTGGCTCGCGGCTGAGTTTGAATGGGCGCAGTGCGCCACAGACATTGCGGTGGTGCCAGATGCCCTGTTCACCAGTTTGAGTGCGCTCGAATCACCCGCCAAAATGGGCTTCTTGATGGCACTTCCAGTGTCACCTGCTTTGGACCCGCAGGCCGCTACGGCGGTCTTGGACCGGCTGCAAGACGCGGGCAATGTGGGTGCCATTTTGCGCAGTGCATCGGCTTTTGGCTTCAAGCAAATTGTGGCCCTGAAAGGCAGTGCCGGTTTGTGGTCGCCCAAAGTGTTGCGTGCTGGCATGGGCGCACATTTTGGCTTGAACCTTTTGGAGTCCGCCAATTTGGACGATTTGCTGGCCCTTCAGGTGCCGCTGGTTGGCACGGATGTTCATGCGGGCCCTTTTTTGCATGAATGGGTCCACCAAGCTAAGTTGCCTCAGCGTTGTGCTTGGGTCTTTGGGCATGAGGGGCAGGGCGTATCCCCTGAGTTGATGGCCAGGGTTCAGTTGAAGTTCAGAATTTCGCAGCCCGGGGGCGAAGAATCCTTGAATGTGGCCACAGCAGCGGCCATTTGCCTGCATGCCAGTGCCACAGCCAGATGAGGGTGTGATTCAGGCCCAGGTCTTCACTGGGCTCACGATTTAATAAAAAATCAGCGGCGTTGGCCACGGTCAGACGAGGAGTCGCGGCTATAATGAGAGGCTTTCCCGCATCAACCTGTACGCACCCGCTCACAACAAGCCATTTCCCTTCAAAAGCAGCCAAAAAGTGAACCTTTTAAGGTGAATCTTGCGCGTGCTGGGGCGTACCCGAACCATTCCGGAGAACCCAGTGCTTTTGTCTCTTCAGGGAACCTTCCCCTTAGCCATTTTGGCGCTTGCAGACGGCACAGTCTTTGTCGGCAATTCCATTGGAGCTTCTGGCTCCACTGTTGGTGAGGTGGTTTTCAATACCTCCCTCACAGGCTATCAAGAAATCCTCACAGACCCCAGCTACTGCCAGCAGATCGTGACCCTCACGTATCCGCACATTGGCAATTACGGCGTCAACCCCGAGGATGTCGAATCCGACAAAGTCCATGCTGCTGGGCTGATCATCAAAGATCTGCCCATGGTTGCAAGCAATTTCCGCTCTACCGAAACGCTATCGGCCTATTTGTCACGCAGTGGCACAGTGGCCATTGCCAACATCGATACCCGCAAACTCACACGCCTGTTGCGCAGCAAGGGTGCCCAAAACGGCGCCATTGTGGCTTTGGCTGCAGGTCAGGCTGTGACGCCCGAGCTCACGGCTCAGGCCGTGCAAGCTGCCAAAACAGCACCTGCCATGGCAGGCTTGGACTTGGCCCAAAAGGTCACCGTTTCAGCTTCCTATGCTTGGACCGAGTCCGAGTGGAAGTTGGGCAGTGGTTATGGCCAACAAACTGCACCGCGTTTCCACGTGGTGGCTTACGACTTTGGCGTCAAGAAAAACATCTTGCGCATGCTGGCAGAGCGTGGTTGTAACGTCACCGTGGTGCCGGCCAAAACGCCCGCTGCAGAAGTGCTCAAGCACAAGCCCGATGGCATCTTCTTGTCCAACGGCCCTGGCGACCCAGAGCCTTGCGACTACGCCATCGCCGCGGCCAAAGAATTGATCGAAACCGGCATTCCCACGTTTGGTATTTGCTTGGGTCACCAAATCATGGCCTTGGCCAGCGGTGCCAAAACTTTCAAAATGAAGTTTGGTCACCACGGTGCCAACCATCCGGTCAAAGACCTCGACTCGGGTCGTGTGTCCATCACCAGCCAAAACCACGGTTTTGCCGTGGACGAAAAATCCTTGCCTGCTAATTTGCGCGCCACGCACATCTCTTTGTTCGACGGCACCCTGCAAGGTTTGGCCCGCACCGACAAGCCAGCGTTCTGTTTCCAAGGTCACCCCGAGGCCTCTCCAGGCCCTCACGACATTGCCTATCTCTTCGATCGCTTCATCCACCTGATGGAGACCAAATAACATGCCAAAGCGGACCGACCTTAAAAGCATTCTCATCATTGGCGCTGGCCCCATCATCATTGGCCAGGCCTGTGAGTTCGACTACTCAGGCGTGCAAGCCTGTAAAGCTTTGCGCGAAGAGGGCTACAAAGTCATCTTGATCAACAGCAACCCTGCCACGATCATGACCGACCCCGCCACGGCGGATGTCACCTACATCGAACCCATCACTTGGCAAACGGTCGAGAAGATCATTGCCAAAGAACGCCCAGATGCCATCCTGCCCACCATGGGCGGGCAAACAGCGCTCAACTGCGCGCTCGATTTGTGGCACAACGGTGTGCTCGACAAGTACAAGGTCGAGCTCATTGGCGCCACACCCGAAGCCATCGACAAAGCCGAAGACCGCTTGAAGTTCAAAGACGCCATGACCAAAATTGGTCTGGGCTCTGCACGCTCTGGCATTGCCCACAGCATGGAAGAAGCTTGGACAGTTCAGCGTGAAATGGGTTTCCCCACGGTCATTCGCCCCAGCTTTACCTTGGGCGGCACCGGCGGCGGCATTGCTTACAACCCTGAAGAATTTGAGACCATCTGCAAACGCGGTTTGGAAGCCTCTCCGACCAACGAGCTCCTCATTGAAGAGTCCTTGTTGGGTTGGAAAGAGTACGAGATGGAAGTGGTTCGCGACAAAGCGGACAACTGCATCATCATTTGCTCCATCGAAAACTTGGACCCGATGGGTGTACACACCGGCGACTCCATCACCGTAGCGCCTGCCCAAACGCTCACCGACAAAGAATATCAAATCATGCGCAATGCCAGCTTGGCTGTTCTGCGCGAAATTGGTGTCGACACGGGCGGTTCAAACGTTCAGTTCTCGATCAATCCCAAAGACGGTCGAATGGTCGTCATTGAGATGAACCCACGTGTGTCTCGTTCATCCGCTTTGGCTTCCAAAGCCACAGGTTTTCCCATTGCCAAAGTGGCCGCCAAATTGGCCGTCGGTTACACGCTCGATGAATTGCGCAACGAAATTACAGGCGGTGCAACACCCGCCAGTTTCGAGCCCAGCATCGATTACGTGGTCACCAAGATTCCACGTTTTGCCTTCGAAAAATTCCCCACAGCCGACAGCCGCCTCACCACTCAAATGAAGTCGGTGGGCGAGGTGATGGCCATGGGCCGTACGTTCCAAGAATCCTTCCAGAAAGCCTTGCGCGGTTTGGAAGTGGGCGTCGATGGCTTGAACGAAAAAACACAAGACCGCGAAGTTCTCGAAAAAGAACTGGGCGAACCAGGACCCGACCGCATTTGGTATGTGGGAGATGCTTTCGCCATGGGCCTGACAGTTGATGAAGTCTTCAACCTCACCAAAATTGACCCTTGGTTCTTGGTGCAAATTGAAGACATCGTCAAGATCGAACTTGAACTCGAAACCACCAACTTGAAAGCCATCACGGCAGACGAGCTGCGCGCTTTGAAGAAAAAAGGTTTCTCAGATCGCCGCTTGGCCAAGTTGCTCAAAACAACGGAGCACGAAGTGCGTGCTCAGCGCCACGCCATGAATGTGCGCCCCGTTTACAAACGTGTGGACACTTGCGCGGCCGAGTTTTCTACCGACACGGCTTACATGTATTCCACTTATGAAGATGAGTGCGAAGCAGAACCGACCACCAACAAAAAGATCATGGTCTTGGGCGGCGGTCCAAACCGAATTGGTCAGGGCATTGAGTTTGACTATTGCTGCGTGCACGCCGCTTTGGCCATGCGCGAAGATGGTTATGAAACCATCATGGTCAACTGCAACCCTGAAACGGTTTCAACCGACTACGACACGTCAGACCGCTTGTACTTCGAGCCGCTGACGCTAGAAGACGTGCTTGAAATTGTGGACAAAGAAAAGCCCACCGGCGTGATTGTTCAATATGGTGGTCAAACACCTTTGAAATTGGCCCTCGGTTTGGAAGCCGCTGGCGTGCCCATCATCGGTACCAGCCCCGACATGATTGACGCCGCAGAAGACCGCGAGCGTTTCCAAAAGTTGTTGCACGAGTTGGGCTTGCGTCAGCCGCCCAATGCCACAGCGCGCACAGAGCCAGAAGCTTTGGAAAAAGCCGCCGCCTTGGGTTACCCTTTGGTGGTTCGCCCCAGCTACGTGCTGGGTGGCCGTGCCATGGAAATTGTGCACGAGCAACGCGACCTTGAGCGCTACATGCGCGAAGCGGTCAAGGTCAGCAACGATTCACCTGTGCTGCTCGATCGTTTCTTGAATGACGCCATTGAGTGCGATGTCGACTGTATCCGCGACCCTGAAGGCAAGACCTTCATCGGTGGTGTGATGGAGCACATTGAACAAGCTGGCGTGCACAGCGGCGACTCTGCCTGCTCCTTGCCGCCTTACAGCCTGAGCGCTGACACAGTCGATGAACTCAAGCGTCAATCAGCGGCCATGGCCGGTGCTTTGAATGTGGTGGGCTTGATGAACGTGCAGTTTGCCAGTCAACACGTGGACGGCAAGGATGTGATCTTTGTGCTCGAAGTGAACC
>CANBWP010000015.1 GCA_947373185.1 Comamonadaceae bacterium | reverse complement strand
TTCATTTTCATGATGTTGACTTTGGTCTACATCGGTCAAGCGCACGACGCTCACTAAGCGTCACAATTTAGTTTAGTTTTTTCTCAACCTTTCCATCATCATCCATAGGAGCAATTAAATGGAACACGTTCTCGGTTACGTCGCTTTGGCAGCTGGTCTCATCATCGGCATGGGCGCGATTGGCGCTTGTATCGGTATCGGCATCATGGGCAGCAAATACCTCGAGTCTGCTGCTCGTCAACCCGAATTGATGAACGAACTGCAAACCAAAATGTTCTTGTTGGCTGGTTTGATCGACGCGGCTTTCCTGATTGGCGTTGGTATCGCCATGATGTTCGCCTTCGCGAATCCGTTTGTTCTGAAGTAATTCCTGCAACAACCAAAAGAAAGGTGTTGCCGTGAGTATCAATGCAACCCTGTTTGTTCAAGCCATTGTTTTTGCAATTCTGGTGCTGTTCACGATGAAATTCGTGTGGCCCCCTCTTGCAGCCGCATTGGATGAACGAGCTCAAAAAATCGCCGACGGCCTCGCCGCTGCTGACAAAGCCAAATCTGAACTCGCCGCTGCCAACCAGCGCGTCGAAGCCGAATTGGCCACCTCACGCAACGAAACGGCTACTCGCTTGGCTGACGCCGAGCGCCGTGCTTTGACGATCATCGAAGAAGCCAAAGCCCGCGCCACTGAAGAAGGCAACAAGATCATTGCTTCCGCGAAAGCTGAAGCAGAGCAACAAACGGTGAATGCCCGTGAAACTTTGCGTGAGCAAGTTGCGGCATTGGCTGTGAAGGGCGCTGAGCAGATTCTCCGCAAGGAAGTCAATGCGGGTGTTCACGCTGATCTGCTGAGCCGTCTGAAGACCGAGCTGTAATATTTAACAGTCCGAGAAGACCATGGCAGAACTTGCAACCATCGCCCGCCCGTACGCTGATGCGCTTTTCAAAGCGCAATCGGCTGACCTCGCGGGTACTGCAGCTTGGCTCGATGAGCTTGCGGCAGTTGCGAGCAATTCGCAACTGTTGCAATTCTCTGAGAACCCCAAGGTGTCTGACGCGCAAGTGTTCGAGGTTATTTCTGGTGTCGTGAAAAGCACGTTGCCCGAAGCCGCGAAAAACTTTTTGCGTTTGGCCATTGAAAACCGCCGACTTGCCGCATTGCCCGAAATTGCCAGTCAATTCCGTGCATTGAAAAATGCACAAGGCGGCACAGCCGATGCGATCGTTCACAGTGCTTTCCCCATCGATGCGGCCGCTTTGGCAGATCTTGCTGGAACATTGGAAAAACGTTTTGGCCGCAAACTCAACGTCAGCGTTGAGATCGATGCGTCACTGATCGGTGGCGTACGCGTGGTCGTGGGGGACGAGGTGTTAGACACCTCCGTCAAGGCCCGTCTGGAACAAATGAAAGCGGCTCTGACTGCGTGATGCAGGCAGAGGCCGGACCTATTTAAAGAAAGAAGGAAAGAGTCATGCAACTCAATCCAGCAGAAATTTCTGAGCTGATCAAGAGCCGAATTCAAGGTTTGTCTTCTGAAGCAGACATCCGCAACCAAGGCACCGTGGTGTCCGTGACTGACGGCATCGTGCGCGTGCACGGTTTGTCAGACGTGATGCAAGGCGAGATGCTTGAGTTCCCCGCTACAGCCGCTGGTATTGCTACCTACGGTTTGGCTTTGAACTTGGAGCGCGACTCTGTCGGCGCCGTGATTTTGGGTGAATACGAGCACATCTCTGAAGGCGACACTGTTAAGTGCACAGGCCGCATTTTGGAAGTGCCCGTGGGTCCTGAGCTGATTGGCCGTGTGGTCAACGCTTTGGGTCAGCCCATTGACGGCAAAGGCCCCATCAACGCCAAGATGACCGACGTGATCGAAAAGGTTGCGCCTGGTGTGATCGCACGTAAATCAGTTGACCAGCCAATGCAAACTGGCTTGAAGTCCATTGACTCCATGGTGCCCGTGGGCCGTGGTCAGCGTGAATTGATCATTGGTGACCGTCAGACTGGTAAAACAGCTGTGGCCATCGACGCCATCATCAACCAAAAAGGTCAGAACATGACCTGCGTGTATGTGGCGATTGGTCAAAAAGCTTCTTCCATCAAAAACGTGGTTCGCGCGTTGGAACAAGCTGGCGCCATGGCTTACACCATCGTGGTGGCAGCTTCCGCTTCTGAATCCGCCGCCATGCAATACGTGTCAGCCTACTCTGGTTGCACCATGGGCGAGTACTTCCGCGACCGCGGCGAAGACGCTTTGATCGTTTATGACGATTTGTCCAAGCAAGCTGTGGCTTACCGTCAAGTGTCTTTGCTCTTGCGCCGTCCACCAGGCCGCGAAGCTTACCCTGGCGACGTGTTCTATCTCCACAGCCGTTTGCTCGAGCGTGCAGCCCGCGTGAATGCCGACTATGTCGAAGCTTTCACCAAAGGCGCTGTCAAAGGCAAAACAGGTTCGCTCACAGCTTTGCCAATCATTGAGACGCAAGCCGGTGACGTGTCAGCCTTCGTGCCAACCAACGTGATTTCGATTACGGACGGCCAGATCTTCTTGGAAACATCCTTGTTCAACGCCGGCATCCGTCCTGCGATTAACGCTGGTATTTCTGTGTCACGCGTGGGTAGCTCAGCTCAAACGAAAGTCATCAAGGGTCAGTCTGGCGGTATCCGTACCGACTTGGCGCAGTACCGTGAACTGGCTGCCTTCGCGCAGTTCGCTTCTGACTTGGACGAATCCACACGCAAACAACTCGACCGCGGTGCCCGCGTGACAGAACTCTTGAAGCAGGCTCAGTACAGCCCACAGTCCATCAGCTTGATGGGTGCCTCTTTGTTCGCCGTCAACAAAGGTTTCATGGACGATGTGGACGTGAAGAAAATTCTGTCCTTCGAAAGCGGTTTGCACGCGTACCTCAAAGATAAATGTGCCGCATTGTTGGCCAAGATCGAAGAGACCAAAGCTTTGGACAAAGATGCCGAAGCCGAGTTGAACGCTGCTGTGGCCGCTTTCAAGAAAACCTTTGCTTAATTTCTACCTGACCAAAAGGAGCCTCTGATGGCATCGGGCAAGGAACTACGCACCAAGATCAAATCGGTGGAGAACACCAAGAAGATCACCAAAGCGATGGAGATGATTTCTGTCTCCAAAATGCGCAAGGCGCAGGAGCGCATGCGCACGGCGCGTCCTTACGCTGAGAAAATTCGCGCCATTGCGACCAATCTCGGCAAGGCGAATCCTGAGTATGTGCACGCTTATATGAAGAGCTACGACGGCAAAGCTGTTGGCTTCATTGTGGTCACCACAGACAAAGGTTTGTGCGGCGGTTTGAACACCAACTTGTTGCGCGCTGTCACTGCTAAATTGCGCGAAACGCAATCCGCTGGCAAAACTGCACAAGCAGTGGCCATCGGTAGCAAAGGTTTGGGTTTCCTGAACCGTGTTGGCGCAAAAGTGGTATCGCACATCACTCACTTGGGCGATAAGCCCCATTTGGAAAAACTCATCGGCCCCGTCAAGGTCATGCTCGATGCGTACGCCAATGGTGAGTTGAGCGCGGTATACCTTTGCTACAACAAGTTCATCAGCACCATGGCTCAACAGCCCACCATCGACCAGTTGCTGCCATTGTCAGCAGACAAGATGGAAGCAGAAACCAAGGCGGCTGGTTCACAACATGGTTGGGACTATTTGTACGAACCCGATGCGCAAGCCGTCATTGACGACTTGTTGGTTCGTTACGCGGAAGCTTTGGTTTACCAAGCTGTTGCAGAAAACATGGCCTCCGAGCACGCTGCTCGCATGGTGGCCATGAAAGCTGCAACAGACAACGCGGGTAATGTGATTGGCGAGCTCAAACTCGTTTACAACAAAACTCGTCAAGCAGCCATCACAAAAGAATTGTCCGAAATCGTTTCTGGCGCTGCGGCGATCAGCGGCTAAGACGATTAAGACAGTTCAGCTAATTCAAATTATTGGAGCGAAAAATGCAAGCCCAAGGAAAAATTGTTCAATGTATTGGTGCCGTGGTTGACGTGGAATTTCCACGCGATCAAATGCCCAAGATTTATGATGCCCTGAAAATGGAAGGCTCTGCCTTGACATTGGAAGTGCAGCAGCAACTCGGTGACGGCGTGGTGCGTACCATTGCGCTGGGTTCATCCGACGGTCTGCGCCGTGGCTTGATGGTGTCCAACACGGGCAACCCCATCACTGTGCCTGTGGGCAAAGCCACGTTGGGCCGCATCATGGACGTGCTCGGCACGCCCATCGACGAACGTGGTCCTGTGAGCCAAGAGCTGACAGCATCGATTCACCGCAAAGCGCCTGCTTATGACGAATTGAGCCCTTCACAAGAATTGCTGGAAACCGGCATCAAGGTGATTGACTTGGTTTGCCCATTCGCCAAGGGCGGTAAAGTCGGTTTGTTCGGTGGTGCCGGTGTGGGCAAAACTGTGAACATGATGGAGTTGATCAACAACATCGCCAAAGCGCACAGCGGCTTGTCCGTGTTCGCTGGTGTGGGTGAGCGTACACGTGAAGGTAACGACTTCTATCACGAGATGGCCGACTCAGGTGTGGTGAATCTGGAAAACTTGCCTGAGTCCAAAGTGGCGATGGTTTACGGTCAGATGAACGAACCCCCAGGCAACCGTTTGCGCGTGGCCCTGACAGGTTTGACCATTGCGGAATCTTTCCGTGACGAAGGCAAAGACGTGTTGTTCTTCGTGGACAACATCTACCGCTACACATTGGCCGGTACAGAAGTGTCCGCCTTGTTGGGTCGTATGCCTTCAGCTGTGGGTTACCAGCCTACACTGGCCGAAGAAATGGGCCGTTTGCAAGAGCGTATTACGTCGACCAAAGTGGGCTCCATCACTTCCATCCAAGCCGTTTACGTGCCAGCGGACGACTTGACCGACCCATCACCTGCCACAACCTTTGCTCACTTGGACTCCACCGTGGTGTTGTCTCGTGACATCGCCTCTTTGGGTATCTACCCTGCTGTGGATCCTTTGGACTCTACAAGCCGTCAGCTCGATCCTTTGGTCGTGGGCGTGGATCACTACGAAACAGCGCGCGCTGTTCAAGGCACATTGCAGCGTTATCGCGAACTGCGCGACATCATTGCGATCATGGGTATGGACGACTTGGCACCAGAAGACAAGTTGGCTGTGGCCCGTGCCCGTAAGATTCAACGTTTCCTGTCTCAGCCTTTCCACGTTGCTGAAGTCTTCACAGGCTCACCCGGCAAGTACGTGACATTGGCCGAAACCATCCGTGGTTTCAAGATGATTGTGGCTGGCGAGTGTGATCATTTGCCCGAGCAAGCGTTCTACATGGTGGGTACCATTGACGAAGCCTTCGAAAAGGCCAAGAAAATGGCGTAAGCCATTTTTGTAAACCCTTTTCAAGGAACAAACTATGAACACCATCCGCGTTGATGTGGTCAGTGCCGAAGAGTCCATCTTCTCAGGTGAAGCCCGCTTTGTGGCCTTGCCTGGTGAAGCTGGTGAGTTGGGCATCTATCCCCGTCACACACCGTTGATTTCACGTATCAAGGCTGGCTCTGTTCGCATCGAAAAAACCGACGGCACCGAAGAATTCGTCTTCGTGGCTGGCGGCATTTTGGAAGTGCAACCCGACCACGTGACCGTGTTGTCAGACACTGCGATTCGCGGTAAAGACTTGGACGAAGAGAAGGCCAATGCCGCTAAAGCAGCTGCAGAGGATGCGCTTCGCAACGCCAAGTCCGAAATCGACATGGCGCGTGCGCAAAGCGAGTTGGCAGTGTTTGCTGCCCAGCTGGCTGCCTTGCGCAAGTTCCGCACTAAAAAATAAAATGTGGGCGTTGAACACGCTGACAAGTTTTCTGAAACCCGGCGCACGCCGGGTTTTTTGTTTCTAAGGACACCATGCGCAAAGCCAAACTTCAAGCTGCTACTTTGGGTGGCAATCCAGACGATGTCGAGGCTGCGTTTTATGACGCGCTGAGGCAAGGTGACATCGAGCGTTTGATGGCGTGTTGGGCCGATGAAGAAGAAATTGTGTGCGTGCATCCAGGTGGACCTCGGCTCATTGGCGCGGCAGCCATTCGCGCCACCTTTGAGGGCATGTTTGCCAACGGCACGGTGCAAGCACAGCCCACGCAAGTGCATAAAGTAGACGCATTGGCCAGTGCCATGCACCACTTGGTCGAGCGCGTCGAAGTACTGGGGGCCGACGGCCCGCAAACGGCCTATGTGCTGGCCACCAATGTGTATCACAAGACACCCCAGGGTTGGCGCATGGTGGCGCACCATGCAAGCCCTGGTACACCCAATGCACCTGCCGAAGTGTCATCAACACCTGCGGTTTTACATTGACCGACTACCAAGCACCAAGGTGGCTGCCAGGCGGCCATTTGCAAACCATTTGGCCGGCACTGTGGTCCCGCAGGTTTGATGCGGGTGCGCCCACTTGGCGGCGTGAAAGATGGACCACGCCAGATGAAGATTTTGTGGACCTCGACTTCTGTGAGGCAGTCAACCCTTCGGCGGCTAAACCCCTGCTCGTTTTGTTTCATGGTCTCGAGGGTTCGTCAAGCAGTCACTATGCACAAGCCTTTGCAGATTGGGCCTTGCACAACGACTGCGACTTGGTGGTTCCACATTTCAGAGGCTGCAGCGGCAGTTTGAATTTAGCACCTCGCGCCTATCACTCTGGCGATCATCAAGAGATTGATCATTTGCTGCGAAAGTTGAAACGTCGAGCAGACACAGAAGGCCGACCAGGTTTGGTGGCCGCGGGTGTGTCTTTGGGAGGTAACGCATTGATGCGTTGGGCTGGCGAGCATGGCCAAAGCGCTCAAGAAGTCGTGAAGGCAGTCGCATCAGTCTGCTCACCCTTGGACTTGAGCGCCAGCGGCAAAGCCATGGGTGAGGGTTTGAATCGGCAGGTCTACACGCGCATGTTTTTGCGGACCATGAAGCCCAAAGCCATGGCCAAGTTAAAACAACATCCAGGATTGTTTGACGTTCAAAAACTGATGGCAGCCAAAGACTTGTACGAATTTGACGATGTGTTCACAGCGCCTTTGCACGGTTTTAAGAACACCGACGATTACTGGCAGCGTGCTTCTGCGCTGCCTCTGATGGGCCAGATTGGCGTCCCTGCATTGGCTTTGAATGCAAAGAATGATCCCTTTGTACCCGCAAGCAGCTTACCAACTCAAAACAAAGTCAGCACGCACGTTAAATTGTGGCATCCAGAAGGCGGCGGCCATGTGGGCTTTGCCAGGGGTCACTGGCCTGGGCACTTGAAAGCCATGCCGCAAGCGGTGGGTGCTTGGCTTTTGCGGCACATCTCGTCAGATCAAGCCCATGGATGATCTTGTCAAACAAGCGATGGCCAAGTGGCCCAACGTGCCAGATTGCTATGGCTGGTTAGGGCTGGACGAACGCGGGCACTGGTACCTGCGCGATGATGCGGCACAAGCCTGCGGTGCTTTTCAAAGCGGTGTACCGGGCTCCAAAGGCTCACTGCTGCAACACGAAAAATTGATTGAATTCATTCACCGCAATTACGCTGTCGACGAGGCGGGCGCCTGGTTTTTTCAGAATGGCCCGCAACGTGTTTATGTTGAGTTGGCCGCCACCCCTTGGGTGTGGCGCATGTCTGATGATTTCAAACTGAGCGCACAAACCGGCCAACAAGCGCAGGCACTGGCCTGCTTCAGCGATGCAGAAGGTCGTGTTTACTTTGAAACCAGCATGGGCGTTGGTTTGCTGCACACACTTGATGTGGCGCAAGCTGCAGAAGGGCTTGAGCAAGGTTTGTGGCCACTACAAGCCTTGGATGCTAAAGAGATGCCCCAGCGATTTGGCTATTGCGTCAGCCCTGCAGCAGGCCAAAAAAAACCGCTCTGATGTGCATCGAGCGGTTCTTTGCGTCAAGACCCTGTCAAAAGGGCCGCCTTGATTACTTCTTCTCTGCAGGCGCAGCGGGTGCTTCAGGTTCTTTGAATTTGCCGCCAGCAGCAGACGTCATGTAGGCCACGCCACGCGCAATTTCGATGTCGCTGAAATCGCCACCGCCTTGTGCACCCATGGCATTTTTGCCCTTGAGTGCTGAATTGATCAAAGCATCAAAACCGGTTTTGATGCGGGGAGCCCAAGCCGCAACATCGCCAAACTTGGGAGAGCCTGCTGCACCTGTGGCATGGCAAGTCGAGCACTGAGCTTTGTAAACGTCTTCGCCAGATTTGAGGGGGCGGTTGGCATCGCGGATTTCAACAGAACCCACTTTTTGGATGCGCTCAGCAACGGCACGCTCGGTGTCGCCACCAGGGGCTGTTTTGTTGGCGGAGGTAACGTAGTACACCAAGCCAATGATGATGAACACAGGGATGATGAAAGAAGCAAAGCTCAACATCAACATTTGTTTGGGTGTTTTGACCGGGCCAGTGTGGTCTTCGTGGGCTTGATCGTGGCTGTTGTCGCTCATAGCGTCCTCAATAAATCTCTATTGAACTGTGTCCGGTTGATCGGAATCAACTTTTGATTATAACCTCCGAGATTTCAAATTCTCGGGGTAAATCCATCTAATGGAAGGGCGCGTGCCATAATCGGCGTCCTCTCTCAGCAATGAATCGAGCGCGGCTGTAGCTCAGTGGATAGAGTATTGGCCTCCGAAGCCAAGGGTCGTGGGTTCGATCCCCGCCAGCCGCACCAAGCTTTCCTTGTCACCATTAATTTGTTTGGCTAGGTCAGCGGTAGATCAATGCAAAAAGTAGCGCCATTTCCAGGTGAACGGGTCAGTTGAACATGACCGCAATGTGCACGCGCGATTCGGTCCACAATCGACAGCCCCAAGCCCACACCCCGGATTGCGTTGTTGGGTGCCACTCTGAAGAATTCTGTGAAAGCCTTATCTTGTGAGTCGTGCGGAATGCCCTGATCAAAGCATCCATGAGAGAAGGACGTGAAAGAAGAGGTCTCTGTTCGTTGTAATTTTGATGGTTATAATTTATAGAACAATATAGATTATCAAGGCATCATGAGACACTTATTTGCAGGACTCACATTGCTGTTATGCCAAGGATGCACCACTTTGAATGTGGGTCTCTTGAATTCGGATTCATCGTCAGGCGCCTACAACCCTGCCACGATAGACAGCCTGAATGTTGAGAAGTACAAAGCGGATAAACAGCAGTGCTACAAACAAGTTCAATCTGAAAACGATGGTTCAATGGCCGATCATTTCAATGTCGTCAAATTCAGAGACTGCTTGGTCAAAAAAGGTTACATCTTGTTGAGCTGATCAGGGCTCAACCGTGCAGACCAGCAGCAGGTCGATCAAGGCACACGCTTAACGATTGCCCATCACGCCAGCGACCCCTTCGGTTGGGATCAGTTGAACGTCCTCTTTGCGGCGACGAACACCAATAGGCGTGGCCGCAGCGCCCTTCTGAGAAGCTTGAATGTCATCGAGGCTGGGGTAGTCACCCAACAACCAATAATCAAAAACGCGTCGCGCAATGGGGGCCGCTTGTGCCGCGCCAAAGCCGGCGTTTTCAACCACCATGGCCAAGGCAATTTGCGGATTTTCGGCAGGCGCAAAGGCCATGTACAAAGCGTGGTCGCGCTGATGCTCTTCCAGTTTGCTGGCGTTGTACTTTTCCTTTTGGCCAATGGTGACGGCCTGGGCGGTACCTGTTTTGCCTGCGCTTTGGTAAGGGGTGCCAGCAAACACATGCGCAGACGTCCCCTCTTTGGCAACGCCAATCAAGCCTTGGCGAACCACAGCAATGTTCTCTGGTTTGAAGCCTAAAGGGAGGGGCTCACCGACAGACACAGGCCTGTCGATTCTTTGGATGGGGTCTTGCGTTGCTTTCACAAGGCGTGGTTTGAATTGCGTGCCACCATTGGCCAGAGTGGCTGTGGCGGCGGCGAGCTGCATCATGGTGAAAGCGTTGTAGCCCTGTCCAATGCCCAAAGAGATGGTTTCGCCACCGTACCAGCGTTGGTGTTCGGGTTTTTTGTAGGCGTTCTTTTTCCACTCGGTGCTTGGCAAGATGCCTTTGAGTTCGCCAGGTAAGTCAATGCCTGTGATTTGACCAAAGCCTAAGGGCTTCATGAAGTCATGAATGGTGTCGACCCCCAAGGTGTTGGCCAAGGAGTAGTAATAAACGTTGCTGGACAAGACGATGGAGCGAACCATGTCGACAGGACCTAAGCCTGTGTCGCCATGACTTCGAAAGGTGTGGCCACCGAAAGTCCATGAGCCTTGGTCGTTGATGATTTCGCTCGCACTGCGCTTGCCTGTTTCAAGGGCAGCCAGCGCCATGAAAGGTTTGTACGTGGAGCCCGGTGGATAGGTGCCGCGAATGGCGCGGTTTAGCAAGGGCTTGTCAATAGACTCGCTGAGCATTTTCCAGCTTTCACTGTCAATGCCGTCGACAAATAAATTGGGATCGAACGTGGGCTTGCTGACAAAGGCCAAGACTTCGCCTGTACGCGGGTCCAGCGCCACCAGCGCACCGCGCCTGTCGCCGTACAGGTCCTCGATCATTTTTTGCAACTTGATGTCAAGGGAGAGCACCACGTTTTGACCGGGGGTTGCCGGACGACTGGCCAGTCTGCGGACAGCACGGCCTCCGGCCGAGGTTTCTACTTCTTGCACACCCGTGATGCCGTGCAATTCGCGTTCGTATCGCTGCTCAACACCGAGTTTGCCGATGTATTGCGTGCCGCGGTAGTTGCCGTCGTCATCGTTGTCTTCAAGTTGCTCTTTTTCTTTTTGATTGATGCGGCCGATGTAGCCCACGACATGGCTGGCCAAATGACCAAAGGGGTAATTTCGAAACAGACGGGCTTTGATTTCAACGCCGGGGAAGCGGTAATGTTGCGCTGTGAATTTGGCCACCTCTTCGTCCGTCAGACGCGAGCGAATGGGCAGTGAATCAAAATTTTTAGACTCTTCGCGCATGCGTTTGAAGCGACGTCGGTCGCGCAAGGGGATGTCAACGATCTCTGCCAAGCTGTCGATGGTGGCTTCCAAATCTTTCACCCGCGACGGCGTGATCTCCAAGGTGTACGCCGAATAGTTGTTGGCCAAGATCACGCCATTGCGGTCCAGGATGGTCCCTCGGTTGGGCACGGTGGGCAGGATGGCGGTGCGGTTGTTTTCCGCTTGCTCTAGCAAGTCGTCGTGACGAATGACTTGCAAATAAAACAAGCGCATGCCCAAAAGTGCAAAGCACAACAACACAACACCCTGCAAGACCATGACCCGCGTTTGAAACTTGAAGATTTCAAACTCGGTGTTGCGCAGCTCGCTTAACGAGGGCAGGTGAAACGCCATGGCTTAAATGGGCCGGTTGGCGTCAGGATCGTGCGCGCGACGCTGTGGTGCCAGCAAGATGAAATTGGCGATAGGCCACAGCAGTGTGGCCAGGAAGGGCGTTAGCAAGATCGACCAACCCGGAAAATCGTCGCCCGTTGTGAGGCGAATGACCAAGCCCAAGGCATCGGCCACAATGAAGAAAGGCAAAATTTGAATCATCTGCTCTTTGATCGTGAACCACAACAGTCGGCGGTGCATGCTGAAGGCCAAGTAGTTGAGCACCACGTAGCACAAGGCGTGCTGCCCCATGAGGGACGACTGCTGCACATCCATCCAAAGGCCTAAGAAAAAAGCGATGCCCATGCCAACCCTGCGCGGCTGGTGAATGCCCCAAAAGAAAATGTTGACCGCCAACACATCGGGCAGCCAGAGCGCTTGTGACAAGCCCATCAACATGCTCAACAGCAGGGACACCACCAAACTGCCCGCGATGAACCACGGGCTGACGGGCAGCAGCAGGGCTTGACCACGCTCCATCATGGCGTTTTTCCTTTGCTGTTGTTCTGTGTGCCGGTGGGTTTGAGAACCAAGACGTGCCGGCCTTTCATGTCTGCCAAAGGGGTGGCATGGATGCGCGCAAATGAGATGTCCACGCGCCGCTCGATGTGACTGATGCGCGCCACTTGCAGGCCAGCGGGGTAGACACCATCAATGCCACTGGTGGTGAGCAGGTCGCCTTCTTTGACGTCGGCGCTGGCGGGGACGAACTTCAACTCGATGACGGGCACGCCTGCCACGATGTCGCCGCTGGTGATGTTGCGCGCGCCAGTGCGGCTGTTGAGCACCGGGATGCTTTGGTCACGGTCTGTGAGGAGGGTGACTTCGGCGGTGAGCGGGTACACGCGCGTGACCTGTCCCACCACGCCACCAATGTCCATCACGGGCGAACCCAGCACCACATCTTTGCTTTGCCCTTTGTTGATGACAATGCGCTGGTTGTAGGGGTCGGGCACGTCAAACAAAACCTCGGCCACTTGGGATGGGGTGGCCACAGTGCTTTGCAAACCGGCCAATTGCCGGAGGCTTTGATTTTCGATGAGCAATTGCTCAACTTGTTGGGCGCGCAGAGATTGGTTCAAGGCTTTGACTTGCACGGCTTGCAAGTTTTTTTGCGCTTGGTCCAAGCTTTGAAAATAGTCGCCGATGGCCGAGGCGGCATGGCCCGGTTGAAGAACGAGCCACTGCACGGGCAAGATCAGGGTTGAAAGCCCAGCGCGCAGCGGTTGGGTGTATTGCAATTGCTTATCGCCAAACATCAGCAGCACCGACAAGGCACTGAAAAAAATGAGTTTGGTCAGGGGCGCAAAACCCACCCTGAAAAAGGGTGGGGGTGAGCGATCGATCGACGCCAGCGCCATGGATTGCGCCAGGCTTATTCGCTGGTGAAGATGCTGCCCAGACGGTCCATGCGCTCAAGCGCCATGCCGCAACCGCGGGCCACGCAGGTGAGGGGGTCTTCGGCCACCAAGACCGGCAGGCCGGTTTCTTCGGACAACAAACGATCGAGGTCACGCAGCAAAGCGCCACCACCGGTGAGCATCATGCCGCGGTCAGAAATGTCGGCGCCCAACTCGGGGGGTGTTTGCTCGAGGGCTGTTTTGACGGCAGAGACGATGTTGTTCAGCGGATCGGTCAGGGCTTCCAAAATCTCGTTGCTGCTGATGGTGAAGCTGCGGGGTACGCCTTCAGACAGGTTGCGGCCTTTGACTTCCATCTCGCGAACTTCGCTGCCTGGGAAGGCAGAACCGATGCTTTTCTTGATGGCTTCAGCGGTGGGCTCGCCAATCAGCATGCCGTAGTTGCGGCGGATGTAGTTGATGATGGCTTCGTCAAATTTGTCGCCACCCACACGCACGCTGCCTTTGTAGACCATGCCACCCAAGGAGATGACGCCCACTTCGGTGGTGCCGCCACCAATGTCGACCACCATGGAGCCAGAAGCTTCTGACACGGGCAAACCTGCGCCAATGGCAGCGGCCATGGGCTCTTCGATGAGGTACACCTCGGAGGCGCCTGCACCCAAGGCCGATTCGCGAATGGCGCGGCGCTCTACTTGGGTAGAGCCGCAGGGCACGCAAATGATGATGCGGGGGCTGGGGCGGAAGGTGCTGCGGGGGTGCACCATGCGGATGAATTGCTTGAGCATTTGCTCTGTCACGGTGAAGTCGGCAATCACGCCGTCTTTCATGGGGCGAATGGCCTCAATGTTGCCGGGAACCTTGCCCAGCATGGACTTGGCTTCGTGGCCGACAGCTTGCAAAACTTTCTTGCCCTGGGGGCCGCCTTCGTGGCGAATGGCCACCACAGAGGGCTCGTCAAGGACGATGCCTTTGTCGCGGACGAAGATCAGGGTGTTGGCCGTACCCAGGTCAATGGCCAAATCGGTAGAAAAATAACGTCGAAACGAGCTGAACATAACAAATCCTAAGCAATGCAGCCGCGTTGTGGCTGGCTTGCAGTTTGGGGGGTCATTGAAGGGTAAAAATTGTGGGCTTGAACAAGCTTTTTTGGAGAGCTTGCAGCGAACGCACGATAATAACCGATCGCTTGAAAAAAAACGCAAAAAGCGCCTCCAAATTTGGGGCCTTCAGCGCCAGTAAAGAGCCCGTAAAGAGTTGATTTTTTATGTCATTGACTGCCCAAGATATTGACCGGATTGCCAATTTGGCCCGGTTAGAGCTCGCGCCAGAGGAGGGCCAACGCATGTTGGACCAAATCAACGGCTTTTTCACCATTGTGGACGCCATGCGGGCTGTGGACACCACGGGCGTTCAGCCCTTGCCGCACCCCATCGCTACCATCCAGGAAGTGGCCTTGCGCCTGCGCGCTGATGTGGCCAGCGAGCCTAACCAGCGGGAAGCCAACCAACAAAGCGCCCCCGCCGTGGAGCGGGGACTGTTTTTGGTTCCCAAAGTGATTGAGTAAGGGGCCAGCATGACCGCATTGCACGACATGACCGTGGCAGCCTTGGCTGCTGACCTTCGCGCGAAGAAAATCAGCGCGACAGAACTCACCCAGCACTTTTTGGCCCGTTGCCAGGCCGATAATTCTGGGGCTTTTTTAAGTCTCAACCCAGAAGCCAGCCTGGCGCAAGCCAAAGAAGCCGATGCGCAATTGGCTGCGGGCACGGCGGGCACTTTGGCTGGCGTGCCCATGGCCCACAAAGATATTTTTGTCACCACCGACTTCCCCACCACGGCCGGCTCCAAGATGCTGGAGGGCTATCGCTCGCCGTTTGACGCGACCGTGGTGCGCAAATTGGGTGTGCAAGAAGGCGGCGCGGGCATGGTCAATGTGGGCAAGCTCAATTGCGATGAATTCGCGATGGGTTCGTCCAATGAGAACTCCGCTTACAAATCCGTGACCAATCCTTGGGACACAGCGCGTGTACCTGGCGGATCGTCGGGTGGCAGTGCGGCCGCAGTGGCTGCGCGCTTGGTGCCGGCTGCAACCGGCACCGACACGGGTGGTTCGATTCGCCAACCCGCCAGCTTTTGCGGTATCACGGGCATCAAGCCCACTTACGGCCGTGCATCACGTTACGGCATGATTGCCTATGCGTCGAGCTTGGACCAAGCTGGCCCTATGGCCCGCACCGCAGAAGACTGCGCGCTGATGTTGTCAGCCATGTGTGGCCCCGACTTAGACCGCGACTCCACATCTTTGGATGTGCCTGCAGAAAACTTTGCGCGCGATTTGAATGCATCCATCGATGGCTTGCGCATTGGCATTCCCAAAGAATTCTTTGGTGAAGGTTTGGCGCCGGGTGTTCGCGCCGCCGTCGATGCTGCGTTGAAAGAATACGAAAAGCTGGGCGCCAAGTTGGTCCCCATCAGCTTGCCGCGCACAGAGCTTTCCATTCCCGTTTACTACATCATTGCGCCCGCAGAAGCGTCAAGCAATTTGAGTCGTTTTGATGGCGTGAAGTTTGGCCATCGCACCAAGGACTACACAGATCTCGTGTCGATGTACAAGCGCTCGCGCGCCGAAGGTTTTGGCGAAGAAGTGAAGCGCCGCATCATGACGGGCGCCTATGTGTTGTCGCACGGTTACTACGATGCGTACTACCTGCAAGCGCAAAAAATTCGCCGCATGATTTCCGATGACTTCCAGCAAGCCTTCCAAATTTGCGACGTCATTGCAGGACCTGTTGCACCTACAGTGGCCTGGAAGTTGGGCGAAAAAGCCGACGATCCTGTGGCCAATTATTTGGCCGACATCTTTACCTTGCCAGCTTCTTTGGCGGGCTTGCCTGGCATGAGCGTGCCAGCAGGATTTGGCGAAGAGGGCATGCCTGTGGGCTTGCAGCTGATTGGCAATTATTTCAAAGAAGTGCAGTTGCTCAATGCTGCACACCGTTTGCAGCAGGCCACTGACTTTCACCTCCGTCAAGCAGGAGGCGCAAAATGAGCACGAAACAAAAAACGCTGTTGGTCCAAGGCTACGAAGTGGTCATTGGCTTTGAAACCCACGCCCAACTTTCGACACAGAGCAAAATTTTCAGCCGTGCACCGATTGCGTTTGGTGCAGAGCCCAACACGCAAGCGTGTGCGGTGGATTTGGCTTTGCCTGGCACGCTGCCCGTCATGAACAAAGGTGCGGTGGAACGCGCCATTGAATTGGGCTTGGCGGTGGGTGCACACATTGCTGAAGAAAGTATTTTTGCGCGCAAAAATTACTTCTACCCAGATTTGCCCAAGGGCTATCAAATCAGTCAGTTTGAAATTCCGGTGGTGCAAGGCGGCGAGGTGTCTTTCTTTGTGGGCGATGAGAAAAAAAGAGTTCGCTTGGTGCGTGCGCACTTGGAAGAAGACGCTGGCAAATCTTTGCACGAAGACTTCATTGGCCAGAGCGGCATCGACCTGAATCGTGCAGGCACACCGCTGTTGGAAATTGTGACCGAGCCCGACATTCGCTCGAGCGAAGAAGCGGTGGCGTATGCCAAAGAGCTGCACAAAATTGTCACCTGGATTGGCATTTGCGATGGCAACATGCAAGAGGGCAGTTTCCGTTGCGATGCCAACGTGTCGGTGCGCAAGCCTGGCGCCCCTTTAGGCACTCGCCGCGAAATTAAAAACTTGAACAGCTTCAAGTTCATGCAGCAAGCCATCGACTTTGAAGTGCGCTGGCAAATTGAGCAAATTGAAGACGGCTTTGAGATTCAACAAGCCACGGTGCTGTTCGACCCCGATACGGGCGAAACCCGCGCCATGCGCACCAAGGAAGATGCGGCCGATTACCGTTACTTCCCTGATCCCGACTTGCCGCCTTTGGTGATTGGTCGCGACTGGGTAGCCCGTGTGCAATCCGAGATGACCGAGCTGCCTCGCGTCATGGCGGCACGTTTTGTGGCCGACTACGGCGTGCCCGAGTACGACGCCACCACGCTGACGCAAAGCAAAGCCATGGCGGCTTACTTTGAAGCGGCCGCCAAGGCCTGTGGACAAGCCAAGTTGGTCAGCAACTGGGTGATGGGTGAAGTGTCTCGTCGCTTGAACGCCGGTGAAGTGGGCATTGATCAAGCGCCTGTGAGTGCTGCGCAACTGGCCGCCATGATTGGCCGCATTGCCGACAACACCATCAGCAACAGCGCGGCCAAACAAGTGTTTGATGCGCTGTGGACTGAAGGCGGCGAAGTGGATGCCATCATTGAGGCCAAAGGCCTGAAGCAGATGAACGACACCGGTGCCTTGGAAGCCATCATTGACGAAGTACTGGCGGCCAATCCGAAGAACGTCGAAGAGTTCAGAGCGGGCAACAGCAAAGCCTTGAACGGTTTGGTGGGACCCATCATGAAGGCCAGCAAAGGCAAGGCCAACCCAGCGCAAGTGAATGAGCTTTTGCTGAAGAAGCTACAGGCTTAAAGAGAATTGCGCTTCAAGCTCAGCTGAAGCGCAATTCTGAATCGTTAAACGCCGTAACGATCGCGATAGGCTTGTACCTTGGGCAGGTGCTGGCCCATCTCGTTGCCGCTTTGAGTCGACAAGTAAGCGAGCAAGTCAGACAGCTGCGCAATGCAGCACACGCCCATGCCCAAGGTGTTGCGCACATATTGCACGGCGCTGTGTGGCACATCTTTCACCGTACCATCGGCTTGAACTTCGGTGGCCATTTCTTGTCGGTCCAAGGCAATGGCGATGGCGTGCGCAGTGGCGCCGGCTTTTTTGATCAGCTCAATCGACTCGCGTGCCGCAGTGCCTGCGCTCATCACGTCGTCCACAATGAGTACACGACCTTTGAGCGGTGCGCCCACCAAGGTGCCCCCTTCGCCGTGGTCTTTGGCTTCTTTGCGGTTGTAGGCAAATGGTACGTTTTTGCCCAAGCGCGCCAATTCAATTGACACCGCCGCACCCAAAGGAATGCCTTTGTAGGCAGGGCCAAAAATCATGTCAAATTCGATCCCGCTGGCCACCAAAGCTTTTGCATAGAATTGAGCCAGTTTCCCGAGTTTGGCGCCATCGTCAAACAAGCCTGCGTTGAAGAAATAAGGGCTCATGCGGCCGGCTTTGGTTTTGAACTCACCAAACCGCAGCACGCCTGCATCGACGGAAAATTGAACAAACTCTTGCGCCAAGGCCGCTGTGTCGGTTGGGGGCGTGTGTCCAGTCACCATGGGGAAATCCTTGTTTAAATTAAGCAGCTTGAACTTGAACGGCATCCGTTCTGCGGCCACCAAAGGGGTGGAGGCTTGGATTGCTCAAAACAATCCCGATTGTATTTGCGTGCAAGAGGTTAAAGCACAAGCGCCCGATGTGGCAGGCAAATTTGAGACCCTGGCGGGCCTCAAGGGTCATTTTCATTTTGCCCAAAAGAAGGGCTACTCGGGCGTGGCGGTGTACAGCAAGCACGAACCCAGTGAGGTCGTGGTGGGCATGGGTTGTGACGAGTTTGATGCCGAAGGACGCTTTGTAGAAGTGCGCTTTGACACACCCAAGCGCAAACTGTCAGTGATCAGCACGTATTTTCCGAGCGGCTCCTCAGGCCCTGAAAGGCAAGAAGCCAAGTTTCGCTTCTTGGATTTCATGGGGCCTCATTTGAAGGCCTTGGGTGCGCAGCGTGAATTCATTGTGTGCAGCGATGTGAACATTGCGCACCAACAAGCCGACTTGAAGAACTGGAAGGGCAACCTCAAGAACAGCGGCTTTTTGCCAGAGGAGCGCGCTTGGATGACGCACATGACCACGGAAGGCCCGCTGGTGGATGTGTATCGCCGCTTGCATCCTGAAGCCACCGATGCTTGCTACACCTGGTGGAGCAATCGAGGCCAAGCGTATGCCAAGAATGTGGGCTGGCGCTTGGACTATCAATTGGCCACTACAAGCTTAGCGGCTGGCGCACAAAAAGCAGAGATCTACAAAGAAACGCGGTTCAGTGACCATGCGCCATTGACCATTGAGTACGACTGGGCACTTTGAGTGACGCGTTCACTCGCGGTAGTAGGTCAGCATCCTGCCTTTGTAAGCGGCTGTGTGTTCTTTGGCCGAAATGTCCAAGGCTTCTTCGCTGAGTAAAAAACCTTGAGCGGCCATGTTGCGGTGAAAATGTGCACGGTTGCCGCGGTTGGGATCAACCACCCAAACCTCTGCATGATCTTCCATGTGGTCGTTGATGTAGTGCGCTAAATCGCCACGCTCATCGCGTTCATACAAGATGTCGCTGCCAATGATCAAATCAAATTTGCTATTGACGGTTGCGTCTTGTTGCTGATCATTGTGTTGACCCCAGTGACCATGTCTGTATGCCATGGGCGCTAAGTTGTTCAAGCGCAAATTTTCTTTTAAAAACGCACCCGCCAAGGGGTGGCAGTCGGAAGCCGTGATGTTGGCCCCTCGTCTGTGTCCCACCAAACTTGACAAAGCAAGGCCACAACCAATTTCAAGGATACGCTCTTGTGCATTGACCGGTCGCAGCGCCATGCGCTCTGCAAGGTGCGAGCCCGAAGGCCAGAGCAAACCAAAAAGGGACCAAAATGCAGAAGAAATGCCCAGATCCAGCGCTGCATCATCGGGGTCGTAAAACTGCTGCTTGTCTAGCAGTGAACGAATGATCAGATTCGAAACGCCTTGCACAGCGATGGATTCTTGCTTGGTGAGATAGCCCGAAGAACTTTTCCAGGGCGGTGAAGACTGTGAAGTTGAAGAAGGCGCGGGTAAAGTGGTGGATGTCACATAGACAATCAGGCAGACACGGGTTGTGTTTGAGTGGGCTCATCTTACGCCCATCTGAGGTCCTAAGCGACTGAAATCAATTTGTCGGTCGGCTTGGGCAATGGTCTCGGGGCGGTGGGCAATGACGATGCGTGTGAGTTTGAGTTGCTTCAATGTGTGAGATACGGCACGTTCATTCTGCATGTCTAAGTGGCTGGTGGCTTCGTCTAAAGCCAGAACAGTCGGTTGCGCATAAAGTGCACGTGCTAATAAGAGGCGTTGCTTTTGACCTCCACTGAGCCCAGAGCCCAACTCACCAATGAGGCTGTGATAGGCCATGGGCATGCGCACAATGTCGTGGTGAATTTCTGCCAGCTGTGCACAGGCTTCAACTCTTTGTTGATTGAGCGCCAAATCAAAAAAGGCAATGTTGTCGGCGATGCTGCCTGTGAGCAATACGTCTTCTTGCATCACCACCCCAATTTTGCGGCGCACATTGGACAAACCCAATTGGGCAATGGGTACGCCGCCATACAAAACCATGCCTTGCGTGGGCGTGATCAAGCCCAATAAGATTTTGAGCAAGGTGGTTTTCCCGCAACCACTGGCCCCCGTAATGGCCACATGCTCGCCAGCATGAATGTACAAGTCCAGATTGTGGAGCAACCACGGCTCGCCTTCACTGTAGCGAAAGGACACATTGCGCAGTTCAAGACTGGCCGGCAAGTGCGATAAATCATGCGCGGGCAAATTGCCATGAGGCGTGTCTTGCTCGGGAGATGTGAGGACGATGTCAGCCAATCTGTCGCGATGCAAATTGAGCATCTTCAGTTCAATGCCTTGGTTGATCAAGGCGCTGACGCGCCCTGTGAATTGCACCTTGTAGCTGATGAAGGCAAGCAACATGCCAATGGTGAAAACGGAGTTGCTGCGCTCAGGCCCTTGAGATGAAAGAATGATTTTGGCACCTGTCCAGAACACACACAAATTTTCTAAACCAAAGATCAGTGTTCGAGCCGCATTGAATCCCATGTTGAGTTTGGCAGTTTGAAAATCACGGTTCATCACTTCCACCATGAGGCTTTGCCAACGGGCTCTTCTTTCGTTTTCACGCCCAAACAATTTGAGCGGCGTCATGGCGCGCAGCGTTTCAATGAAATGACTGTGTTCTTGTCCCGACAACACCAAGCGCTCTGAAGCAGCATGGCGAAAAGGGCTGTAACTGATCCAGCGGACCAGTGCATAGCAGCAGGTGGCAATCAAGACCACCCATGTGAGTGGGGGTGAGTAGATGAACATCATGGCCAAGGCTGCAATGGCCATGGTGCCGTCCAGCACAGATTCGATGCTGGTTTGCGTTAAAGTTTTTTGAATGTCATGCACTGCGCCAAAGCGCGAAGAGATGTCGCCCAAATGGCGTTGCGAAAACCAAGGTGCAGGCAACTTGAGCAAGTGTGCAAAGACATTGCTCAACCATTGAATGGAAATGGTTTGACTTAAGACCATCACCCACCAACTCCGCGCAAATGAAAGAGCAGATTGGCTCAGGAGGATGAGGGCAAATCCAAGGACCAAGACCGACAGCAGTTCGTGGTCACCCGATGTCAAGACATCGTCTACAACGGCCTGGTTGAAGATCGGCATGAAGATGGCAAACAACTCGAGCACGAAAGCCAAGGCCACAATTTGTAAGGCAGATTTGCCAAAGCCCTGGATGTGGCCCGTGAGCAATGACAGGGGAAAAGATTTGGGAGGGGCTTTGGTTTTGAAATGAGCTTGAGGCGAGAGTTCGAGTGCCACCCCTGTGAAGCGTTGCGATATGTCTGCTCGCGAGAGGGTGCGAATACCCAGGGCCGGGTCCATCACTGTGACTTTGGTGCCGCTGACTTTCTGCAACACCACAAAATGGTTGCAGTCCCAATGCAAGATGCAGGGCAATTGGAGTTGATGCAACTCGTCTAACTCCAATCGAACGGGCCTGGCGTTGAAGCCAAGAACATGGCTTTGATCGATGAGTTGTTTGAGGTTGGCGCCCTTCAGTGACTGTGGAAATTTTTCGCGCAAATCCATGAGTCGCCAATGCTGGCCACGCGCATTGGCAATCATGCAAAGGCAAGCCAGCCCGCACTCGGAGGTTTGAAGTTGTAAGACGGGGTTCAACGCAAAGTTCAAAAATAATTTCAAAACAAACAGCCTACACATTCGAGGTGTGTAGGCGGCTGTATGGCGTCGCCTTAATTTTCCTGGGTGTGGTCACCCATGGGGTTGGTGTTGTCGTGGTTGACGGTGGAATCGTTGATCAAGGCCACGGTGTCAATGCGCGAGGCTGCGTCGATCACCGCTAAACTATTGGCGATAGCGGTTCCCAGCCTCTCCGCCCACTTGAGGGCAAGGCCACCGCCTTGAACTTCGGGCAATTCTTCGATATTTAAACTTCTCATTTCACGCTCCTGGTTATGCTGAAAAAATCGTTTCAGCGTCGATTAAAAAATCAAATATGTACAAGACCAAAATGACGGTGGCATTGCATGCAAAGTGGAGAATGCTGCTCAAAATCAAAGCCCTGGATTTGCCTATTTCCAACTTGTGCAAATCGTATTGCTTCAAATAAACATAAAAAAATCCAAAGAGTTCGATGACTCGGATGGCGGTGGGGAATGGAAGTTCCTGTGTTGTTGTGAAGTGGAGGGCGGTCATCAAGACCGGTGTCACCACAAATAAAAATTTTCGATTGAATAATTTTTCATGGATGGCTGCCGCACCAATCATTAATAAATTTTCAAACAGGGGTGCCATGAGCAGCATATAAAACAGCAACTTGCCTTCGGAAATTGGCATCTCGTCGACAGGCGCTTTGTCGAGATTGCCTAAGAGGATGATCAGCGTGACGTTGAGCGTTTGGAACACAATGACGCCGACCAAGGCATCGATGAAGCCATGCCGATTGCATTGCGAAGCTCTGATTTTTTGAATGAATTTCATGATGTGGCCTGTCGTGCGTGGATGGCCAATAGCGGCTCAAAAATCCATTCCCAGATCCCCCGGACATCTTGGATGACGTCAGCGTCAAGCGTCATGCCAGGGCGCAACACATGGGCTTGGCCAAATGCCATCACCTGTTGCGATGCCAGGGCCACTTGAATTCTGAAGAGTGGTTCGTTGCTTTGCGTTGAAGCCAGCAGTGCTGTGCCCTGCCCATGTGGTAAGTCTTGCGGCGCAATGGGGGTGCCACTCACTTTGACCACTTGACCTTTGGCCAGCCCAAATTTTTGATAGGGGTAAGCCGCCAGTCGAAGCCAAACCTCTTGCCCGGGCTGGATGAAGCCTGCGGTCCTCGTTGGCGCAAAAAGCGCAGCCATGAGCCTTGGTTCGGCTGGGTGCGCTTGTGGTGTGCGGTCAGTGTAGGGCAACAAGCTGGCAATGGTTTGACCTGCTTGCACGGTCGCCCCGAGCGGCAAATGCAGGGTGCTCACTTGGCCTGCTTGAGGTGCGATCACGCTGCTGGTTTTGCGAGATTGGTTCTCTGATATTTCTTGATCGAGACTGGCCAACGATCGGTCGAGTTGCAGCAAATCAATGGCCAATTGCTTTTGAAGGTTGTGCAACTCCGCTTGCGCAGCGCCCTGTTCGCGCGTCAATATGACGCCGCTGCGTTGTGAACTTTCTAACCGTGATTGCAGGTCGATGAGTTCTTCTTGTTTGTTTTGGGCCTGAATATCGGAGACATAACCCTCGCGTGCAATTTGTGAAAAACGTTGCCATGTTTTTTCCGCCAGCTCAACGCGGCGATGAACCAAGGCTTGTTCTTGTTGTGCCTGTGTGGTTTCAAGTGTTAAGGACCGGATGCGTTCGAGGAAGTGCATTTCCCTTTGCTGATGCTGCGCGATGCGCGAACTGCGTTCAGCCAAAAGCGTGCTGCGCCTTTGTGCCAAATGAGACGCCAACAAGGCTGCAGTGCTGCCTTCGGCGGTATTTTTGTCTGTGTTGACGACAAACAAGACTTGGCCTTGTTCTACCCAATCACCTTCTTGAACACGTTGCTCTCGCAAAACACCCGATTGCGCCGTACTTAACTCGAGGGTGCCCATTTGCGGCATGAGAATGCCGGGCACACGAACTTTGCGAGCTACTTTGCCCCAAGCACCGAAGGCCAACAAAGCGCAGGCCAATAAAAGTGCAACGCTGGCCACCACGGTATAGCGCGGATTGTGGGCCAGATGAATGCCACCCAACCAAGAGGCTTGCTTGGCTTGGGTCACTTCTGGGCGAAAAAGTGGCGTCGTCATAGCGCGATCAATGAACATGACTTCACAATACGTGTTTCTAGGACAAACCTTGTTACATTGCCTTGCAAGTGAAACACATTGAAACCGCACCATGCTTGAGTACCAAACCATCCCTGTCACGCCTTTCCAGCAAAACTGCTCCCTGATTTGGGATGACCAAACACGTCAAGCGGCTGTGATTGATCCAGGCGGCGACTTGGATTTGATCTTGGCCGAAGTGGCCAAGCATCAACTCAAGTTAGAGCAAATTTGGCTGACGCATGCCCACATTGACCACGCCGGCGGCACCGCCGTGCTGGCGCGCAATTTGAACTTGCCCATCGTGGGGCCGCATCCGGGCGATCAGTTTTGGATTGACCGTTTGTCAGACCAAGGCCGCATGTTTCAGTTCCCTGATGCTGAAGTGTTCACGCCCACACGTTGGCTGCAAGATGGCGACACGGTTCTATTGGGTTCGCACACCTTGAAGGTTCGACATTGCCCCGGCCACACGCCTGGGCATGTGGTCTTTTATTCACCTGAGATCAAGCGCGCATTTGTCGGCGATGTGTTGTTTGCGGGCAGCATTGGCCGAACCGATTTTCCGCAAGGCGATCACGACACCTTGATTGCCAGTATCACGCAGCGTCTGTGGCCCATGGGCGATGAGACGGTGTTCATTCCAGGCCATGGCCCAGAAAGCACCTTTGGCCAAGAGCGCCGCAGCAACCCGTATGTGGGAGGGACCTGAATGTCAGTTGGTGCTAGAGTGCGCGCCAGATTGCAGCGCTTGCTCATAGAGGTGCGCCACCTTCGGCAAATTGGCTTCGAGTTCGTGAATGCGGTTGTTGCCGCTTGGGTGGGTCGACAAAAAACTGGGCTGCCCTTTGCCGCCTGTGGCACTCAACATTTTTTTCCAAAGTTGCACGCTGGCTTCGGGCCTGAAGCCGCCACGTGCCGCAATTTCTAAACCGACCAAATCGGCTTCTGTTTCATCGTCACGGCTGAACTTGAGCGTGAGCAATTGGGTGCCCATGTTGGCGGCCACATCGCCCAGTTGGCCCAAGCCCAGTAGCTGCGATGCCACTGACAGTCCCAAACCTGTGGCCTTGGACTTGGCCATTTTCTCGCGTGCATGTTCACGCAGCGCGTGCGCCATTTCGTGGCCCATGATCATGGCCACCTCATCGTCGGTCAATTTGAGCTGGTCCAGAATGCCTGTGTAAAACGCAATCTTGCCGCCGGGCATGCACCAGGCGTTGAGCTGGTTGCTGCCAATCAGGTTGACTTCCCATTTCCATTTGCGCGCATCGGGATTCCACTGCGTGGTGTGGGGAATCAGTCTGTTGGCGATGGCGCGCAAGCGCTGCAGTTGCGGATAGTCGTCTGGCGCCAGGGCGCCTTTGCTGTTGGCCTCGCCCAAGGTTTGCCGGTATTGCAGTCTGGCTGAGTTCTCAAGGGCTTCTGCTGGAATGAGCTTGCGCATGCTAGAAGCTTGGCCCACATCGACTTGCGCCAGCGCAGGCAGTCCTACCAAGGCACTGAAGCCCCAACCTGCACCCCATCGCGCGTGATTTAACAATGTGCGCCGGGACAGTCCTTCAGCCTGAGAAGACAGGGGTGTTGAAGAAGAGGGATCGGATGAAAAGCAAAGCCAGCACATGGCTTGAATCATAGTGCCGCCCAGCAAGAATTCAAGTGAGGCTGCTTTGGAAAACCCTTGCAGGCTTGGATAATGGCGTCATGCAAGAAAAGCCCTCAACCCTTACAGCCACGCCTGCCGCACCTTTGTCTTGGTTGGCTTCATGGCGCATCTATTTGCAGCCCGCCAGTTTGCGCATGCTTTTTTTAGGCTTTGCCGCAGGCCTGCCTTTGTTGCTGGTCTTGGGCACCTTGAGTTTTCGCTTGCGCGAAGCAGGCATCGACCGCAGCACCATTGGTTATTTGAGTTGGGTCGGCCTGGCCTACGGTTTCAAGTGGGTTTGGGCGCCTTTGGTCGATCGCTTGCCCATTCCATTTTTGACCCTTCTGCTGGGCCGTCGCAGAAGCTGGTTGTTGTTGGCCCAAAGTGTGGTGATGCTCGGTTTGGTGGGCATGGCCCTGAGCGACCCCAGTCAAACTTTGGGCCCGGTGGTCTGGTGTGCCCTGATGGTGGCATTGGGCTCAGCCACGCAAGACATTGCGCTAGATGCTTTTCGCATTGAATCGGCAGAGCCTACACAGCAAGCGGCACTGGCCGCCAGTTACCAAACTGGTTATCGCTTGGCCATGATTTGGGCCGGCGCAGGTGTGTTGTGGGTGGCGGCTTGGGTTCAAGGTAATACGGTCACGGGCTATGTACACGCAGCCTGGCAGGCCGCTTATCTGGTGATGGCGGCCAGCATGATGGTGGGCTGGGCCACCGTGTTGTTGTCAAAAGAGCCACAACCGGCCGCGCTGCCGCCAGCTCGCAATCTGCGGGAGTGGTTGCAAGGCGCCTTGGTGGACCCGTTTGCAGATTTTCTGCGCCGCTATCAATGGCAAGCGGTCCTGATTTTGAGTTTGATTGCGGTGTACCGCATCAGTGATGTGGTGATGGGCATCATGGCCAATCCGTTTTATGTCGACATGGGTTACACCAAGGCTGAAGTGGCCACGGTCACCAAGGTCTATGGGGTGCTCATGACCTTGCTGGGGGCCTTCATCGGTGGCGTGATGGCGATGCGTTGGGGCGTGATGCGAATTTTGATGTTGGGTGCCTTACTCAGTGCACTGAGCAATGTGCTGTTCGCTTGGCTGAGTGGCCATGGCCACGATGTGAATGCCTTGATCGCTGTGGTGTCCGCTGACAATTTGGCCAGCGGCATTGCCTCGGCGGCGTTCATTGCTTATTTGTCAGCCCTGACCAATGTGAAATACTCGGCCACCCAATATGCGCTGCTGAGCTCCATGATGTTGCTGCTGCCAAAGTTCATTGCTGGATTTTCGGGTGACTTTGTCAATGCACACGGTTACGCCAGCTTCTTCAATGCAACGGCTTTGTTGGGTTTGCCCGTCTTGTTGCTGGTGGCTTTGGCTTGGTATTTTCAGCAGCCCGCAGACTGATTTACCAAACTTTACGCGTGCTTTAACCTGCGGGCGAGTCAGGCCGTCAGTTCAAGCGCATCATGTGACTTTGCGACACACTGAATTTGATCTAACAGTATGAGTGCACATCTTTTGATGATTGAAGACGATGATCGCCTGGCCATGATGGTGGGCGAGTATTTGCGTCAATCGGGTTTTGGTTTTTCACATGCAGGTGATGCTGCAGCAGGCCTTGCGCATTTGCAGCAACACACGGTGGACTTTGTCATTTTGGACGTGATGCTGCCGGACATGGATGGCCTGCAAGTCTGTCAAAAAATTCGAGCGCTGCCCGGCGTTCAGGCGCACACCCCTGTGTTGATGTTGACCGCCAAAGGTGACCCCATGGACCGCATCATTGGGCTGGAGTTGGGAGCCGATGATTATTTGCCCAAACCCTTTGAGCCTAGAGAGTTATTGGCGCGCATCAAGGCCATCTTGCGCCGCAAGACGGATGGCCTTCAGCGCAATGCACAACGCATGCAATTTGGCAGCCTTGAGATTGACCGCGATGCACGCACTGTCTCTGTCAGCGGCAAGCTGTGCGATTTAACGTCGTACCAATTTGATTTGTTGGTGGCCATGGCGGAGCGCGCAGGGCGTGTGTTGACGCGCGATCAAATCATGGAAGCAGTGCGCGGCCGAGAGTTGGAAGCCTTTGACCGATCAATCGACGTGCACATGGGCCGGATTCGAATGGCCATAGAAGATGATCACAAAGTTCCCGAGCGAATATTGACGGTGCGCGGTGTGGGTTACGTATTTGCCAAACTACAAAAGTGAAACGCTTGATGTCTGACTTCTTGAGTTTCAGCTGCTTGCGTCCTGTCGCCAAACATTTGTACTTGCGCATTTGGCTGGCTGTGGTGGCCGGCGTGGCCGTGCTCATGTTGCTGGTGGGCTGGGCCTGGAGTTTGTCGGTTGAGCATGTGGTGCACAACGGGCCACAAGGCCTGCGCGAAATGCAGATTCGCAATGTACAGGGTGACTTGATTGGCACAGTGCCCGGACAATTGCAGCGCGGTGTGGGCGTGGCGTTTGAAGTGACTTTGCCCGATGGCCAACAGCTCCATTTGCTCTTGCCAAGACGGCCACCCGTTGGGGGTCAAGGCCCGGAGATGCTGCCGAGACCAGACGCAGGCCCAGGCATGGGTCCTTTGGGCATGGCAGCCCGCGGCCCCTTTGAAGGGCCTCGAGGCCCCGCACGTGATCTGTCGCCTTGGTGGGCGCGGCCGCCTTATGGTTTTGTCTGGATGTTGTTGTTGGTGGGTTTGGCGGTGGCCATCGGCGTCTTTCCCATTGTGCGCAGGCTCACCCAGCGTTTAGAGGCTTTGCAGCAAGGCGTTCAGCGATGGGGGGAAGGGGACTTGGCGGTGCGCGTGGTCGAGTTCGGTCAAGACGAAGTGGCTGATTTGTCAAGAAGGTTCAATGCCGCCGCAGAGCGTGTTCAGCATTTGATGAATTCACAGCAAATGCTGTTGGCTTCACAAAAATCATTGCTCGCCAATGCCTCTCACGAGCTCCGGTCACCGTTGACGCGCATTCGCATGGGCCTTGAGTTGATGGGAGATGCCAACCCGCAAAGCGCCAAACAGGAAATTGCGCGCAACATTGCTGAGCTGGACCAGTTGATCGATGAGATTTTGTTGGCCAGTCGATTGGATGCCCAAGAAGCAGACATGGGCACCATTGAAATGGTGGATGTCATGGGATTGTGCGCCGAAGAGTGCGCTCGGGTGGGGGCGGTGCTGGACGTTCAAGCCGGTGTCCAAGGCCTTGAAACGCTGGGGGTGTCTAAGTTGCTGCGCCGCTTGATACGTAACTTGCTAGAAAACGCTGCCCGCTATGGCGCTGTGAACGGGCCTGATGATGTGCATGTGTGGTGTTCTGTGACGGATGACAACATTGAGTTGAAAGTCTGTGATCGAGGCCCAGGTGTGCCGGTGCAGTTTCGAGAAAAAATCTTTGAGGCTTTCTTCCGTCTGCCTGGTGCCAGTGAACGGGCGGGCAGTGTCGGCTTGGGTTTGGCCTTGGTTAAATCGATTGCAGAGAGACATCAAGGTCGGGTTTTCTGTGAAGATCGCACAGGGGGGGGCGCCTGTTTTGTGGTTCGACTGCCATTGGGTTCTTAGTTCAGCAGGCGGATGCGTCCGGATGACCTTGATGGCAAAATCCAGCGTTAAACCTGTCTGAAAATGAAAACCTACATTTTGAATTTACCTTCGGCCCAAGAGCGGAGAACTTACCAATTACAACAAGCTCAAAGATTGGGATTGGACGCAGAAATCATCGCTGCGCGATCACCTGCAGACATCTCTGAGCAATTTTTTCGAGAGAATGCGTTCTCTTGGGAGCGCCCCATCAAGATCACCGAAGTGGCGTGCTTTATGAGCCATCACGCAGCATGGGAAATCATTGCCAGAAGTGATGCGCCCGCTCTGGTTCTAGAAGATGACGCGCTTTTGGCCAGTGGCACGCCTGCTTTGCTCAATTGGTTGTCTGCACTGCAAGAGGTGGACTACGTGTCACTTGAGACGCGCCAACGCAAAAAATTACTTGGCACGCATTCGATCGCCCATGCTGACATTCAGGTGAGCCTCCATCCATTGTTGCAAGACCGCACAGGTGCAGCCGCTTATGTGCTGTGGCCTGCAGGTGCCCGTATCTTGCTGCAAAAGTTCACGCAAAAGGGGATGGGATTGGCCGATGCTTTCATCTCCAGCACCTATCAATTGAAATCTTGGCAAACCGTGCCTGCCATGGCCATTCAGGCAGACATGGCCACAGCTTATGGTGTGGCTTGCCCGATCAATTCAAACTCACTCATTGCCCGTGAAAAGATGCCAAGTCCGCCCACACGCGGTGCGTGGCACGACTTCCAGTTGAAATCTCGCAGGGTCATGGCGCAATTGCGCATGGCTGCTCGGTTTTTAAGTTGTGTGTGGCGTGCGCGGCGTCAATATGTTGGCATTGACCCCAAAGCGTTTTGACCCGCGCAGAGGTCTAACGGCGCAATAAAAGACGGCCCCAAAGTTCTAGCTTGTTGAGTATCAAAGGCAACCAGCGCGTCCGGTAAACGTTGAATTTGTAGGGCTTGCGCACAGTCGGATCAATGGTGTGTACAAAATCTTCTGCAAATGGATAAACGCTCAAAGGGCGTTGTTCAAACGCCAAAGCCGCTTGTGGCCGCATGTCGTGAAATGCTTTGACCTGATTGCCGGACATTTTGGCGGCCAGCTTGGCACCAAAAGTTAACACGCGGCCACGGTAAGCGGGCTCCTCTGGCACATAAAAAACCCAAGGTTCAGCCGCTTGAATCATGTCACCCCAAAGGGCATTGGCTGAAATGCCGTTGCCTTCTTCGGAAGAGGAAAATTGCCAGCCCCGCTCTCGCAGTCGACCGACGTGCAGGAGTGCAATGTCAGCGTATTTCTGGGGAACTTTGCTGGTTTCGGTGGGGTCGGCCTGCCATCGATAGCAACGCAGGGTGTCGTCGGCTCGGTAGCGCTGCTGAAAATACGCCCGCTTGCTGCCCTTCATGAAAAGAGGGCTGATGAATGCCACATCGGGATTGTGCTCAAAGAGGCCGTGCATTTTGACCAAGTCGGGCAACCCAAAGGGCCTGACAATTTGCAAATCATCTTGCAACATCAACAGGTAATCCGACTGGCAAGTTTGCAGTGCGAATTGCATGTTGTTGTAGTAACCACCATGGCGGTCATCGCTGGCTGACTTCATGGGCCGCACTTGCTCGCCCAGGCTTTGCAGATAAGCCACTGTCAAAGGGTCATCGCTGCCGTCGTCAAAAATTTGAAAGGGTACATTCGGCATGTTGCGCAAAACGGATGTCACGCAATTGCGAAGGTACTCCCCCCGGTTGTAGGAAAAAATTGCAATTTCTAAGCTTGGTGTTTTCATGCGCAAAGGCTCGCAGTTAGACGGCCCATCACATGGCTGAACAATGAGCTAGAAAGTGGCGTTCTCAGTGGCCGTGGGCGACGGTTTCGCCCGCCTTCAGCTGATACACGGTGCCGCAATAAGGGCACTTGGCATGGCCTTCGCGGGCCACATCCAAGTACACCTTGGGGTGGGTGTTCCAAACCTTCATGTCTGCTTTGGGGCTGGGGCAAAAGACACCGCCTTGGGGGTTCAGGTCTTTGGCCAGGAGTTCAACAGGATGGCTCATGAGCTGCTTCTTTCCTTGAATTAAACGCGCGTCAACCAGTGAGCGTATTTGGGATTTTTGCCATTCACAATGTCAAAGAAAGCGGTCTGAATTTTTTCAGTGATCGGGCCGCGGCTGCCGGCGCCAATTTCAATGCGATCCAGTTCGCGGATTGGCGTGACCTCAGCGGCTGTGCCCGTAAAGAACGCTTCGTCGCAAATGTAGATCTCGTCGCGTGTGATGCGCTTTTGCACAATTTCGAGGCCCAAATCTTTGGCGATGTGGAACACCGTGTTGCGGGTGATGCCGTTCAATGCGCCTGCTGACAAATCAGGGGTGTAAATCACGCCGTCTTTGATCACAAAAATATTTTCACCGGCACCTTCAGACACGAAGCCAGAAGTGTCGAGCAACAGGGCCTCGTCATAACCCTCTTCGGTGGCTTCCATGTTGGCCAAGATGGAGTTGGTGTAGTTGCTGACCGCTTTGGCCTGCGTCATGGTGATGTTGACGTGGTGGCGTGTGAAGCTCGAGGTTTTGACGCGAATGCCGCGTTTCATGCCGTCTTCGCCCAAGTAGGCGCCCCAGGTCCATGCGGCCACCATCAAGTGAATGGTGTTGCCTTTGGGGCTGACGCCCAGTTTTTGGGAGCCAATCCAGGTCAGGGGGCGGATGTAGCCGCTTTCCAAGTGGTTCTCGCGCACAACAGCCTTTTGGGCTTCATTGACTTCTTCTTTGGTGAAGGGCAACTTCATGCGCAAAATCTTGGCGCTGTTGAAGAGTCGGTCAGTGTGCTCTTGCAAACGGAAGATGGCGGTGCCATCGACAGTTTTGTACGCACGCACGCCTTCAAAGGCACCGCAGCCGTAGTGCAAGGTGTGGGTCAAGACGTGGATCTTGGCATCGCGCCACTCGACCATCTTGCCGTCCATCCAGATTTTGCCGTCACGGTCTTCCATTGAGGGGGTTGCGGTGCTCATTGATTCGTCCTTTGTTGCCAGATTCGCAAAGTCCTCATTTTACGAGGCTTATGGACTCGTTTTCAGGGTCTTCAGCAGGCCGTGTCATTTCCCATGCTGCGAGCTTGCCATTTTTGAACGTGCAGATGACAAAGGAGTCGCCGGTGTCTGTCCACTTGAAGACTTCGGGTTGGGCGTGTTCATCTGACAAACGCTCGCCAAGTGATTTGGTCATGGCGATGACGTGCATCAGGTTCACGCCTTTTTTGAGTTTGACATTGAGCATGACGGCGCTGCCCACATGCCCAACAGGCCGGTTGGCGGCTCGGCTCATCACGGTCACCATGCGTGTGAAATGCAGCAAGATCCACATGACGACCGCGCCCGTGGCCACGGCCACACCCGGCCATTTGTATTGTTGCCAGGCGCCTGCGACAAAGACGATCACGCCAATGGGAATCAAAATTTTGGAAAAGTTCATGGGTCGATCTTAAAGTCCGCGGACGCAGTTCATGGCGTCTTCGATGCGGTCAACAGGGTAAATGGTCAGGCCTTCAAAGTTCTTGTCGCTCTTCTTGGGCGCGTTGGCTTTGGGCACCACCGCCACCGTGAAGCCCAGTTTGGCGGCTTCTTTGAGGCGCTCTTGGCCGCGAGGTGCTGGCCGCACTTCGCCGGCCAAACCCACCTCACCAAAGGCAATGAAACCCTTGGGCAGGGGTTTGCCGCGAAGCGATGAAGTGATTGCTAACATTACGGCCAAGTCAGCGGCTGGTTCGCTGATGCGAACACCGCCCACCGCATTGACGAACACATCTTGGTCCATGCAGGCCACCCCCGCATGTCGGTGTAAGACCGCCAACAACATGGCCAAGCGGTCTCTTTCCAGGCCCACAGACAACCTGCGCGGACTGGGCCCGCCGCTGTCAACCAAAGCTTGAATTTCGACCAAAAGCGGCCTCGTGCCCTCCAATGTGACCATGACGCAACTGCCCGCCACGGGCTCTTCGTGTTGCGACAAAAAGATGGCGCTGGGATTGGAAACGCCCTTCAGACCTTTTTCGGTCATGGCAAAGACGCCAATTTCGTTGACGGCGCCAAAGCGATTTTTAATGGCCCGAATGAGGCGAAAGCTGCTGTGCGTGTCGCCCTCAAAGTACAAGACCGTGTCGACCATGTGCTCTAAAACACGCGGACCCGCCAGGGCGCCTTCTTTGGTGACATGACCCACCAAGACGATGGCGGTGCCCGTGGCTTTGGCCGCCCTGGTCAGGTGTGCCGCACATTCACGAACTTGGGCCACCGAGCCTGGCGCTGATGTGAGTTGGTCGGAATACACCGTTTGAATGGAGTCAATGACGGCGATGTGGGGCCGCTCTGTTTGCAAAGTGGCCAGGATTTTTTCAAGTTGAATTTCAGCCAGTACTTGAACTTGGCTGTGGTCCAAACCCAAACGTCTAGAACGCAGCGCCACTTGGGCGCCACTTTCTTCGCCCGTGACATACAGCGTGTTCATGCCTTTGCGTTGCAAAGCATCGAGGGCTTGCAAGAGCAAAGTCGATTTGCCAATGCCAGGGTCGCCGCCAATCAAGACCACGCCGCCTTCGACGACGCCGCCGCCCAAAGCGCGGTCGAGTTCTTCGATGCCGGTGGGGCTGCGGTCTACGTCGGTGGCTTCAATGTCGCCCAGTTTCGTGAGCTCAGACGTTTTGGCCAGTGCTTGAAATTGGCTGGTGTATCGGTTCTTGGCGCTGCCACCAGCCTCGATCGTGCTTTCAATGAGGGTGTTCCAGGCGCCGCAGGCAGGGCATTTGCCCAGCCAGCGGGGGGTGGTGCCACCGCAGTCGGTGCACGTGAAAATGGTTTTGTCTTTGGCCATGGTGCAAGCCTAACACTCTGACAGCGTCAAAACGGCATGGCGCACCATCATGCCCAGCCTTGTAAGAGTTTGTGCGTGATGTCTGCCGCCGGCAAGGCTTCGCAATCAGAAGCGTTTTGACCCGACCACAAGGGCGAGTAATCGCTTGAGCCTTGAGATTCTGCCGCAGCTCGCAAAGGCGCAACAGCGGCGGTGGCCAAAGGAAACGCGGGAGCCTCAGGGTTGAGAGGGCCAAAGTCGTTCATGAATTTGTTCACGATGCCTCTGGCGGGTCGGCCGCTGAAAAGATTCGTCAAGGCGGTGTGCCGTGCAGCGTCTGACATCAGGGCTTGTCGGTGCAATGCATGGGTGGTGGCTTCATGGCTGGTTAAAAACGCGGTGCCCACTTGAACGGCGCTGGCGCCCAAGCTTTGGGCCGCGCTCACAGCTGCTGCACTGGAAATGCCGCCCGCCGCAATCACAGGCAGATTCACTGCTTTGACGATTTGAGGCAACAAAGACAAGGTGCCCACTTGGGTGCTCAGATCTTCTGTGAGGAACATGCCGCGGTGGCCACCGGCTTCCAGGCCCTGCGCAATGACGGCGTCGGCGCCGTGTTGTTCAAGCCATTGGGCTTCTTGGACGGTGGTGGCAGAAGACCAAATTTGAATGCCCCAATCTTTGAGTTGTTGAACCCACTGCGCTTTGGGCAGGCCAAAGTGAAAGCTGACGATTGCGGGCTTGAACTGGCCCATCAGTTTCAAACTGTCTGCGTTAAAGGGCGCACGGCCGGGGCCTGAGCCCACGGTCTGCGGATCGATGCGGTGAGCCAGATAGACGGGTGCGAGTTTCAAGCGCCATGCAGCCTCTCTTTCGGGTTGAGACGGGGGTGGCATGTGGCAAAAGAAATTGACATTGATGGGCAACAAGCGGCCCCATGCTGTCTTCGGGCTCAGCTCAATGGTTGATTGAAAGGCCAGCAGTTCTTGTTGCAGTTGCTCTGCATGGAGCATGGCGGCTGGCAGGCTGCCCAAACCGCCCGCCTTGAAGACGGCTGCCGCCAAGCGGTGGTTTTGAGAGCCCGCCATGGGCGCTTGAACCAATCGAATCGGGTGAGTGTCAAACCATGAATTTCTCATGCCCACATTATTCCTGTCGCATGGCTTGCCAGAACGAAGGCGATCGAATAAAAACGATGGCCTGTACGGCCGCCTGCCAACAAGATTTTGATTTGAAAGACAAATGATGAAAACACCTGTGAATCGATTTAAGAAAGCTTTGGCTGAGAAAAAGCCGCAAATTGGTTTGTGGATGGGCATGGCCAGCAGCTACAGCGCGGAGATGTGTGCCATGGCGGGCTTTGATTGGTTGCTGGTCGATGGCGAACATGCCCCCAATGACTTGCGCAGCATTCAGCAACAGCTGCAAACCATTGCCGGCTACCCCGCCAATCACGCCATTGCCAGAGTTCCCGTGGGCGATACCGCCTTGATCAAGCAGTACTTGGACTTGGGCGCAGAAACATTGCTCATTCCGATGATCGACACGCCCGAGCAAGCGGCGCAATGTGTGCGCGCCATGCGCTATCCGCAAAACGATGGTTTGGGCGGCATTCGCGGCATGGGGGGCGCGCGTGCTTCTCGCTGGGGCATGTTCCCCAATTACGGCAAAGAGGCCAATGCGCAAGTTTGTTTGTTGGTTCAAGCAGAGTCGCGCGAAGCCTTGAAAAATTTAGAGGCCATTGCCAGCACACCCGGCGTGGATGGTGTGTTCATCGGACCGGCCGACCTGTCGGCTTCTTTGGGTCATGTGGGCGACCCCAACCACCCTGAAGTGCAGGCCGCCATTGAAGAGGCCATTGCCCGCATCTTGAAGGCAGGCAAAGCGCCAGGCATTTTGACGTCCGATGAGGCACAGGCCAAACATTATTTGGCATTGGGTGCTTTGTTTGTGGCAGTCGGTTTGGACACGCAAATTTTGGTTCGTCAAACTGCCGCTTTGGTGAAAAAGTTCAAGCCCCAGGCAGGCATGAGTTTGGCCGCAGCCAGCGCCAGTGGTCAAGTCTATTGAGGCCAAGAGCAGACTGCGATGAAAATTTGTATTTACGGCGCTGGCGCCATTGGCGGCTGGATCGGTGTGCACTTGGCGCAAACCGGGCACGAGGTCAGCGTGGTGGCCCGAGGTGATGCCTGCATGGCGATTGAAAAAAATGGCCTTCAGTGTGTTCAAACGCAAGCGGGTGATGCGCGCATCACCGCCAAGGTCAAAGTTTCTGCAAACCCTTCGGCCTTGGGGCTGCAAGACGTGGTGGTCGTGGCGGTCAAGGCGCCTGCCATGGCCAGCGTCGCACAAGGCATTGCCCCACTGTTAGGGCCCAACACCGTGGTGATGACGGCCATGAACGGTGTGCCGTGGTGGTTCTTTCAAGGTTTTGGCGGCAAGTTGCAAGGTGCCAGTTTGAACACCATTGATCCAGAAGGCCGCATTGCAAACGCCATTCCAGCAAAGCATGTGGTGGGATGTGTGGTGCACGCCAGTTGTTCGCTCGATGCACCCGGCGTGGTCCGCCACCACTTTGGTCAAGGCCTGATATTGGGCGAGCCCGCAGAGCAGCTGGGCAAGGTCAGAGACCGTGTGCCACAGTTGGTGTCCGCATTGCAAGCGGCCGGTTTCAACGCCAGTGCTTCTGCGCAAATTCAAAAAGATGTTTGGTACAAGCTCTGGGGCAACATGACCGTGAACCCCATCAGCGCCATCACCGGCGCCACGACAGACCTCATTTTGAAAGACGAATTGGTGCGCGACTTGGTGTCCAAAATCATGTTGGAGGCGAAAGCCATTGGTGAGCAGATTGGCATTCCGATGGCGCAAACACCTGAAGATCGCCATGCTGTGACTTTGAAACTGGGCGCTTTCAAAACCTCCATGCTTCAAGACGTTGAAGCGGGCAAATCGATCGAACTTGATGCTTTGGTGAGTGTGGTGCGCGAGTTGGGCCAACTCACAAGCATCAGCACCCCTTACACCGATGCGCTGCTGGGCCTCAGTCGCTTGCATGCCAGGGTGCGCGGACTCTATCCTGCACAATGAGCGCATGACCGAAAAATCCAAAGCCCTGTCGACCACGGCATTTGCCACGCTGCTGCTGATTGCATTCATGATGGGCGCCAACCATGTGTCGGCCCGCTTTGCATTCAACCATGGGGTGGATGTGGTGACGGCCGTGAGTTTTCGAAGTGCCGTCACGGCGCTCGTGGTCGGGTTGATTGTGTGGCAACAAAAAGTGGCCATCCGCATCACCGCACAGCACAAAAAATACCTGCCGATCATTGGCGGCTTGATCGCGGTGCAAAGCATCTGTTTGTACTCTTCAGTGGCCAGGTTGCCTGTGGCGCTGGCTTTGTTGGCCTTCAACACTTATCCCTTGTCGACCGCGTTTTGGGCCCGCGTCTTGTACAAACACCAACCTGAAAAAGCAGTGCTCTGGAGCATGCCGCTCATCTTGGTAGGCTTGGCGTTGGCGCTTGATGTCATGGGTGCGGCATCAGGGTTGGGCGCTGCCGAGCATTGGGCGCAAATTGGCAGTGGCGTGGCGTTTGCCTTGGCTGCTTCGGCCACCTTTGGCTTGGCCTTGGTCTACACCCAGCATGAGACGGCCGATTTGGATGGCCGTTTGCGCACCTTCTCCACCATGAGTTTGGTGGGCACTTTGGCGGTGGCGGCGGCACTCAGTCAAGGTGGATTTCACGTGCCTCAAGCGCCCGCTGGCTGGTGGGGCTTGGGCATGCTGACATTTTTGTATGGCACGGCATTCACCATCATGTTCACCGTATTGCCCAAGTTGGGGGTGGTGGGCAACTCGGCCATCATGAACGTCGAGCCAGTGTTTGCCTTGATGCTGGCGTGGGCCCTTTTGGACCAAGCCATTGCACCCGTTCAGTTGGTGGGGGCGGGCTTGGTGGTGAGCGCCGTGATGTGGCTGGGCCTGCGCAAGCGCTAATCCCAATCTTTTCAATGCTAGCCCAGCAACTTAAGTGTCGGTCACACCTTTTTTCAAAAGCAGCGCGGTGTCATACACCACGTTCTTGGAAGCACCCGTGATATCGCTGGTCATTTTGACGGCCGTTTTCAGGGGCAGCTCGGTCAGCAGCAGTTTCAACGTGCGCAAGCTGTCTGCGTCCAAAGACTCGGCGGTGTCTTGCGGGGGTTTGTCTAAGGCGTGAACGACCAAGGCAAATTCACCGCGAACATGGTCGGCTTTTTCTGCAAACCACGCCGCCAAATTGTGCGCTTGCACGGTGTGCACCGTTTCAAACTGTTTGGTCAACTCGCGGCCCACTGTGACCAAGCGCTTGCCCAACAGGCCAAGCGCTTGTGCCAAAGCTTCAATGCGATGGGGGGCCTCTAGCAAGACCACAGCGCGTGATTCACCGTTGAGTGTTTCAATGGCGCGTTGCCGTTCACTGGCTTTGGAAGACAAAAATCCGGCGAACACAAAACCGCCCTCGCCGGTCACCCCTGCGGCGCTGAGCAAGGTGGTGACGCTGCTAGCGCCAGGCAAGGGCATGACCCGATAGCCGGCAGCTGCCACAGCGGCCACCAGCCTGGCGCCAGGGTCACTGATGGCCGGCGTGCCCGCATCGCTCACATAGGCCACCCGCTGGCCTTGGGCCAAACGCGCAATCACTTGGGCGGCGGCCTCCGCTTCATTGTGCTGATGAACAGCCAGCAGCTGAGAGCTGCTTCGGTCTAAGCCATAAGCGCGCAGCATTTGTTGGGTATGGCGTGTGTCTTCACAGGCTAGGGTGTCAGCCCTTTCAATGACATACAAAGCGCGCAAAGTGATGTCGGCCAGATTGCCAATGGGGGTGGCCACCACATACAGTGTGCTGGCGGGGTGGTTTTGCGGACCCACAGCTTCGCGCGCCGCTTGAAAGGCGTTGCTGTAGACGCTCGAAAGCGATGTTGAAGCCTTGGGCACTTCGGCGTATTCAGAAGGTGAAGTCAATGGTGTTCCTCGATCCAACAATGCAAAGCAAACCGGTTGCCAAAGTGACGACCCAGACGCAAGCTGTTCAAGCCCAGCCCGGATCTCGTCAGACCACCAAAGCGAAGGGCGATGCCGCAGAAGCGGCTGCCCTCGATTTTTTACAAGCACAAGGTTTGCGTTTGTTACAGCGCAATTATCGAACGCCTGGACGGGGTGGCGGTGAAATTGACCTCATTTTGCAAGAATCAGACAGCACCGTGGTGTTTGTCGAGGTCAGAAAACGCAGCCTAGCCCGCTTTGGTGGGGCGATGGCCAGTGTGGACCGAACCAAGCAGCGCCGACTCATTTTTGCGGCACGCTATTTTTTGTCCCGTTGGCGTCAGTTGCCGCCATGTCGTTTTGATGTGATTGCATGGGAGCCGGGCGGTATGGTTTGGATGAAGGCCGCATTTGACGCGGGTACTTGAGTTGAAGCCAGGCTGGCCGCTGTGGCCTGGGGGTATCATCAAGCCCATGCTAGACCTGCGCATTCAACAACATTTCATCGACAGCGCCGACCTCCAATACCAAGCGGCCGAGACTTTGGCCAAACCCTTGGATGCTGGTGTGCAGGCGCTCATGGCCTGTGTCACCAGTGGCGGCAAGGTGCTGGTGTGTGGCGAGGGCAGTGCGGCCGCATTGGCGCATTATTTCGCCAGCCTTTTTGTGGGCGGTTTTGAGCGCGAAAGACCCGAGTTGGCGGCCATTGCCTTGCGTCATGAAGGTTTGGGCGACCCTGCTTATGCCAGTTTGGCGCGGCAGGTTCGCGCATTGGGGCAAGCTGGCGATGTCTTGCTGTTACTCACAGCCACCGGCGAAGAAGAAGGCTTGATGCGCGCTCTGCATGCTGCCCATGAGCGTGACATGAGCGTCATTGCCCTCACGGGCAAAGGCGGCGGCGCTGTGGCCAAAGCCCTGCGTGAAACCGATGTGCATGTCGGCATTCCGCACGACCGTGCGGCGCGCATTCGCGAGGTGCAACAGCTGGCACTACATTGCTTATGTGATGGCGTGGATGCGCAGTTGATGGGTGATCCAGACGCTGTTTCATAAGTACATCCAAAGCGGCTTTTTTCAACCACGCCAGATATAAAATATTCTCAGATTCTCAAAGGACCTCTCACATGACATTCAATTTCAAACGCCTGATGCTTTCCAGTTTGGCGGCCAGCGCCGTTTTGGCCAGCTTGTCTGCTTGCGCACCTCTCATGGTGGGCAGTGCTGTGATGAGTGGCTTGGTGGCCATCGACCGTCGCACCACCGGCATACAGCTGGAAGACGAAGGCATTGAGTTGCGCACGGCGCAGGGCTTGCGTCAAAATTTGAGCGATGCAGCGCACGTCAATGTGACCAGTTACAACCGCATGGTGCTGCTCACAGGTGAAGTCGGTTCTGCTGCAGACAAAGAGCGCGCTGAGCGCTTGGCGAAGAGCCAAGAAAACGTCAACTCGGTCGTGAACGATTTGGCCGTGGAGCCTGCCAGCTCACTGACGCAACGCTCCAAAGACACCATCATCACAGGCCAAATCAAAGCCTTGTTGGTCGATGCCAAAGATTTGCAATCCAACGCCTTCAAAGTCATCACTGAGCGTGGTGTGGTTTATTTGATGGGCCGTGTCACTGCCCGTGAAGCACAACGCGCATCCGAAATTGCGCGCAGTGGCAGCGTCGGCGGCATTGTCAAAGTGGTTCGTGTCTTCGAAGTAATTTCCGAAGAAGAGTTGAAGCGCATCAGCGCACAACCCTTGTCACCACAAGCGCAGCCCAAAATCTAAACGGTCACAACATCTGCTGCCACATTGAAAAAGGGGCTCTGATTTCTCAGAGCCCCTTTTTTGTGAGTCTTCAATCCGCGCAGCGATCAACCCAGGCGTTTGATCAAGCTGGAGGTGTCCCAACGCTGGCCGCCCATTTGCTGCACGTCGGCATAGAACTGATCGACCAGTGCGGTGACGGGCAAGCGAGCACCGTTGCGTTTGGCCTCGTCCATCACCAAGCCCAAGTCTTTGCGCATCCAGTCAACCGCAAAGCCAAAATCAAATTTGTCGGCCACCATGGTTTTGCCGCGGTTGTCCATTTGCCAGCTTTGGGCGGCGCCCTTGCCAATGACATCCAACACCAGGTTCATGTCGAGACCTGCTTTTTGACCAAAGGCAACGGCCTCAGACAAACCCTGCACCAAGCCGGCAATGCACACCTGATTGACCATTTTGGTCAGCTGGCCAGCACCCGACTCACCCATCAAGGTGTAAGCACGCGAGAAGGCCATGGCTGCAGGTTTTGTGGTTTCAAAGATGGCGGCATCGCCGCCGCACATCACCGTGAGCAAACCGTTTTGCGCACCACCTTGACCACCAGAGACAGGCGCGTCGATGAAGTTCAGGCCTTGGGCCTTGGCCGCCGCATACAACTCTCGCGCCACATTGGCCGATGCGGTGGTGTGGTCAACAAAAATGGCGCCTTTTTTCATGCCTGCAAAAGCGCCGTTTTCGCCCAGCACCACAGCGCGTAAATCGTCGTCATTGCCAACGCAGCAAAACACGATGTCTGCATTTTTGACAGCCTCACGGGGCGTGGCTGCATGGGCAGGCTGGCGTGAGTCGGCAAATTCATGGCACCACGCTGCAGCCTTGGCCGCACTGCGGTTGTAGACCGTGACGGCATGACCCGCCCGTGCCAAGTGCCCGGCCATGGGGTAGCCCATGACGCCGAGGCCTAAGAAGGCGACGTTGTGTGAAGGAGCGGATTCGTAGGTTTTGGCGTTCAGGCTGCTCATGTTGTTGGTTCTGTCTCAGAATAGGGTTGATCTATGAGGGGGCTTTGAAAAGTGAGATTGTCCACCAGTTTCAGATTTTGCGGGTGAATGCGACACTCTGGCCTTGCGGTTCTACCTTGACCCCAGGCCTTTGGTAAGCTTCAGCCCTTCACACCTCCAAGCAGAGTTTCACAGATGAGCACACCCGTAGCGGTCAACCTGATGCAAGTTCGCAAGCAGATCGAACTTGCCGTTCTCGCTGCGGGACGAGTCCCGGGAAGTGTCAGCTTGTTGGCCGTGTCCAAAACCATGCCTGCGCAAGCCGTTCGCGATGCCCATGCTGCGGGCCAATTGGCTTTTGGTGAGAACTACATTCAAGAGGCCGTTGACAAAATGGCCATGTTGGCTGATTTGCCACTGACGTGGCATTGCATCGGCCCTGTACAAAGCAATAAAACCAAGTTGGTGGCTGAGCATTTTGCCTGGGTTCACAGCATTGACCGCTTGAAGATTGCGCAACGTTTGTCAGTTCAGCGGCCCGCGCATTTGCCCCCACTTCAAGTGTGTTTGCAAGTCAATGTCGACGGCGGTCGCAACAAATCGGGCGTTTCCCCGCATGACCTCTTGGCACTTGCGAAGGCCGTTGCCGCCTTGCCACAAATTCAATTGCGCGGCCTCATGACCATTCCAGAACCCGCCGAAACTGAAGCTGCCGCGCGCAACGTTCACCATCAAGCCAAACGCCTGTTTGACAACTTGAAGGAGGCGGGCCTTGCGCTGGACACCTTGTCCATGGGAATGACGGGCGATTTAGAAGCGGCCATTGCAGAGGGCAGCACCTGTGTGCGTGTGGGCACCGCCATTTTTGGACAACGTTGAAAGAAAAAACCCAGCCTGTCAAGCGCTGGGTTTTAAGTTTGGGGCCTGAAGGCGCTGATTAAAAACGCGGCAAATCGGGGTGCGAAATTTGACCGCCCCGCACCAGCATCTTGCCGTATTCGGCGCATCGGTTGTGGGTCGGAATGACCTTGCCAGGGTTGAGCAAGCCCTGAGGGTCAAAGGCTTTTTTCAGGGCCAACATCTGCGCGTTTTCTTCGGCAGAAAATTGCACGCACATGCTGTTGAGTTTTTCGACGCCCACGCCGTGCTCACCGGTGACGGTGCCACCCATGGCCACACTGGTTTCCAAGATGTCGGCGCCAAACAATTCACAGCGGTGAAGTTGGTCGGGGTCATTGGCGTCAAACAAAATGAGCGGGTGCAAATTACCGTCGCCCGCATGAAACACGTTGGCGCAGCGCAACTGGTATTTCTTTTCCATCTCCGCAATGGCCAACAAAATATCGGCCAAGCGTTTGCGCGGAATGGTGGAGTCCATGCACATGTAGTCGGGGCTGATGCGGCCCGATGCGGGGAAGGCATTTTTGCGGCCACTCCAAAAACGCAAGCGCTCGGCTTCGTCTTTGCTCACCGTGATGGCGGTGGCACCACAACCGCGCAGCACATCGCTCATGCGGCCAATTTCTTCTTCAACTTCTTCAGGCGTGCCATCGCTCTCGCACAGCAGTATTGCTTCGGCGTTCAGGTCGTAACCCGCGTGCACAAAATCTTCGACGGCGGCGGTCATGGGTTTGTCCATCATTTCCAGACCCGCTGGAATGATGCCGGCCGCAATCACGGCGGCCACCGCATCGCCGGCTTTGCGAATGTCGTCAAAGCTGGCCATGATGCAGCGTGCCAGCTGGGGTTTGGGCACCAACTTGACAGTGACTTCGGTGGTGATGGCCAACATGCCCTCGCTGCCCACGAGCACGGAAAGCAAATCAAAACCGGTGGTGTCTAAGGCGTCGCTGCCAAACGTCACGGCATCGCCTTCAATCGTGAAGCCTTTGACTTTGAGCACATTGTGCAAAGTGAGACCGTACTTCAAACAGTGCACGCCACCTGAGTTCTCGGCCACGTTGCCGCCAATGGTGCAGGCAATTTGGCTGGAGGGGTCGGGGGCGTAATACAAACCATGGGGCGCCGCTGCTTCTGAGATGGCCAGATTGCGAACGCCGCATTGAACCACGGCGGTGCGCGATGTGAGGTCGATTTTGACGATTTGGTTGAACTTGGCCATCGACAAGGTCACGCCGAGTTTGTGCGGCATGGCCCCCCCCGACAAGCCTGTGCCGGCGCCGCGCGCTACCACGGGCACGGCCAAGGCATGGCAGACTTTCAACACTGCTTGGACTTGTTGCTCGGTCTCTGGCAAAGCCACGACCAGGGGACGTTCACGGTAAGCCGTCAGGCCATCGCACTCATAGGGCACGGTGTCTTCCAAGGTGTACAACAAGGCATGTGCAGGCAAAACTGCGCTCAAGGCTTGTACAACCTGCGCCTGACGTTCGGCGCGAGACAGGGCATCGATGTTCGTGATGGCATTCATGGGCAAACTTTCAGCGCAAATTGAGCATTCAATTCATTTGAAAATGACGGTTTTGTGGCCGTTCAAGAGCACCCGATGTTCGCTGTGCCATTTGACAGCGCGCGCCAGCACTTGACTTTCGGTGTCGCGGCCTTGGGTGGTGAGGTCTTCCACAGTTTTGGAGTGGTCAACGCGTGCCACATCTTGCTCAATGATGGGGCCTTCGTCCAAATCGGCCGTGACATAGTGCGCTGTAGCGCCAATCAGTTTGACACCGCGGTCGTGCGCTTGGTAATAAGGCTTGGCCCCTTTGAAACTGGGCAAGAAAGAGTGGTGAATGTTGATGGCGCGGCCCGACAACTTGCGGCACAGGTCGTCTGACAAAATTTGCATGTAACGCGCCAACACCACCAGCTCTGCGCCTTCCGACTGAATGACTTCGTACTGTTTGGCTTCTGCCTCGGCTTTGTTGGCGGTCGTGACAGGAATGTGATGGAAGGGCACGTTGTAGCTGGCCGCCAATTGGTAGAACTCACGGTGGTTGCTCACAATGGCGCGAATGTCGATGGGCAGCAAACCACTTTTCCATCGGAACAGCAAATCGTTCAGGCAATGGCCCTCTTTGCTGACCAAAATGACAGTGCGCATGGGCTGTGTGGTGCTGTGCAGGTTCCACGTCATTTGGAAGGGGGCCGCAAAACTGCTTAATTGCGTGCGCAAGTTGACTTCTGCGACTTGGTTGCAGGCAAATTGCACGCGCATGAAGAACAGGCCGGTGTCATGGTCGTTGTATTGGGCGGCCTCTTCAATGTTGCCGCCGCGTTCCAGCAAAAAGCCTGACACCGCGTGCACGATGCCCGTTCTGTCGGGGCAGGAGAGCGTGAGAATAAATGCGTGATTCATGGGCGACATTGTCGCAGGGACGGCAGCGCTTTGCCAGAAATGCAGCGCTGGGCCGGATTTGCAAGGTTTAAACTCAGAACTCCTAAGGCTTGGGGTTCTTTCTTGCGTTCATTTTTTCGTCCGTTGGCCTACGTGGCACAAGTTGCCCTCACCTTGGTGATGGCCACGGCGGCCGCCTTGCTGTGCAAGTGGTTGCACACCCCGATTCCTTGGATGCTGGGGCCCTTGTTGATCACGGCCTGTTTGTCGGTGGCTGACATGCCCATGCGCAGTTCAGGATTTTTGCGCAATGTCGGTCAATGGATCATTGGCACCGCCTTGGGCTTGTACTTCACAGCCGAAGTGGGGCAATTGGTGGTGAGTTTGTGGTGGGCCATTGCGCTGGGCGTTGCGTGGGCTTTGGGCATGGGGTACTCATTTGGTTTATGGCTGCATTGGCGACATGCGGCTGAGCTGTCCTCCCTTTCCCCTGCCAAGCGGCGTGCCACGACCTACTTTGCAGGCGCCATTGGCGGCGCGTCTGAAATGACCTTGATGGCCGAGCGGCAGCATGCCCGAACTGATTTGGTGGCTGCTTCCCACAGTTTGCGCTTGGTCTTGGTGGTGGTCTGCTTGCCCTTTGGCATGCAATGGTTTCAGTCGCATTGGGGCTTGCACGTGAACAACAGCTTGTTGCCCAGCGCCAAAATTTTGCAATGGCCAGGTCTCTTGTATTTGGCCCTGGCCACATGCGTGGGGGCCTTTGTCATGACGGCCCTCAAGCGCAACAACCCCTGGTTCATGGGTCCTTTGATGGTGGCCATGGGTTTGACCCTGTCAGGCATTCAATGGACCGCGCTCACTTCGGAAATGTCCAACATGGCGCAGCTCTTCATTGGTATCAGTTTGGGGGTGCGTTTCAAACGTGAATTCATTCTGACGGCACCCACGTGGTTGTTGTCTGTGGCAATCGGTACGCTGGCCATGATGCTGGCATCGATTGGTTTCGGTTGGGCGCTGGCTTGGGGCGCCGATCTGCATCCGGCCACCCTGATCTTGGGCACCTCACCCGGCGGCATTGCCGAAATGTCGATCACCGCCAAAGTTTTGGAGCTGGGCGCACCCGTGGTGACGGCATTTCAAGTTTGCCGATTGATGGCCGTGCTGTTGATTGTGGGGCCGATGTATCGAAAGCTAGCACCAGCAGAGCCCGCCTCAACCAACCCCTGATCCGGCTTTGGCAATGACTTCAGTGAACGACGACAGGCTGCTGCGCCAAACCGGTGTAGCGCTCTAGCGTGTCTTCAACCTCTTCTTGGGTGGGTGTGTTTTGTTGCCAAGCTTGAATGTGCATTTGAAACATTTCTGCCCAAGACCCATCGAGGTAGACCTCTTTGCCTGAACGTTTGTCGACAATTTCAAAGCCATGACGCTCCAGTGTCGGTGGTTTGGAGACGGCTGGCGCCTCACCGGTGTCATTGGCCAACACATGCATGACGGCAAAAGAATCGGATTCGTACAACAAGTTCATGATGACATTCTGACTTAAGTCTGTGTCATTTAGATAGGGCTGTCGCAAATAATTTCAAGACCCCAGGTGGCTCGAAATTTCAGATCAGTCGGCCAAGGCCGGCAGCGCCTCTGAACTGCTCATTTCCATGTCGATGAAGTTGCCACTGACTTGGCTGATTTTGATGCGAACTGGCATGCCGCCGTGCAATTTGGAGAGCCACATTTCAATCTGGCTGTCGAACTTGCCGCGGGGCAAACACACCCAGCGTTGTGTTTCGACACGCTCACCCTTGATGTCCAAGCTTTCATCGGCCTTGTAGGTAAGTCGCCAATTGACGGCATCTCGGGTGGTGGCAGTTTGCACATTCAACGCGGCCCCAGGCTTGAAATTCTGACTGCTGACGGCTGCTGCCATCTGGACGAACAAGCTCACTTGGTCTTGTGCGCCCGTTTCCAACTGCGCACTCGGGGCGTTACTGCTGAAGCTGATTTTGTGCGAGTCCGCATCAAAGTGGGCGGCGCGCTCGCCGCGCCAACTGTCTGAGTAGCGTTGGGGCGCCAAGCCGGACTCTGTGAGCACGCCCACACTGCGCCAAATGCGGCTGCCAATCAGAAATGCTTTGACGCGCAATTCTGCCTCGTAGGCTTTGGGCAATTGGCTGCCAGGTTTGACCTGCCATTTGAGCGACCCATTTGCGTAATAGGCCAAACCTCTCTCTTGTCCTGTGAGCTTGTAGTTGAGCTGAATGTTGTCTGGAAAATTGCCCACTTTGACGTTCAAGGCGGTGTCTTGCGCGTCGATGGGCGTGGCAGGCCTTGGCGCTGTTGTGTCGACACCTTCGGCGTTGTTCGCCGCAGTGCTGACGACATCGGGTGACGCAGGCGTTGGCGAATGTGTGGGTGCCTCTGTATGGGCCTCTGTGTAGGCATCCGTGGGCACGGTGCCCATCGCCGGTTCTGGCAAATTCGGTGTGGCCACCGCTGACAAGCCTGGCTGTGTGGCGTGCCCGGCATCATTGGGCCGCTGGAAGGGTGCAGGTCTGGGTTTGCGGACAGGTTGGGGGAGCGCAGAGCTTAATTTTGGCGCAACAGCAAGGGGTTCAATGGCAATGACGCGTGTTTGGAGGGGCCCCAATTTCTGGGATGCCGGTGGAAAGCGCCAAAGACTGTCGCCAGCAGTCAGCAGCAAGAGCCCATGCACCGCCAACACCAGCAAAGCCAATGCCCAAAATTGGGTGCGGTTGGGCGGGGTCATGGGGTGGGTGCGCATGGCAAACGTTCAGTGCTTGGATGTTGCGGTTGCAGTTTCGTTTGGTTTGAGTGAACAGAACAATTTTTGAACGGAATAGGCCAAGCGAAATTCTAGAGCGAAGCAGATTGGTTAAACTGAACCTTCACAGAGAATCAATTGCAATTGACGAAGAGCTTGACATGAAATTAGCAACCTACAAAGACGGATCACGCGATGGCCAACTGGTGGTGGTCTCTCGCGACCTCAGCACAGCGCATTATGCAACTGGCATTGCACAGCGCATGCAGCAGGTTCTGGACGATTGGAACTTTCTGGCACCGCAATTGGAGGACCTTTACCAAAGTTTGAACAGTGGCAAAACGCGACATTCTTTCCCATTTGATCCCAAGCAATGCATGGCGCCTTTGCCGCGCGCCTACCAATGGGCCGATGGCTCTGCCTATTTGAACCACGTCGAGTTGGTGCGCGCAGCGCGCAATTCGCAAGTGCCCGAAAGTTTCTACACCGACCCGCTCATGTACCAGGGCGGCAGCGATGACTTCATGGGCCCCTGTGATGACGTGGTGTGTCCCGATGAATCTTTGGGCATTGATTTTGAAGCCGAAGTGGCTGTTGTCACGGGCGATGTGCCCATGGGCGTCTCGCCTGAAAATGCCTTGGAGGGCATTCGCTTGGTCATGATTGCCAACGATGTGAGTTTGCGCAATTTGATTCCCAACGAACTGGCCAAGGGCTTTGGCTTTTTCCAAAGCAAACCTGCCACAGCCTTCAGTCCGGTGGCGGTGACTTTGGACGAATTAGGCGATGCTTGGGACCAAGGCCGCGTTCACTTGACTTTGCAGTCTACTTGGAATGGCCGCAAAGTGGGCCTGTGCGAAGCGGGTCCCGAGATGACCTTCCACTTTGGTCAGTTGATTGCGCACATGGCCAAAACACGTAACGTACGCGCTGGCGCCATTGTGGGCAGCGGCACCGTCAGCAACAAAAGCGTGGAAGTCAAGGGCAAGCCTGAGTGGACCAAAGGCTACAGTTGCATTGCAGAAAAGCGTGCCATCGAAACCATTTTGGACGGCCAGCCCAGCACCGATTTCATGAAATTTGGCGACACCATTCGAATTGAAATGAAGGGCAAAGATGGCCAAAGCGTGTTTGGCGCCATTGACCAACAAATTGCCCCACAGGCAGCTTAAATTTGCGTGGGATCAGCTGCCATGGCATCAAACTTTTTGAAGTATTGACGCGCCATGGCCACCAGTTGAGCGTCAGTAGGGTGGTCGCTCGGAATGCACTCAACAATGGACTTGCTCAAACCTGGGGCATGCTTGGCGTACCAGTCGCTGAAGTGTTGACGCGTTAAACCAGGACCCGTCAGCAACACTTCGTGACAATCCTTTAAGCTCTTTGCAATGTCAGCAAAGTAGCTGTTCATGTCAGTCGACTTGCCTTGGTGTTTGTGTTGTGACTTGGAATGAATGCGCTGCGTTTGAGCCTGGTCGCGGTCAAAAAAAGCGATGTGGGATGTTTGGTGATCCAACCAAACAACGGCGTGAAATGTTGACATCAATGTTCCTGAAAATAAGTGAGAAAAGTGCTTCTGCCAATTTGAAATGTCAACGCAAAGAAGCGCCCGGCCCCGATGTTTGCTCGGCATTGGTTTGGCATGCAATGCATCTCAAGGCCGCGGGGAATGCCAGCAAGCGTGTGATGGGGATTTCGGTGCCGCAGGCCTGGCAAAGCCCGTATTCGCCGCGCGCTATTTTTTGCAAAGCCATTTCAAGTGATTCCAACGCTTCTATCTCGTGCTCTTGCATGGCAAAAGCGGCGTCGCGCTCGGTCATGTTTTGCGCATGGGATTGTTCGGCAGGGGCAAATTGCGCCGCGCCTTCTGCGCGACTGTCCGCACCACCGCTGGCTTGTTTCAAGCGGTCGATCAATTGCACCTTTTGCGCCAGCAGAAGTTGCCGCAGCGACTCTGTTTGAAGTTCGTTTTTCATGGACTGCTCCTTGTGCGATCGTCAGTCACTTCAGTGACTGTTGCTTCATCGTAGGTTTGTTGCCACATGAGTTTGTTGATGTACATCAAGCAAGAAGAGATGAAACCGCTTGTTTCAGCGACAATGAGGCCAGACTTCATTGAGGAGAATTTCATGTCACAGCCTGTTGACTACAGCCAATACAAATCGCTTCGCATCACGCGCCGCGGTGCCAATCAAACTGTTTTAGACATTCAAATGCGTGCCGATGGCCCGGGTGGCAATGGCAAGTTGCCAACGGCGGGGCACAACGCGCATTGGGAATTGGCAGAAATTTGGCGCGACGTCTCGCGCGATGACACCGTGCGCGCGGCCGTGTTGCGCGGAGAAGGTCTGGGTTTTTCGGGCGGTGGCGATTTCGCTTTGGTGGAAGACATGGCCAACCATTTTGAAGTGCGCACCCAAGTTTGGAAAGAAGCCCGCGATTTGGTTTACAACGTCATCAATTGCGACAAACCCATCGTCAGCGCCATGCATGGCCCTGCGGTGGGCGCAGGCTTGGTGGCTGGTTTGTTGGCCGACATTTCCATCGTTTCCAAGACGGCCAAAATTGTCGATGGCCATACCCGTTTGGGCGTGGCCGCTGGCGACCACGCCGCCATCATTTGGCCTTTGCTGTGTGGCATGGCCAAGGCCAAGTATTACTTGCTGTTGTGTGAGCCTGTCAGTGGTGAGGAAGCCGAACGCATGGGCTTGGTGTCATTGGCGGTCGAAGAAGACGAGTTGCTGGCCAAAGCCTATGACGTTGCCGATCGATTGGCAACGGGCAGTCAAACCGCGATTCGCTGGACCAAATATGCCTTGAACAATTGGTTGCGCCAAGCAGGGCCCACTTTCGACGCCTCACTGGCGCTTGAGTTCATGGGCTTTGCCGGACCCGATGTCAAAGAGGGTGTGGCCAGTTTGCGCGAACGACGCGCGCCCCATTTTTAACAGCGTGCTGGCCGAGCCTGTTTAAGGCTTGCTTTGCATGCGGGTTAAAAACAAGGCATTGTTGGCTTTGCGATCAGCCTGCACGCGTTGCATGCTGGCCCGCTCCGACCACATCGTCATGTAGGCTTTGATGGGCAAGTCCGCCAAAAAATCACGCCCATAAATGGTTTTGCTCACCGCGGTGATCAGCGGCAAATGTACCGCTGCCACACAATCTGCCAGTGTGAAATCGGTGCCTCCTATGTAGGGTGCAAATTTAACAAGTTGAGAAAATGCAGCGATGTTTTTTTGAAGTTGTTCACCCACTTTATCTTTGAGCGCCTCACTCACTTTGCCGCCAAAAAAAGCTTCAGGGTACAAATTGCGCGCAACCAATTCCAAGTGCAAATCGAGGAAAAGATGAAGCTCTCTGACCTTGGCTGCTGCGAAGGGTTCTAAGGGTATCAGGGGATGCGCCTTGTATGCCTGCTCGAGGTATTCCACCATGACGCTAGACTCGCACAAGTGCCCCTCTTCCGTCTTTAAATAAGGGATTTTGCCCATCGGACTGGCCTCAGTGTCCGCTTGGCCAACCCACTTCAGTTCTTCATTGAATGGGATGCCTTTTTCGAGCAAGACCAATTTCACTTTGTTGTAATAGTTGCTGGCGCCAAAGCCGCAGAGTGTCAACATCAGAGTCTCCTTTGCAAGGCGCCAAGCTTATCCGAGATAAACCCCTGACGCTTTCTGAGTTGACGCACTTTGGAGATGCGTTAAGCTTCTAGCAGACGCACATTTGTAGGAGCCTTCATGAGCGACCCCTCTGCATTCGGTTTCGGAAAATTCGTTCCAGGTTTTGATTTTCTACAAAACTTGGGGCAGGCCGCCCATCCAGGCGCACCCGGTGCGCCGCAAGGCATGCCCAACATGGCCAGCTGGGTGGCGCCGACCTTGAACATCGAAGAGCTGGACAAGCGCATCCAAGAACTCAAAACCGTGCAGTTTTGGTTGGAGCAAAACACCAACGCTTTGAAGGCCACCATTCAAGCTTTGGAAGTTCAGAAGATGACGCTTTCCACTTTGAAGGGCATGAATGTCAACATGCAAGATTTGGCCAAGGCCTTCACTGCCAAGATGCCAGATTTGAATCCGACGCCTCACAAGGAACAAGCTGCGGCCCCAAAGGCATCAGATGAAAAGACAGAAGGCCCAGCCGTCGATCCCATGCAGTGGTGGGGTTCGCTCACACAGCAATTTCAAAACATTGCGGCAGCGGCAGTCAAAGATGTGGCCGCCAACGCCATGAAGGATCCCGCCCCTACCGCCAAGGCGCCGAGAAAACCCAAAGCGCCCGCCCAAAAACCACGTTCGCCGCGCGCACCAAAAAACGCTGCCGCCAAATCAAATCACTGAGCCAGTTCTGCTGGCATTGCACCTGAATGAATTTGTTTCCCTTTGGACATGCCACGCATCCGCAGTGGCCCATGGCCGCTGGTTTGGTCATTGCCCAATTGCGCGCTCAAATGACCTTGCCCGGTCATGCGGCCGCGCCGCGCTTGGGCTTGCTGTACATCACCGATCATTACGCATCCGATGCCAATGCCCTCTTGGCGCACTTGCGCCAAGAACTGCCCATGGTCCAAGATTGGGCTGGCACAGTGGGTGTGGGTGTTGCTGCCAACAATGCAGAGTACTTTGACGAGCCAGGCATGGCCCTCATGCTTTGTGATTTGCCGGCCGATCAGTACCGGGTGTTTTCGGGTGCGCAGCCTTTGCCGTCTTCATTTGCAGCGTCATCGGCGCTGGTGCATGCCGATCCGCAGACACCCGACTTGTCGGAGTTGATTGCCGAAATGGCGGGACGTACCCAATCAGGCTATTTGTTCGGCGGTTTGACGGCCAGCCGAACGCAAGCGGTTCAGTTCGCTTGGCAACAAGCCGCAGCCGTGGCGCCTCAACAAGGCGTTTTCACGGGCGGACTCAGTGGCGTGGCTTGGTCGGCCGACGTTCAGTTGTTGTCACGCGTCACGCAGGGCTGCGCCCCGATCAGCAAGGAGCGCACCGTCACTGAATCAGAAGGCCATGTCGTGTATGCCCTGGATGGACAGCCTGCATTGGACGTGTTGCTTCATGACTTGGGGGTGTCCTTGGACGAGCCTCAAACTGCTTTGCGAGCGGTGCACGCCACATTGGTTGGCCTCACATCTGCAGGTTTAGAAGGGGTGGGCCGAACAGGCAGTTTGGGGACGGATGTGCGCGTGCGGCACATCATTGGCCTTGACCCTGCGCGCAAAGGCGTGGCCGTGGCCGATCAGGTGGAGAGGGGGCAAAAACTGGCTTTTTGCCAGATGAATTTGCAGGCGGCCAAATCCGATTTACGCCGTATTTGCGCCGAAATTCGCGAAGAATTAGAGCCCGAAACTTTGAGTTTGGAAACTGCACATGCCTTGGCGGCCAGTGAGGCAGAAGCCGCGCCGCATCCCGCCCGGCGCATTGCGGGGGCCGTCTATGTCAGTTGTTCTGGTCGCGGTGGCCCGCACTTTGGCGGACCCAGTGCCGAGTTGCAATGGATCCGTCACGCATTGGGCGATGTGCCCTTGGTCGGCTTCTTCGCCAGTGGCGAAATTGCGCACCACCACCTGTATGGTTACACCGGCGTGCTCACAGTCTTCACCACCCCTGCTGAAACCTAAACGCCGCGTGCGCGTTGCTGCCTGAACTGCACTTGAAACGCTGAAAAGCTGTCGGCTTCTAGCGCTGCACGAACTTCTTTCATGAGGTTCAGGTAGTAGTGCAAATTGTGAATGGTGGTCAGCATGGGGCCCAGCATCTCACCGCAACGGTCGAGGTGATGCAAGTAAGCGCGGCTGAAACCTTCGCGACCGCCATCGTCCCATGACACGCCAGAGGCGCCCGCACACGCATGGCAGGTGCAGGTGGTGTCCAAAGGTTGCGGGTCGGCTTTGTGCCGCGCATTGCGCAGTTTCAAATCGCCAAAGCGTGTGAAGACCGTGCCATTGCGCGCATTGCGTGTCGGCATCACACAGTCAAACATGTCGACCCCTTGGGCCACACCTTCCACCAAATCTTCGGGTGTACCAACGCCCATCAGGTAACGCGGTTTGTGCTCAGGCAATCGGTGCGGTGTATGCGCCATGATTTGCAGCATTTGCGCTTTGGGTTCGCCCACACTCACGCCGCCAATGGCATAGCCCGGGAAGTTCATCTCGACCAATTGGTCTAAAGACTCTTGGCGCAAGTTTTCAAACATGCCGCCTTGCACAATGCCAAACAAGGCATTCGGATTTTCCAATCGGGTAAATTCGTTTTTGCTGCGCGTGGCCCAGCGCAAACTCATCTCCATCGATTTGCGCGCTTCAGCCTCTGTGGTGAGGTGCCCTTTGGTTTCGTAGGGCGTGCATTCATCCAGCTGCATCACGATGTCAGAATTCAAAATGGTTTGAATCTGCATGCTGACTTCGGGGGACATGAACAATTTATCGCCATTCACGGGCGAAGAAAAGTGCACCCCTTCTTCGGTGATTTTGCGCATCTCTCCCAAAGACCAAACTTGAAAGCCGCCCGAGTCTGTGAGGATCGGCTTCTTCCATTTCTCGAAGCCGTGCAGCCCGCCAAAACTTTTCATGATGTCCAAACCAGGCCGCATCCACAAGTGAAAGGTGTTGCCCAAAATGATTTGCGCACCCATTTCTTCGAGGCTGCGAGGCATCACGCCTTTGACCGTGCCATAGGTGCCTACCGGCATGAAGATCGGTGTTTGAATGACACCGTGGTTCAAGCTCAACTGGCCTCTGCGAGCGTGGCTGTTGGCGTCTTTTTTGAGGAGTTCAAATTGAAGCATGCTTCATTCTATGCAATGGGGTTAAAGGGAAGTCGAACGCTTCAAGAGCATGGCGTCGCCATAGCTGAAAAATCGATAGCGCTGGGCAATGGCATGTGCGTACAAAGCCATCACATGGTCGTAGCCCGCCAAGGCGCTGACCAACATCATCAGGGTACTTTTGGGCAAATGAAAGTTGGTGAGCAGGCAATCCACCCATTTGAATTCAAAGCCGGGGGTGATGAAAATTTGAGTGTCGCCTTGAGCTTGTCCTGTTTGGGCCCAAGATTCTAAGGTTCGGACAGAGGTGGTGCCGACGGCCCAAACTTTGCCGCCGCGCGCTTTGCAGGCACGCAAGGCCTCTTGTGTTGACTCGGGCACGTTGTACCACTCGCTGTGCATGGTGTGCTCTGCAATGTTTTCTGTTTTGACAGGCTGGAAAGTGCCCGCACCCACATGCAAAGTGACACTGGCCGTGCTCACCCCCATGTCTTTCAATTGTTGCAAAAGGGCGTCGTCAAAATGCAATGCGGCCGTAGGCGCCGCGACGGCGCCAGGGTGGCGAGCAAACACTGTTTGGTAGCGCGCCTCATCCTCGGCAATCTCTGCTTCGCTGGCGCTGCCGTCGTAGTGTCGTTCAATGTAGGGCGGCAAGGGCACGTGGCCATACTGGGCCATCAGGGCGTGGGGCTCATCGCTCAATTCAAAACAAAACAAGGCCCCCATGTCGTCAGGCCAACGCCCTACCAAGGTGGCCTCAAAGCCCGTCGCACCAGGCGGGGCGTCGATGCCCATGTGCAAGGTCGCGCCAATGAGTGGCTTCTTGCTGACTTTCATGTGCGCCACCACGCGGTGGCCAGGCAACACCCGCTCGATCAGAAGTTCGACTTTGCCACCGGTCGATTTTTCGCCAAAGATGCGTGCTTTGACCACCTGTGTGTCATTGAAGACCAGCAGATCGCCTGGTTGCATCAGCGTAGGCAGTGAATGGAAGATTCGATCTTGTGCCGGGTTGGTGCTGCCATCTAGCAGCTTGGAACTGCTCCGTTCCTTGGCAGGGTGTTGGGCAATGAGTTCGGGGGGAAGGTGAAAGTCAAAGTCGCTCAAACTGAATGGGCGGGAGGCTTTGAGGTCGGCGTCGCAAGGGGTCATGTGCTTGAGGGCCGAACAAGGCCCGTTCCAAGTTAAAGGTCTTATTGTCCCATGAGTCGCAAATGGATGAGTTTTCACAATCACTTGCAATTGGGTCTGAATGCCCCAAGATGTAAGCAACACTTCAGAAACTAATTATCACTATTCACTTTCAGGCAAATCCGAGACAGTACTGTACGGTCATGCCAAAAGTATCCGAGTCCCAACAATTCGCTGATCGCTTGCGCAGCGCGTTGGAGAGTGCAGGTGTGCGAGCCTCCCCGACCATGGTGGCCAATGCTTTCAACCTGCGCTACCACGGCCGCAGCATCACGCCCCATACCGCCCGCAATTGGTTGCTGGGCAAAGTCATGCCCACGCAAGACAAACTCCGCGTTCTGGCAGATTGGCTGCAAGTGAGTCCCGACGAACTTCGTTTCGGCCGAGCACCCGGCAAAACCTATGTGTTTGAGATGAATGCGGGTCCCATTGAAATGAGTTTGGCGGACCGTGAGATGGTCGACCGCTATTTATCGCTGGCCCAAGAGGAACGCAAAACCATTCGGACGGTCGTATCTGCCTTTGTCCTGGCCAAAGCCGCAGCGCATTTGCCTTAAGCTGTCGCCTGAAGCTGGCCTGAAGCTTCGCTTGAGCTGAACGCCGTCACAAGCACGGCACAATGGCGGCATGCCCGCCTCATCGCCTTCTTCATCGACGCCTTCTAAGCCCCTGTCTGCGCCGCAAAAAGCCATGCGCAAGATGGGTTTGGTGCGTGACATTGATTTGGCCTTGCACATTCCTTTGCGTTACGAGGACGAAACGCACATCGTCAAGCTGCGAGATGCCCGTGAGGGAGATGCCATACAAATTGAGGCCACGGTGCAGTCCTCTGAGGTGCAATTGCGACCGCGGCGCCAATTGCTGGTGACGGTAGACGACGGCACCGACACCTGCGTGCTGCGTTTCTTCAGTTTTTATCCGGCCCAGCAAAAAGCTTTGGCTGTGGGCCAGGTCATTCGGGCGCGGGGGGAGATTCGGGGCGGTTTCTTGGGGCTCACCATGATGCATCCGTCCTTCAAGGCTGCCACTGGTGTTTTGCCCGCAGTGTTGACGCCCGTTTATCCGACTTCGGCGGGGTTGCCGCAAGCCTATTTGAGGCGTGCCGTTGCCGGCGCATTGGCACGTGCCGATTTGAGTGAGTCGTTGCCCCCCGCACTGGCCTGGCCTGCTGCGCCCAAAGGGCAACAAATCCAAAGCCTGCGGCAAGCCCTGACGTATTTGCACCACCCTGCGCCCGATGTCTCAATTGCCGCTTTGGAAGATCGCTCGCACCCGGCCTGGCAAAGATTGAAAGCCGAAGAACTCTTGGCGCAGCAACTCTCACAGCACATGGCCAAACTTGAGCGCAACAGTTTGCGTGCGCCAGCCCTGCAACATCGCCAGGGCGCGTGGCATGACCAATTGCGAGACGCCTTGCCGTTTCAATTGACCGCTGCCCAACAAAGGGTGGGTCTTGAAATTGCCCAAGACTTGGCGCGCCCAGTGCCTATGCACCGCCTGCTTCAAGGCGATGTGGGTGCGGGCAAAACAGTGGTGGCGGCGTTGGCGGCCATGCTGGCCATCGATGCCGGTTGGCAATGCGCGCTGATGGCGCCCACCGAAATTTTGGCGCAACAACACTTTGCCAAACTGGTGGCTTGGTTGGCGCCTTTGGGTGTCCGTGTGGCGTGGTTGACGGGCAGTCAAAAGAAAAAAGAACGCACCGACATGCTGGCCTTGATTGAATCAGGTGAAGCCGCGCTGGTGGTGGGCACGCATGCCGTCATTCAGGAGCAAGTGAAGTTCAAAAAATTGGCCTTGGCCATCATTGATGAGCAGCATCGCTTTGGGGTGGCGCAGCGCTTGGCTTTGCGCGACAAGATGCAAGATGCTGACATGGAGCCGCATTTGTTGATGATGACGGCCACCCCCATTCCGCGCACTTTGGCAATGAGTTACTACGCGGATTTAGAAGTCTCGGTGATTGATGAGCTGCCGCCTGGCCGAACACCGGTAGTGACCAAAGTGATTTCTGACAGCCGACGCGAGGAAGTCATAGGACGCATTGGCGCGCAGTTGGCAGAAGGACGGCAAGTCTATTGGGTGTGCCCCTTGATTGAAGAGAGCGAGGCCTTAGACCTGACCAACGCCACCGCGACGCACGAAGAATTGTCGGCCGTGTTGCCTGGTGTGTCGGTGGGGCTGTTGCACTCCCGCATGTCAGTTCAAGAAAAGCGGGACGTCATGGCGCAGTTCACCCAAGGCGCGATGGGCGTGTTGGTCAGCACGACTGTGATTGAGGTGGGTGTGGATGTGCCCAATGCCTCATTGATGGTGATTGAACATGCGGAACGATTTGGTCTGAGTCAATTGCACCAATTGCGCGGGCGCGTGGGTCGAGGTGCTGCCGCATCAGCCTGTGTGTTGCTGTATGGCACACCCGATGGCGGCCGGTTGAGTGAAACGGCACGGGAGCGTTTGCGTGCCATGGTCGACACCAACGATGGTTTTGAGATTGCTCGCCGAGATTTGGAAATTCGTGGTCCCGGCGAGTTTTTGGGTGCGCGACAATCGGGCGCAGCACTGCTTCGCTTTGCTGACTTGGCCACAGACGAGCACTTGTTGGAATGGGCCCGTCACATGGCGCCATTGTTGTTGGCAAAATACCCCGACTTGGCTGAGCGGCACATTGCCCGCTGGCTGGGTGGAAAATCTGAGTTTTTGAAAGCTTGAGAAATTGGCATGACCCTGACTGAGCTGAAATACATCGTGGCGGTGGCCCGCGAGCGGCACTTTGGCAAAGCGGCAGACGCTTGCCATGTTTCGCAGCCCACTTTGTCTGTGGCCATTAAAAAACTCGAAGAAGAGCTCGATGTGAAGTTGTTCGAGCGCAGTGCCAATGACGTCAGCGTGACGCCCTTGGGCGAAGAAATTGTGCGACACGCCCAGCTTGTCTTGGAACAAGCTGCCGAAATCAAAGAGATTGCCAAGCGCGGGAAAGACCCCTTGGCTGGCGCATTGCGCTTGGGCGTGATCTACACCATTGGGCCATACTTGCTGCCCGACTTGATGCGTCAAGTCATGAAGAAGACGCCGCAAATGCCTTTGATGCTGCAAGAAAACTTCACGGTCAAATTGATGGAAATGTTGCGTGCTGGCGAAATTGATTGCGCCATTTTGGCCGAGCCATTTCCCGATACCGGATTGGCCACGGCAGTTTTGTACGACGAGCCTTTCATGGCCGCTTTGCCTGCGCGACATCCGTTGGCCAAGAAAAAATCCATCACGGCCGTGCAACTTAAAAACGAGACCATGCTGCTGCTGGGCAACGGTCATTGCTTCAGGGACCACGTTTTGGAAGTCTGCCCCGAGTTTGCAAGGTTCTCGAGCAACGCAGAAGGCATTCGTAAAAGTTTTGAAGGCTCGTCCTTGGAAACCATCAAACACATGGTGGCAGCGGGCATGGGCGTCACGCTGGTGCCGCGTTTGTCGGTGCCGGCAGAGGCCATGGCAGAGCAGCCCAAGCGCAAAAAGAACGAAGACCCCGACATTCGTTACTTGCCCATCATGGACGATGCTGGCGGCCTGCCGCCTACCCGCCGTGTGGTGTTGGTGTGGCGCAAAAGCTTTACCCGCTACGAAGCCATCGCAGCTTTGCGCAATGCCATCTATGCCTGTGAATTGCCGGGTGTGACGCGCTTGTCCTGATATTTTCCATGCGCCAAAAAATTGCTTTGTATTTAGACCTCATTCGGTGGAACCGACCCGCTGGGTGGTTGCTCTTGCTGTGGCCCACTTTGTCGGCTTTGTGGGTGGCCTCGGGTGGTTTTCCGGGCTGGCATTTGGTGGCGGTGTTCACGCTGGGCACCATCCTTATGCGAAGCGCCGGCTGCTGCCTGAACGATGTGGCCGACCGCGATTTTGACAAGCATGTCAAACGAACCGCAGAGCGCCCCGTCACCAGTGGTCGCATGGGTGTCAAAGAAGCCTTGCTGTTGGGTGCGGCCTTGGCGCTGCTGGCCTTTGGCTTGGTGCTGACATTGCGGCCTGAAACTTTGGCTTGGTCCTTTGCTGCCATGGCCGTGGCCGTGGCTTATCCGTACGCCAAACGCTTTGTCGCCATGCCACAAGCGGTGTTGGGTGTGGCGTTCAGCTTTGGCATTCCCATGGCCTACGCCGCCGTGATCGGTGAGGTGCCATGGCAAGCTTGGGCTTTGCTGGCGGGCAATTTGTGTTGGGTGTTGGCCTACGACACCGAGTACGCCATGGTCGATCGGGATGATGACCTGAAGATCGGTATGAAAACATCCGCCATCACTTTGGGTGACTGGGATGTGAGAGCCATCATGCTGTTTTACGCGGTATTCGTGGGCCTCTGGGGGGTCTTGTTAGAAGCCTGGCAAAAACCCGTGTTGTTGGCCGGTTTGGCCGCCGCCGCTTTGCAGGCGCTGTGGCACTTTGTGCTGATCAAAGATCGAAACCGTGACGGCTGCTTCAAGGCATTTCGCCTCAACCACTGGGTGGGTTTTGCCGTCTTTGCGGGCGTAGCCGGTAGCTATCTCTGAGTCAATGGCTGAGGCAATCCCCTTGGCCAATCTGCTCAGCCATCTCAATCTTTGCCAAATTCATCGCCCAGTTCGCGGGCGCGTTGTTGAGCGGCCCACATGGCTTTCACAAATGCTTCTTTGACTTGTGCATCGGCCATGGCGGTGAGTGCCGCATAAGTGGTGCCGCCTTTGGAGGTCACGCGCTGGCGCAGCACCGCGGGCGATTCGCTGGACTGGCGAGCCAAATGGGTAGCGCCACCAAAGGTGGCCTTGGCCAAGTGATAAGCCTGCTCTTGCGGCAAGCCCATTTGAACGCCAGCCTCGGTCATGGCTTCTAAAAAATAAAACACATAGGCAGGGCCTGAGCCTGAGAGGGCGGTGACCACGTCCAAATCGGCCTCTTGCTTGACCCACAGCCATTCGCCCGTGCTTTGAAGCACTTGCTCGACCAATTGCTTGTCAGCTTCAGTGACGCCGTGCCGTGCAAACAAGCCGGTGATACCTTGCCCAACCAGTGCTGGCGTATTAGGCATGCTGCGCACCACGCGATCAGTATGAAGCCATCGCGCGATGCTGTCGCTGCGAATGCCAGCCGCTACTGACAAATGCAGGGCCTGTTGAGTGAAAGGCGAAACGGGTTGCGCCGCCTCTTTGAAAACTTGGGGCTTGACCGCCCAAATGACCAGGTCGGCAAGTGCCAAGGTCTCGGTGGCGGCTGGCAAGACTTGCACGCCAAAATTAACTTGGAGTTGAGCGGCCGTGTCCGCGAAGGGTTCAATCACACACACTTGCGCAGGCGACAGGCCTTGCTCGACCAAGCCGCCTAAAATAGCGCTGGCCATGTTGCCGCCGCCAATAAAGGCCAGTCGAACTTGCTGAAAATCGGGGCTTGCAGTGGAGGTCATGTCTAAGGGGTACTCTCTGGAATGGGGCTATTGTCTCCGTTTCAAGCTGCGGGCCAAATAAGGTGGGTCTACAACTGTGTTTGCCACCTTTGAGTAGGGTGAAATCTGAAAAATTCTGCAGATTTTTAAGTTTCTGGCAGAAAAAGTGTTGACACAGCCTAAAAATGTTGTAACAATCGCGGGCTTCGCTTCTAAAAAAGCGGAGTTATCTACCCAAACTAAAGCACTGCGAGTGGTTCGTGGTGTGGATGACGGGTCCAAGACTGATCTTGGTGCTGCAAACAGCGAAAGGCGCAAAGCCTCTTGATGTGGGTGGTGCACAAGGTGCAAGTTGGGAAATATTGAAATGATTCAGACAGAAACTCGGTTGGATGTTGCCGACAACACCGGCGCTAAGTCCGTTCTTTGCATCAAGGTGCTTGGCGGATCGAAACGTCGTTACGCTAGTGTTGGCGACATTATCAAAGTGAGCATCAAAGAAGCTGCGCCCCGTGGCCGCGTCAAAAAAGGCGAGGTTTACAGTGCTGTGGTCGTTCGTACAGCCAAGGGCATTCGCCGTGGTGATGGCTCACTCGTTAAATTCGATGGCAATGCAGCAGTGTTGCTGAATGCCAAATTGGAGCCTATCGGCACCCGTATCTTCGGCCCAGTCACGCGTGAATTGCGTACTGAGAAGTTCATGAAGATCGTGTCCTTGGCACCTGAAGTTCTTTAAGGACCTGACATGAACAAGATTCGCAAAGGCGACGAAGTCATCGTCATCGCCGGTCGTGACAAAGGCAAGCGTGGCACTGTGTCACTGCGCGCCGATGATTCACACTTGGTGGTCGAAGGCGTTAACCTCGTCAAGAAGCATGCTAAGCCAAACCCTATGAAGGGTACTAACGGCGGCATCATCGAAAAAACAATGCCTATTCACCAGTCCAACGTTGCCATCTTCAATGCGGCTTCCGGCAAGGCTGATCGCGTGGGTGTTAAGTTGTTGGCTGATGGCAAACGCGTTCGCGTTTACAAGTCCAGCGGCGAAGAAATCAAGGTGGCATAAACATGGCACGTCTACAACAACAATACCGCGAAAAAATTGCGCCTGAACTGATGACCAAATTTGGTTACAAATCAGTCATGGAAGTGCCCCGCATCACCAAGATCACCCTCAACATGGGTGTGAGCGAAGCCGTTGCCGATAAAAAGGTCATGGACAACGCTGTGGGTGATTTGACAAAAATTGCTGGTCAAAAGCCAGTGGTTACCAAGGCTAAAAAGCCAATCGCTGGTTTCAAAATCCGCGAAGGCCAAGCCATTGGTTGCATGGTCACATTGCGTGGCGTGCAAATGTATGAATTCCTGGATCGCTTCGTGACCGTGGCTTTGCCTCGCGTCCGTGACTTCCGTGGTATCTCTGGTCGTGCTTTTGACGGCCGTGGCAACTACAACGTCGGCGTGAAAGAGCAAATCATTTTCCCTGAAATTGAGTACGACAAGGTTGACGCTTTGCGTGGTCTCAATATCAGCATCACCACGACAGCCAAGACCGACGACGAATGCAAAGCATTGCTCGCCGGCTTCCGCTTCCCGTTCAAGAACTGAGGTGACACGTGGCTAAAGTAGCTTTGATCGAGCGCGAGCTCAAGCGAGACAAATTGGTGGCCAAGTACGCGGCTAAACACGCGGAATTGAAAGCCATTTCTCAAGATCCAAAACGCAGCGACGAAGAGCGCGCAGCAGCCCGTTTGGGTTTGCAAAAGCTCCCACGCAATGCGAACCCCACACGTCAACGTAACCGCTGTGCGATCACTGGTCGTCCACGTGGCACGTTCCGTCAATTCGGCCTCGGCCGCGCCAAGATTCGTGAATTAGCCTTCCAAGGCAACATTCCTGGCGTGACCAAAGCCAGCTGGTAATCGGCAGGAGAGATACAACATGAGCATGAGTGATCCCATTGCCGATTTGCTGACTCGCATCCGCAACGCACAAATGGTGGCCAAGGCCTCCGTTTCAATTCCTTCTTCCAAAGTGAAGGTGGCAATTGCCCAGGTGCTGAAAGATGAAGGTTACATCGACGGCTTCCAAGTCAAGACCACGGGCGGAAAGTCCGAGCTTGAAATCGCCCTGAAGTACTACGCAGGTCGCCCTGTGATTGAGCGCATTGAGCGCGTCAGTCGCCCTGGCCTTCGCGTTTACAAAGGCCGCGATGCCATTCCACAAGTCCTCAACGGTTTGGGCGTGGCAATTGTCACCACACCCCAAGGCGTGATGACCGACCGCAAAGCGCGCGCAGCCGGTGTCGGTGGCGAAGTTCTTTGCTACGTCGCATAAGCGCAGGAGAGACTAGAAAATGTCCCGTGTAGGAAAAATGCCTGTGACCATCCCCGCTGGCGTGGATGTGTCCATCAATCAAGACCAAATCAGTGTCAAAGGAACTGGCGGCACACTTGCCACCGCTTCTAGCCTGTTGGTTAAAGTAAACAACGACAACGGTAAGTTGACCTTTGATCCGGTCAATGACTCCCGTGAAGCCAATGCCATGAGCGGCACCATGCGTCAGCTGGTGAACAACATGGTGACTGGTGTGACCAAAGGTTTCGAAAAGAAATTGACCTTGATCGGCGTGGGCTACAAAGCCGCGGCGCAAGGCACCAAGTTGAACTTGGCAGTGGGTTATTCGCATCCCGTGAACATTGACATGCCAGCTGGCATCAAAGTGGAAACGCCTGCGCCTACTGAAATCATCATCAAAGGTGCTGACCGCCAACGTGTGGGTCAGATTGCTGCTGAGATTCGTGCTGTTCGTCCTCCTGAGCCTTACAAAGGCAAGGGCATCCGTTATTCGGATGAGAAGATCACGATCAAAGAGACTAAGAAGAAATAAGGAGCTGCAACATGTTGACCAAAAAAGAGCAGCGTCTCCGTCGTGCACGTCAAACACGCATCCGCATTGCACAGCAAGGCGTGGCCCGTTTGACCGTAAGCCGTACCAATCTTCACATTTATGCCAGCGTCATTTCCGGCGACGGCAGCAAAGTGTTGGCCAGCGCTTCTACTGCTGAAGCTGATGTTCGTAAAGAACTCGGCGCTACAGGCAAAGGTGGCAATGCCAATGCAGCCCAACTGATCGGCAAGCGTATCGCTGAAAAAGCAAAAGCTGCTGGTGTTGAAAAAGTGGCTTTTGACCGCGCAGGTTTTGCATTCCACGGTCGTGTCAAAGCTTTGGCTGAAGCCGCTCGCGAAGCTGGCTTGCAGTTCTAAACGGATCGGAAATTACAAATGGCTAAGTTTCAGGCAAAAGCACAAGGTGACGGTCCAGAAGACGGTCTCCGTGAAAAAATGATCGCGGTCAACCGCGTGACCAAAGTGGTTAAGGGCGGTCGTATTTTGGCGTTCGCAGCTTTGACGGTGGTCGGCGATGGCGATGGCAAAGTGGGCATGGGCAAGGGCAAATCGAAAGAAGTGCCAGCTGCTGTTCAAAAAGCCATGGAAGAAGCGCGTCGCAACTTGAACAAAGTGTCCCTTAAAAACGGCACCATCCATCACACCGCTTACGGTCAACACGGTGCAGCGCGCGTTTTCATGGCGCCCGCTCCAAAGGGTACTGGCATTATTGCTGGCGGCCCAATGCGTGCTGTTTTCGAAGTGATGGGTATCACTGACATCGTGGCCAAAAGCCACGGTTCGTCAAATCCTTACAACATGGTTCGCGCCACTTTGGACGCACTGTCACACTGCACAACAGCATATGAAATTGCTGCTAAGCGTGGCAAGAGCGTCGAAGACATCTTCGCTTGAGCCCGAAAGGTAAACGATGACAACTCAACAAACCGTCAAGGTTCAATTGGTTCGCAGCCCTATCGGTTGCAAACAAGATCACCGCGACACCGTTCGTGGTCTGGGCTTGCGCAAGCTCAACAGCGTCAGCGAATTGCAGGATACGCCTTCAGTTCGTGGCATGATCAACAAGATCAGCTATCTGGTCAAAGTTCTCTGAGAGATATCTGATGGAACTCAACAGCATCAAACCTGCAGCTGGCGCTAAACACGCCAAGCGTCGCGTTGGCCGTGGTATCGGTTCGGGTCTGGGTAAAACCGCCGGCCGTGGACACAAAGGTCAAAAATCCCGTTCAGGCGGCTACCACAAAGTGGGTTTCGAAGGCGGTCAAATGCCTTTGCAACGTCGTCTACCAAAGCGTGGCTTCAAGTCTCACCTCTTGAGGTTCAATGCTGAAGTCACATTGACAGCCCTCGAAAACCTCGGCTTGCCCGAAGTTGACTTGTTGGCGCTCAAGCAAGCTGGCCTGGTTGGCGAGCTTGCCAAAGTGGTCAAAGTTGTTAAAACTGGTTCGTTGACCAAGGCTGTCAAATTGACAGGCATTGGTGCAACAGCTGGTGCCAAAGCAGCCATTGAAGCTGCCGGTGGTTCCTTGGCCTAATCGGCCTTGTATTGTTAACGTTTTAAAAGAGAAAAGCAGTGGTCACTAGCGCAACAACAGCAAACAAAGGCAAGTACGGAGACTTGAGTCGCCGTCTCGTCTTCTTGTTGCTCGCGCTGGTGGTTTACCGTGTAGGTGCGCATATACCTGTTCCAGGCATTGACCCCGCACAACTGCAACAACTCTTCAAAGGACAGCAGGGCGGTATTCTCAGCCTGTTCAACATGTTCTCTGGTGGTGCTTTGTCGCGCTTCACGGTGTTCGCGTTGGGCATCATGCCTTACATCTCTGCGTCTATCATCATGCAATTGCTCACCTACGTCTTGCCTGCTTTCGAGCAGCTCAAGAAAGAGGGCGAAGCTGGACGTCGCAAAATTACCCAATACACGCGCTTTGGTGCTTTGGCATTGGCTTTGTTCCAGTCTTTGGGCATTGCCATGGCCTTGGAAGCTTCTGCTGGTTTGGTCATTGCCCCCGGTATTGGTTTTCGCATGACAGCGGTGGTCAGCTTGACAGCAGGCACCATGTTCCTGATGTGGTTGGGTGAGCAAATCACCGAACGCGGTTTGGGCAACGGTATTTCGATTCTTATATTTGCCGGTATTGCAGCAGGTTTGCCTGGCTCTATCGGTGGTTTGTTGGAGTTGGTTCGCACAGGCGCCATGGGCCCTCTGGTTTCCATCTTCATTTTGGCAGTGGTTATTTTGGTCACTTATTTTGTGGTGTTCGTTGAACGCGGCCAGCGCAAGATTTTGGTGAACTATGCTCGCCGTCAGGTGGGCAACAAGGTGTATGGCGGCCAATCGTCACACCTGCCCCTGAAGCTCAACATGGCAGGTGTGATTCCTCCCATCTTTGCTTCGTCCATTATTCTGTTGCCAGCCACTGTGATCAATTGGTTCAGTTCTGGTGAAACCAACAATGCTTTGGTGTTGTTCATGAAGGATGTGGCATCTGCACTCACACCAGGTCAGCCGATCTACGTGATGTTCTATGCAGCTGCCATTGTGTTCTTCTGCTTTTTCTATACTGCCTTGGTGTTCAACAGCCGTGAAACGGCCGACAACCTCAAGAAAAGCGGTGCGTTCATTCCCGGCATTCGCCCTGGTGATCACACTGCCAAATTCATCGACAAAATTTTGGTGCGCTTGACATTGGCAGGTGCCGTGTACATCACCTTTGTGTGTCTCTTGCCCGAATTCTTGATCTTGAAGTACAACGTGCCATTCTATTTTGGTGGCACTTCACTTCTGATCATTGTTGTGGTGACCATGGATTTCATGGCACAAGTTCAGAACTACATGATGTCCCAACAGTATGAGTCGCTCCTCAAAAAAGCGAATTTCAAAACCACTGTTGGTGGCTAATTGATAGGTAAAAGAGTTTTAGGAGAAATGAAATGAGAGTTTCGGCTTCGGTCAAAAAAATTTGCCGCAACTGCAAAGTCATTCGCCGTAAGGGCGTGGTTCGTGTGATCTGCACAGACCCACGTCATAAGCAGCGTCAAGGCTGATTGCAAGAGTTATTAGAGGACGAAAATGGCACGTATCGCTGGCATCAACATTCCGCCGCACAAGCATACCGAAATTGGCTTGACAGCCATCTTTGGTATCGGTCGCACCCGCGCTCGCAAAATCTGCGAGGCTTCAGGCATTGCTTATTCCAAAAAGATCAAAGATCTGACGGATGGCGACCTGGAAAAAATTCGCGATCAAATCGCATTGATCACCATTGAAGGTGACTTGCGTCGCGAAACAACCATGAACATCAAGCGTTTGATGGACATTGGTTGCTACCGTGGTTTCCGCCACCGCCGTGGCTTGCCCATGCGTGGTCAGCGTACTCGCACCAATGCACGGACTCGCAAGGGTCCGCGTAAAGGCGCCGCAGGCTTGAAGAAATAACAGGGATTGAGAGACCACCATGGCAAAAGCCCCATCCAATAGCGCCGCACAACGCGTGCGCAAAAAAGTTCGCAAGAACGTTGCCGACGGCATTGCACACGTGCACGCCTCGTTCAACAACACCATCATCACCATCACTGATCGCCAAGGCAATGCGTTGTCATGGGCTTCTTCAGGTGGTCAAGGTTTCAAGGGTTCACGTAAATCCACACCGTTTGCAGCGCAGGTTGCTTCCGAAGTGGCTGGCCGTGCTGCCATTGAACAAGGCATCAAGAACTTGGACGTTGAGATCAAAGGCCCAGGCCCAGGTCGCGAGTCTTCAGTTCGTGCATTGGGCGCCTTGGGCATCCGCATCACATCGATTGCAGACGTTACGCCTATGCCCCACAACGGTTGCCGCCCTCAAAAGCGTCGTCGTATCTAATTTGCAAAGCCCACCGCCATTGCCGTGTTGGCAATGGCTCCCGCATGTCTCATGCGGTAGTTGACAGAAAAGGAAGATCAAGTGGCACGTTACCTAGGCCCTAAGGCCAAACTCTCACGCCGTGAAGGCACAGACCTGTTCTTGAAGAGCGCACGTCGCTCTATTGCGGACAAGTCTAAATTTGACACCAAGCCCGGCCAACACGG
>CANBWP010000014.1 GCA_947373185.1 Comamonadaceae bacterium | reverse complement strand
TGGCCCCATCGAAGTTCACGTGCCTGATATCGGCGATTTCAAAGACGTCGCCGTCATTGAAATTTTCGTCAAGCCCGGTGATGCCATCAAGATGGAGCAATCGCTCATCACGGTGGAATCGGACAAAGCTGCGATGGAGATTCCATCCTCGGCGGCCGGCGTGTTGAAAGAGCTGAAGGTCAAGATTGGCGACAAAGTCAACATTGGTGACTTGCTGGCCATCTTAGAAGGCACGCTTGTTTCAGCAGCGACATCTGCACCCGTTGCAGCTGCTGTGAGTGCGGCTGCACCTGCTGCACATGCTGCAGTCTCTGCGGCTGTCGCCGCGCCTGCTGTGGCTACCACTGCAGTCGCTGCGCCAGCTCACAATCCTGGCGCATCTACCTTGGGCTTGCCACACGCATCGCCTTCCGTGCGCAAATTTGCGCGCGAATTGGGTGTGCCTTTGGAAGAAGTTAAAGGCAATGGCCCCAAAGGTCGCATTACCCAAGACGACGTTCAAGCCTTCACCAAAGCGGTGATGGCCGGTGCCACTCAAACCAAAGCTCAAGCGGCCAAAGCACCTGCGGGTGGCGATGGCGCTGCATTGGGATTGATCCCATGGCCGAAGGTTGATTTCGCCAAGTTTGGTCCCATTGAGCGCAAAGAAATGGGCCGCATCAAGAAGATCAGTGGCGCCAACTTATTGCGCAACGCCATCATGATTCCCGCCGTCACTAACCATGACGATGCCGACATTACAGAGTTGGAAGCCTTCCGTGTGTCGACCAACAAAGAGAATGAAAAGTCGGGCGTCAAAGTGACCATGCTGGCTTTCTTGATCAAAGCTTGTGTGGCCGCACTCAAGAAATACCCCGAGTTCAACAGTTCCTTGGACGGCGATGCCTTGGTCTACAAAAACTACTGGCACATTGGCTTTGCTGCTGACACGCCCAATGGTTTGATGGTGCCAGTGATCAGGGATGCTGACAAAAAAGGCATCTTGCAAATCAGCCAAGAAATGGGTGAGTTGGCCAAGAAGGCCCGTGATGGCAAATTGAGCCCGGCTGAAATGACGGGCGCGACCTTCACTATCTCCAGTTTGGGGGGCATTGGTGGCAAGTATTTCACGCCCATCATCAATGCGCCTGAAGTGGCCATCTTGGGTGTGTGCAAAAGCACGCATGAACCCGTTTGGGATGGCAAACAATTTGTACCGCGCTTGATGTTGCCTTTGTCATTGACATGGGACCACCGTGTGATTGATGGCGCAGCAGCAGCCCGCTTCAACGCGTTCTTGGGTCAAATCCTTGGCGACTTCCGCCGTGTCTTGCTTTGAGAGGCTGAACCATGGCATTAGTTGATATCAAAGTACCAGACATTGGCGACTTCGACGAAGTGGCGGTCATTGAGTTGTTGGTCAAGGTGGGCGACACCGTGAAGGCCGAACAAAGCTTGATCACAGTAGAGTCTGACAAAGCCTCAATGGAAATTCCTTGCTCACAAGCGGGTGTGGTCAAAGAACTCAAAGTGAAGTTGGGCGACAAGGTCAAACAAGGCTCTGTGGTGTTGGTGTTGGAGGGTGAGGCTTCATCTGCCGCAGCAATCGCCCCAGCGGCTGCACCTTCACAAGCCAGTGCACCTGCGGCCAAACCCGCAGCACCTGCTGCAGTGCCCGTTGTTGCCAACATCCCCAATGCGTCTTCTTACAGCGGTGCTGTCGACATTGAATGCGACTTGCTCGTTTTGGGTGCGGGACCTGGAGGTTATTCTGCCGCATTTCGCGCAGCGGATTTGGGTCTCAAAGTGGTGATCGTTGAACGCTATGCAACTTTGGGCGGTGTTTGCTTGAACGTAGGCTGCATTCCCTCTAAAGCTTTACTCCACGTTGCAGCTGTCATGGACGAAGTCAGTCACATGGCCGATTTGGGTGTCGACTTCGGAGCCCCCAAAGTCGACATTGCCAAACTGCGCACGCACAAAGAAAAAGTCATTGGCAAATTGACAGGCGGCTTGGCTGCCATGGCCAAGATGCGCAAAGTGACCACAGTGCGTGGTGTGGGTGAATTCGTCAGCGCCAACCATGTGGTGGTGGAAGAAACAACTGGCACTGGTCAAGAAAAAACTGGCGCGAAAAAAGTCGTGTCTTTCAAGAACTGCATCATTGCAGCGGGCAGCCAAGCGGTGCGCTTGCCTTTCATGCCCAACGATCCTCGGGTGGTGGACAGCACCGGTGCACTGGCACTCAAAGAAGTGCCTAAGCGCATGCTGATTTTGGGCGGCGGCATCATTGGTTTGGAAATGGGCACGGTTTACAGCACGCTGGGCGCACGCTTAGACGTGGTTGAAATGATGGACGGTTTGATGCAAGGTGCTGACCGCGATTTGGTCAAGATCTGGCAAAAAATGAATGCCCATCGTTTTGACAACATCATGCTCAAAACCAAAACTGTGGGTGCCAAAGCTACCAAAGCTGGCATTGAGGTGACCTTTGAATCTGCAGAGGAGGGCGTTGCAGCACCTGCACCTCAAGTCTATGACTTGGTCTTGCAAGCTGTGGGGCGCACACCCAACGGCAAAAAAATTGCAGCTGACAAAGCGGGCGTGAACGTTACCGATCGTGGCTTCATTCCTGTTGACATTCAAATGCGCACCAACGTGCCCCACATTTTTGCCATCGGTGACATCGTGGGTCAACCCATGCTGGCGCACAAGGCTGTGCATGAAGCGCATGTGGCAGCCGAAGTGATTGCAGGTGAAATTCAAGGCAACAAAGAATTGGCGGCCAGTACCTTCAATGCGCGCGTCATTCCCAGTGTTGCTTACACGGATCCCGAAGTGGCATGGGTCGGCCTCACAGAAGATCAAGCCAAAGCGCAAGGCATCAAGGTCAAGAAGGGCTTGTTCCCTTGGACGGCTTCGGGTCGCGCCATTGCCAACGGTCGCGACGAAGGCGTCACCAAGTTGTTGTTCGACGATTCACCCGAGGCGCATGGCCACGGCAAGATCTTGGGCGGCGGCATGGTGGGCACGCATGCAGGCGACATGATTGGCGAGATTGCACTGGCCATTGAAATGGGTGCTGATGCGGTGGACATTGGTAAGACAATTCACCCGCACCCCACATTGGGAGAAAGCATTGGCATGGCGGCCGAAGTGGCCCATGGCAGTTGTACCGATTTGCCACCTTCAAAGAAATAAGCTTTGAAAATGTCCACAAAAAAACCGCCTACGGGCGGTTTTTTCATGCAAGAGATTTCTGTCAATTCTGTGCGGGTTCAGCCTGAAGCTTGTCGGATTGAACCCTGCGTGCGCCATTGAAACGCTTTTGCCAATAAGCTTCGCGCATGTCGTCGACGCGCACGGCTTTGCCAGGTCTGGGGGCGTGAATGAACTTGCCGTCGCCAACGTAGATGCCGACGTGGCTGAAGGTGCGTTTCATGGTGTTGAAGAACACCAAGTCGCCTGGCTTGAGTTCACTGCGATTAATTTCTTCTGTCACTTTGGCTTGTTCTTCGGCCCTGCGTGGCAAGACCAAACCGACAGACTTTTCAAACATGTGCCTCACAAAGCCGCTGCAATCAAAACCTTTTTCCTCAGACATACCGCCACGCTTGTACGGGACGCCCAGTAAACCCATGGCTTGAATGACCAATTCTGAAGCTTTTCCGCCAAAGGTGCTGCGGGCTGTTTGCAAAGGGCCGCTGAATTGATTTGAGATTTGTTGAGACAATTGGTCGGTGATCTGATTGATCAAACCGCGTTCTTTGAGCATGCGGTCGAGGTCGTCGTCAGCGGGCGCCGAAACGGCGACCGTTGTCCAGAATACCAATCCACATAGAATCCATCTCATAGTCTCTCAGTTTAATGCCTTCAAAGGGTATTCAAACGTGAACCCATTTTTCCTAAGAAAGTTGCACCATGTTGCTAGAAGTCGAAGCTTCCCAATTGGTTTTGGTGGATTACCAGATCAAACTGATGCCTGCCATGAAAGATGCACAAGCTGTGTGGCAGCGTGCGGAGTTGCTTGCTAAAACAGCCAAACAATTGCAAGTTCCCGTATGGGCCACAGAGCAAAACCCATCAGGTTTGGGTGAAACAAGTCCCGAAATCAGACAACATTGCAAGCGTGTTCTGTCCAAAATGGCTTTCAGTGCCGTTGAGGAAGGGCTTGGCGAATGGCTGAGCCCGCCAGCGCCTGCTGTGCCCAAAGGCAATGCCAGAAGTTTGCCAAGACATTTGCAAAAGCCCGTTGAGCCCGAGGTCGGTCCCTCTGTCGTCATTGCGGGGTGTGAAGCCCATATTTGTTTGTTGCAAACCGCATTGGACTTGCTAGAGGATGAGTTTGATGTGTGGGTGGTGACCGATGCCTGTGCATCTCGTTCAGACCGAGACCGTGACGCAGCGTTTGACCGCTTGGCAGGCGCAGGCGCGGAGCTGCTCACCACCGAAATGGTGATCTTCGAATGGCTTCGTTCTGCAGAAAATCCTGACTTCAAAGCAGTTCAGTCCTGGGTTAAGGCGCTGACTTAAAGTCAGTTTGCCGCAAGTCCCTCATGAATAATTATGAATTCAGAAGGCGAGACCGGCTGACTTGAAGTGTGTCCAAAGCTCGCCAGCAATGTATTGCAGCTTGCTGCGCTTGAGCGGCTTTAGGAGACACCATGGGTCAATATGCAGATTTTCACAAGCGTTCCATCCAGGACCGAGATGCGTTTTGGGCTGAACAAGCCAAGCAGATCGAGTGGCACAAACCGCCTCAAGAAATTTGCGACTACAGCAATCCCCCTTTTGCCAAATGGTTCAAGGGCGGCGAAACCAATCTTTGTCACAATGCAATTGACCGGCATTTGAAAGATCGCGGTGACCAGGCTGCATTGATCTTTATCTCCACGGAGACAGACCAAGAAATCACGTATACCTACAAGCAATTGCATGCCGAAGTTCAGCGCATGGCCGCTTCGCTCTTATCTTTGGGCGTCAAAAAAGGCGATCGTGTGCTGATCTACATGCCCATGATTGCTGAGGCATCCTTTGCCATGTTGGCCTGCGCGCGCATTGGTGCCATTCACTCTGTGGTGTTCGGTGGTTTTGCGTCTGGCTCTTTGGCATCCCGCATTGAGGACGCTAGCCCCAAGGTGATTGTCAGTGCAGATGCTGGTTCACGTGGCGGCAAAGTGGTTGAATACAAGCCTTTGTTGGATGAAGCCATTCGTTTGTCCGCGCACAAGCCTGAATCGGTCATTCTGGTGGACCGTGGTTTGGCCAAAATGGCCATGACGGCAGGACGTGATGTGCTGTGGTCCAACTTGCGCGACCAACATTTGAATGATGTGGTGCCTTGCGAATGGGTTGATGCGACGCACCCAAGCTACACCTTGTACACATCGGGTACAACCGGCAAGCCTAAAGGGGTGCAGCGTGACACAGGTGGTTACACCGTGGCATTGGCTTCAAGCATTCCCAACATTTTCTGCGGCAAACCTGGCGAAACCTTTTTCTGTACCAGCGACATTGGTTGGGTGGTGGGTCACAGTTACATCATCTACGGCCCTTTGATTGGCGGCATGGCCACCATCATGTACGAAGGCTTGCCCACACGACCCGACGGCGGCATTTGGTGGCGCTTGGTTGAGAAATACAAAGTGACGGTGATGTTCAGCGCGCCCACTGCCATTCGCGTTTTGAAAAAGCAAGATCCTGCGCTGCTCAGCAAATACGACTTGTCCAGCTTGAAGGCTTTGTTCTTGGCAGGCGAGCCCTTGGATGAGCCCACAGCCAAGTGGATTTCAGAAGGTCTGGGCAAACCCATCATCGACAACTACTGGCAAACCGAAACGGGATGGCCGATTTTGACGGTCTGCAATGGCATTGAAAAAACGCCCAGCAAGTTTGGCTCTCCTGGCAAGGCTGTGTATGGCTATGACGTCAAGTTGCTGGACGATCAAACGGGCGAAGAACTCGCGCAACCCAACCAAAAAGGTGTGGTCGCCATTGAAGGTCCCTTGCCGCCCGGTTGTTTGCAAACGGTATGGGGTGATGACGATCGTTTCGTTAAAACCTACTGGACCACAGTGCCCGGCAAGATGGTTTACTCCACCTTTGACTGGGGTATCAAAGACGAAGACGGTTACTTCTTCATCTTGGGCCGTACAGACGATGTGATCAATGTGGCGGGTCACCGCTTGGGTACACGCGAAATTGAAGAAAGTATTTCAGGTCATGCCGCTGTGGCCGAAGTGGCCGTGGTGGGCGTGGCCGACAACCTCAAAGGCCAAGTGGCCATGGCGTTTGCTGTGCTGAAAGAGGGTTCTTTGTTGAACGATGCCCCGGCACTGCTAAAGCTAGAAGGCGAAATCATGAAGGTGGTTGACAATTCACTGGGCGCGGTTGCAAGGCCCGCTCGGGTTAGATTTGTGTCTGTGCTGCCCAAGACGCGCAGCGGCAAACTGTTGCGACGTGCGATTCAGGCAGTTTGTGAAGGCCGTGATCCTGGTGATCTGACCACCATGGACGACCCCGCAGCTTTGCTTCAAATTTCTGATTTGGTCAAAACCTAAGAAGACGACTGATATCGTGGCTGACATATGACTGACGGGGAGGATGCAAATTCTCCCCGTTTTCACATAAAAATCCCCCGCGCATTGCGAATCGATGTGATAATTCGCGAGTTACTTAGGCCCTTCCCATGCCACAGTCGCATCCGCCAACCGGTTCAGCCGTGTCGCGGAAGGTAATTCAACCAACTAATGTTCCCTGAAGGGGAGCGAAGGTCAGCGAAATATGAGTGAGACAAAATCCGTCTACACCGCCTACCAAGGCAACACCTATCTCTTCGGAGGCAATGCGCCTTACGTTGAGGAAATGTACGAGAACTACCTGGCCAATCCAGGCAGTGTTCCCGACAGCTGGCGCGAGTACTTCGACGCCTTGCAACACGTTCCTGCAGTCGATGGTTCATCCGCCAAAGACGTTCCCCATTTGCCCGTCATCAATGCTTTTGCTGAACGCGCCAAACAAGGTGGCACCAAAGTCGTCATGGCCAGTGCCGATGCCGAAATGGGCCGCAAGCGGACGGCTGCACAACAGTTGATTGCGGCTTACCGCAATGTCGGCCAACGTTGGGCCGACCTCGACCCCTTGAAGCGCACAGAGCGCCCTAACATTCCTGACCTCGATCCAGCCTTCTATGGCTTTACCGATGCCGACCAAGAAACTGTGTTTGACACCAGCAACACGTTCTTTGGCAAAAACTCCATGCCCCTGCGCGAACTGCTCAATGCATTGCGTGAAACTTATTGCGGCACTTTGGGCGCCGAATTCATGTACACCACCGAACAAGCTGAAAAGCGTTGGTGGCAACAAAAGTTGGAGAGCATCCGCAGTAAGCCCAACTTCAATGCTGAGCAGAAAAAACACATCCTCGATCGCTTGACAGCGGCTGAAGGTTTGGAGCGTTTCCTCCACACCAAATATGTGGGACAAAAACGCTTTTCGTTGGAAGGCGGTGAAACCTTCATTGCCGCCATGGATGAATTGATCCAGGCTGCTGGTGAAAAAGGCGTTCAAGAAATCGTCATTGGCATGGCCCACCGTGGTCGCTTGAATGTCTTGGTCAACACCATGGGGAAATTGCCCAAAGACTTGTTTGCTGAATTTGATCACACCGCGCCTGAAGATTTGCCTGCCGGTGACGTGAAATACCACCAAGGTTTCAGCTCCGACATCAGCACACGCGGTGGTCCCGTTCACTTGTCGCTCGCATTCAATCCCTCACACCTTGAAATTGTGAACCCTGTGGTTGAAGGTTCCGTGCGTGCCCGTATGGACCGCCGAGCTGACCCACTGGGCAAACAAGTTTTACCCGTGCTGGTGCACGGTGATGCTGCGTTTGCAGGTCAAGGCGTGAACCAGGAAACGTTGGCGCTGGCCCAAACCCGTGGTTACTCCACAGGTGGTACGGTTCACATCATCATCAACAACCAAATTGGTTTCACCACATCCGATCCCCGCGACATGCGTTCTACGGTGTATTGCACAGACATCGTGAAAATGGTCGAAGCACCTGTGTTGCACGTCAATGCAGACGATCCAGAAACTGTCGTGTTGGCCACGCAAATTGCGTTGGAGTACCGCATGACGTTCAACAAAGACGTTGTGCTCGACATCATTTGTTTCCGCAAATTGGGCCACAACGAGCAAGATACGCCCAGCCTGACACAGCCCTTGATGTACAAGAAAATCACCGCGCATCCAGGCACACGCAAGTTGTTCGCCGATCGTTTGGCGGCACAAGGTTTGGGCGATACTTTGGGCGATGACATGGTCAAAGCCTGCCGCGCTGCTTTGGATGCGGGTAAACACACTGACGAAGATGCGGTTTTGACCAACTTCAAAACCAAGTTTTCTGTCGACTGGGCGCCTTACCTCAATCAAAAGTGGACAGATGCTGGCAGCACTGCATTGCCTTTGGCTGAGTGGAAGCGCATTTCCGACAAGATCACCACATTGCCCAGCACTGTTGCACCTCACCAGTTGGTGAAGAACGTGTATGACAACCGCGCAGCCATGGGTCGTGGCGACATCCCTGTTGATTGGGGCATGGGTGAGCACATGGCCTTCGCTTCTTTGGTGGCCAGCGGTTTCCCTGTTCGTTTGTCTGGCGAAGATTGCGGACGCGGTACCTTCACCCACCGTCACGCTGTGATCCACGATCAGAACCGTGAAAAGTGGGACACAGGCACTTATGTGCCTTTGCAAAACGTCACTGAAAACCAAGCACCTTTTGTCGTGATCGATTCGATCTTGTCAGAAGAAGCGGTGCTAGGTTTTGAATACGGTTACGCCTCCAACGACCCCAACACCTTGGTGATTTGGGAAGCCCAGTTCGGCGACTTCGCCAACGGCGCACAAGTGGTGATTGACCAGTTTATTGCCTCTGGTGAAGTGAAGTGGGGCCGTGTGAATGGCTTGACACTGATGCTGCCTCACGGCTACGAAGGTCAAGGCCCAGAGCACAGCTCTGCACGTTTGGAGCGTTTCATGCAGTTGGCGGCTGATACCAACATGCAAATCGTTCAGCCCACTACCGCAAGCCAAATCTTCCACGTCTTGCGTCGTCAAATGGTTCGCAATTTGCGCAAGCCATTGATCATCTTCACACCGAAGTCTTTGCTGCGCAACAAAGATGCCACATCACCCTTGTCTGAGTTCACCAAAGGTGGCTTCCAAACTGTGATCCCTGAAAACAAAGCACTCAAGGCTGACAAGGTCAAGCGTGTTTTGATCTGTTCAGGCAAGGTCTACTACGACTTGGTGAAAAAGCGTGAAGAGTTGGGCGCAGACGACACGGCCATTTTGCGTGTCGAACAGTTGTACCCATTCCCGCACAAGGCTTTTGCTGCCGAAATGAAAAAGTACCCCAATGCCACAGAGTTGGTGTGGACGCAAGACGAGCCACAAAACCAAGGCGCATGGTTCTTTGTTCAACATTACATCCACGAGAACATGACAGAAGGCCAGCGTCTGGGTTACTCCGGTCGTGCTGCTTCTGCATCGCCAGCTGTGGGGTACTCACACCTCCACCAAGAGCAACAAAAATCGCTGGTGGATGGCGCTTTCGGCAAACTCAAAGGCTTTGTGTTGACCAAGTAAGGTCCAACGCAAACATCGACTGAACCTATTTAGAAAGAATTGAAATGGCTATCGTAGAAGTTAAAGTTCCACAATTGTCTGAATCTGTGGCAGAAGCCACCATGTTGCAATGGAAAAAGAAAGTGGGCGACAGTGTTGCTGCCGACGAAATCTTGATCGAAATTGAAACCGACAAAGTCGTGTTGGAAGTGCCTGCACCTTCAGCGGGTGTCTTGTCAGAAATCTTGGTTGGCGATGGCGGTACCGTCACTGCTGAGCAACTGATTGCTCGCATTGACACCGACGGCAAAGTGGCCGCCGCTGCACCAGCTGCGGCTGCTGCGCCGGCACCAGCCGCAAGCGCACCTGCTGCTGCACCCGCAGCCCAAAGCACCAGCATGGCTGGCGTGGCCATGCCCGCTGCCGCCAAGCTGATGGCCGACAACCACTTGGCTGCTGGCTCTGTTGCTGGTTCTGGCAAAGACGGCCGCGTCACCAAAGGTGATGTGTTGTCCGCTGTGGCCGGTGGTGCCAAGCCTGCTGCCCAAGTGTCTATTCCAACTGGCGTGCCAACCACGTCATTGCCCCAAGTGGCGGCACCTGCGGTGAACTTAGGTGATCGTCCTGAGCAACGCGTACCCATGACACGTTTGCGTGCACGTGTGGCCGAGCGTTTGTTGCAATCGCAATCGACCAATGCCATCTTGACCACGTTCAACGAAATCAACATGGCCCCTGTCATGGACATGCGCAAGCGCTTCCAAGACAAGTTCGAAAAAGAACATGGCATCAAGTTGGGCTTCATGAGCTTCTTCGTCAAAGCTGCTGTGCATGCCTTGAAGAAATACCCCGTGCTCAATGCCTCTGTTGACGGCAACGACATCGTGTACCACGGCTACTTTGACATCGGTATTGCAGTGGGCTCACCTCGCGGTTTGGTGGTGCCTATTTTGCGCAACGCCGACCAAATGAGCTTTGCCGACATCGAGAAGAAAATTGCTGAATTTGGTGCCAAGGCCAAAGACGGTAAGTTGGGCATCGAAGACATGACCGGCGGTACGTTCTCCATCTCCAATGGCGGCACCTTCGGCTCCATGATGTCCACCCCCATCATCAACCCACCACAGTCTGCCATTTTGGGCGTGCACGCCACCAAAGATCGCGCCATGGTTGAAAACGGTCAAGTGGTGGTTCGCCCCATGAACTATTTCGCCATGTCTTACGACCACCGCATCATTGACGGCCGTGAAGCTGTCTTGGGCTTGGTGGCCATGAAAGAAGCGTTGGAAGATCCATCACGCTTGTTGTTTGACATCTAAATCACATTAGGAATTAGCATGAGCAAACAATTTGATGTGGTCGTCATTGGTGGCGGCCCCGGCGGTTACATTGCCGCCATTCGCGCAGCCCAATTGGGTTTCCAAGTGGCATGCGTCGACGAATGGAAAAACGCCGCAGGGGGCCCAGCTCCTGGCGGTACGTGCACCAACGTTGGTTGCATTCCTTCCAAAGCTTTGCTGCAGTCTTCCGAGCACTTCGAGCAAGCCAACCATCACTTTGCCGATCACGGCATTGAGATGAAGGGTGTCAGCATGGACGTGGTCAAGATGATTGCCCGCAAGGACAACGTTGTGAAGCAAAACAACGACGGCATTTTGTACTTGTTCAAAAAGAACAAAGTGTCTTTCTTCCACGGCCGCGCTGCGTTCAGCAAAGCTGTTGAAGGTGGCTACGAAGTGAATGTGACTGGCGCAGCCAACGAAACTTTGGTGGGCAAGAACATCATTGTGGCCACAGGCTCCAATGCGCGCGCTTTGCCAGGCACACCCTTTGACGAAGTCAACGTCTTGTCCAACGACGGCGCCCTGAAAGTTGGCGCAGTCCCCAAGAAATTGGTGCTCATCGGTTCTGGCGTGATCGGTTTGGAAATGGGTTCTGTCTGGCGCCGCCTGGGCTCAGAAGTCACCATCCTTGAAGGTTTGCCAACCTTCTTGGGCGCAGTGGATGAGCAGATTGCCAAAGAAGCCAAAAAAGCATTCGACAAGCAAGGCCTGAAAATTGAACTCGGCGTCAAAGTCGGCGACATTCAAAACGGCAAAAAGGGCGTCAAAGTGGCTTACACCAATGCCAAGGGTGAAGCCCAGAGCATTGATGCAGACAAACTGATTGTCTCCATTGGCCGTGTGCCCAACACCATTGGACTCAACACCGAAGCGGTGGGTCTCCAATTGGACGAGCGCGGTGCCATTGTGGTCGACGCTGAATGCAAAACCAATTTGCCAGGCGTTTGGGCTGTGGGCGACGTGGTGCGTGGCCCCATGTTGGCGCACAAAGCAGAAGAAGAGGGCGTTGCTGTGGCTGAGCGCATTGCGGGTCAGCACGGTCACGTTAACTTCAACACCATTCCCTGGGTCATTTACACCAGCCCTGAAATTGCATGGGTGGGTCGCACTGAGCAGCAACTCAAGGCGGATGGCGTGGCTTACAAAGCCGGTACGTTCCCATTCTTGGCAAACGGTCGTGCACGTGCCTTGGGTGACACCACCGGTATGGTCAAGTTCTTGGCTGACGCCAAGACCGACGAAATCTTGGGTGTTCACATCGTGGGCCCCATGGCCAGCGAGTTGATCTCTGAAGCCGTTGTGGCCATGGAATTCCGTGCCAGCGCAGAAGACATTGCCCGTATCTGCCATGCGCACCCCTCGTTGAGTGAAGCCACCAAAGAAGCTGCCTTGGCAGTGGACAAACGGACCCTGAACTTCTAAGTTTTTCAAGTCTCGTTAAACTACGAAGCCCGGGCCAGTCCCGGGTTTTCTCATTCCAAAGAACCTGTCTTGTAAAGCACCCCGCCATGTCCGTTCGCTCAGCCTATGACCAAGAACTTCTGAACAGAGGCTACCAGGCGGACCCCGCACAACTTCGTGCCGTGGACGCTTTAGAGCGCTGTGCCCAAGAATGGGCGGCTTATCAAGAAAGCATCAAAAGTCCGCTGAGGTTTTTAAAGAAAAAACCAGAACTGCCACGTGGCGTTTACATGTTTGGTGGTGTGGGTCGCGGCAAAAGCTTTTTGATGGACTGCTTTTACAACGCGGTTCCCGTCAAAGATAAAACGCGCTTGCATTTTCACGAGTTCATGCGCGAAGTTCACCGTGAGTTGGCCTTGATGCAAGGTACCGTCAATCCCTTGGATGAACTGGGTCGACGCATGGCGAAACGTTACCAGCTCATTTGTTTTGATGAGTTCCATGTGGCCGACATTACCGATGCCATGATCTTGCACCGCCTGTTGGTTTCTTTGTTCGAAAATGGCGTGAGCTTTGTCACGACGTCCAATTTCAAACCCGACAATTTGTACCCTGATGGGTTGCACCGCGATCGATTGTTGCCAGCCATTGCGCTCTTGAATGAGCGCATGGAAGTGTTGAATGTTGACAATGGCACCGACTACCGACGCCGCACTTTAGAGATGGTCAAGCTTTATCACTGTCCATTGGGTGAGCATGCGGACACCGAAATGCAAGACGCCTTCAATCGTTTGGCCAGCAGCCATGATGAAGATCCTATTTTGCACATTGAGGCGCGAGACATTGTGAGCAAACGAAGGGCCGGGGGTGTGGTCTGGTTTGATTTCAGAGCCCTGTGCGGCGGCCCGCGTTCGCAAAATGATTATTTGGAAATTGCCACTCAGTTTCACACGGTCCTACTCAGCAATGTGCCCATGATGCCACCTCGATTGGCATCAGAAGCAAGGCGTTTTACTTGGCTCATCGACGTTCTGTATGACAGGCGTGTTAAATTAATTCTTTCTGCTGAGGTCGCGCCCGAAGCCCTGTATACAGAAGGTCCATTGGCGCATGAATTTCCACGAACCATCTCGCGCTTGCACGAAATGCAGTCATCAGAGTTCTTGGCACTTGAACATCGCACGGTCGACACGCACATCACATGATTCATGATTTGAAATTATTTTGCCAGCTTCTCACTTGCACGGGCTTGGTCTTTGCTGGCAATTCTTTTGCGCGTGAATCTGCTCAAGCAGGAGAGCTGGGCAGCATTGCGAGAGAGCTTGATCACATTGCGCTACAAAAAAAACAAGTCTTGGATCAGTTTCAACTTGAATCGAAATCTTGCTGGAAAACCTTTGCCGTCAACGATTGCCTTGACACTGCAAGAAGCCAAAAATACAAACAGCTTGCGCCACTTCATCAACTGGAAGTAAATTTGAATGTCCGCCAGCGTGCCCTCAAGGAACTCGACAGGCGCGAACGTTTGGATGACAAAAACAAGGCTGCACCTTGAGTGATTATCTTCACGCCGTGGCATCGGTCTTCACGGCCGACGGCGTCCTTGCACAGGCGTCATCTCTATTCAAGCCCAGAGCAGGCCAGACCGACATGGCCATGGCCGTCGCAGAAACCATTGGTTCGGGCGGCGAGCTGGTGGTGGAGGCGGGTACCGGTGTTGGTAAAACATACGCTTATTTGGTGCCCGTATTGCTCAGTGGCCGGCGTGCTTTGGTGTCTACCGCCACCAAAGCCCTTCAAGATCAACTGTTCTCACGCGACATACCGAAGTTGGTTGAGGTTCTGAACTTGCCCATTCGCGTCGCTTTGCTCAAGGGCCGTGGCAGTTATTTGTGCACCTACCGATTGTCTCAGGCCAGGCAAAGCCATGATGCCTCACTCAGAATTCATGCGCATGCGCTGAGCAAAATTGAAACATGGTCCCAATCGACCCGAACCGGCGATTTATCCGAATTGTCGGGTCTTGATGATCGCTCGCCTGTCATCTCTTTGGTCACTTCAAATCGAGACAATTGTCTGGGCTCACCGTGCCCTCACTTTAAATCTTGCCATGTCAATTTAGCGCGCAAGGAAGCCATGGCGGCCGACGTGGTGGTCATCAATCACCATTTATTTTTTGCCGATTTGAATGTGCGTGAAACTGGCATGGCAGAACTGTTGCCCTCAGTTCAAGCGGTGGTGTTTGACGAAGCGCATCAGCTCAATGAAATTGGCATCAATTTTCTAGGGCGTCACATCAGCACCAGTCAGTTGCTGGAATTGACCCGTGATGTACTGGGTGCAGGCATTCAATTGGCGCGAGGCTTGGTCGATTGGACGCTCATTTGCAACGTCCTTGAAAAGTCAATCCGCGATTTGCGCCTCACTGCGCAGCATGTGCGTGCAGGCTCTCGACTGCGTTGGGCCGAGCCAGTGCCAGACGACATCGAAACCGCCGATTGGTTGACTGCCATGGCGCAATTGGAAGTTGCATTGCACGCAGCACAAGCGGCCCTTGATACTGTGAGCGAAATGGCGCCAGATTTTGTGCGTTTGCATGAACGTGTCAGTTTGCAATTGTCCGCATTGGCCCACTTTCAAGCGCCTTGTGAAGAGGGTGCTGTCAGATGGGTTGAGTTGGGCACGCAGATGCGTTTGGTGGAGTCACCCTTGGACATTTCGAGAGCGGTTCAAACCCACATGTTGAATCGCAATCCTAGCAACTTGGCATTGGACGAAGAAATACATGATGCAAAGTTGAGTGGCATAGATCAAAGCCAGTCTCAAACGACAAGCCTCGCGACAAAATCCTGGATTTTCACGTCAGCCACTTTAGGCGAAGACGATCAAATGAAGTGGTTCACAGAACCTTGTGGCTTGACCGCTGCGCGCAAGCTTCGAGTGGCAAGTCCCTTTGATTACGAATTGATGTCTGCCATCTACGTGCCCAAAGGCATGCCCAAGCCCAACGATTTTGCGCACACTCGCACCGTGGCCACTTGGGTTGAAAAGTACGCGCGTCAATTAGGTGGGCGCACCTTGGTCCTGACCACCACCCTCAATGCCATGCGAAACATCGGTGAAGCACTGACGGCTGCTTTGGGACAGAGCGGCGAGTTGGAAGTTTTGGTGCAAGGTCAAGGACCGAAGCGGCGTTTGATGGAGCGCTTCAGGGAGGGCCAAAGCCAAGGAGGCCTGGGTTGCGTATTGGTAGCTTCTGCGTCTTTTTGGGAAGGCTTCGATGTGCCTGGCGAAGCGCTGCAGTTGGTGGTCATTGACAAGTTGCCATTCCCACCGCCAAACGACCCCTTGGTGGAGGCCCGCTCGCAACGCTTGGAATGCATGGGCAAGAGCTCATTTTCTGATTACAGCTTGCCGGAGGCGGCAGTTGCCCTGAAACAGGGCGCTGGTCGACTGATTCGCAGCGAAACTGATCAGGGCTTGTTGGTGGTTTGCGATCCTCGATTGACCGGTATGGCATATGGCAGACGGCTCATGGCCAGCTTGCCTCCGATGCGCAAAATTGACAATGAAGCCGATTTCGAGTCGGCCCTGGTTCAACTTACCAAAACTTCCACCACGAACCCGACTTAGTCACGTCGGGTTTGGGTGCTGGAGGAAAGTTTTTGTCCAAGACACGTTGTGAATCCGCCTTCAATTCCTTCATGCCCATGGCATCGTAGGATTTCACCAAAAGCTCTAAGGCTTCTTTGGCGGCGGGCACGCCTGGATAGTCTGTGAGGGCCAATTGCGCACGATTCACAGCCGCGACATAAGCCCCTTTGCTGTAGTAATAACGCGCCACATGGACCTCATAAGACGCCAGCGAGTTGACGATGTAGGCCATGCGTTGACGTGCGTCAGGTGCATATTTGGAATCTGGAAAGCGATTGACCAACTCTTTGAAGGACTCGAAAGAATCTTTGGCTGCTTTTTGATCGCGTTCGGACAAGTCTTGTTGCGTGATGAACGAAAACAATCCCAAATTGTCATTGAAATTGACCAAACCTTTGAGGTAGAGCGCATAGTCAATGGCAGGGCTGGCGGGATGCAGTTTTAAGAAACGATCCAATGTGGCAATGGCTTGAACTTTTTCAGTGGCTCGGTATTGGGCATAGGCTTTTTCAATTTGTGCTTGCTGTGCCAGTGGGGTGCCTGCTGCGCGGCCCTCTAATTTGTCAAACAGCATGGCGGCTCGGTCCCAAGCCCCGGCGCTGACTTCGTCACGGGCTTCGCTGTAAATTTTCTCGGGGGTCCAAGCTGCCGTAGGGTCGGTGGGCGTACTTGAACAACCCGCAAGCAATGTGGCGGCAAAACCAACAAACGTAAGCGCAAGCACCGATAATCTGATGTTCAACATCTGGCAACCTTGGAAATAAACCAAATTGATTATATCGAGCCCCTTTGAACTGGACGAGACAGATTCGCTTCAAGACGAAAGTTCTTTGGAGTCCTTAGCGGCAGCTGATGGGGTGGAGGTGCGTGATTTGACCGTGCCGCCAGATTTTCATGGACAGCGGCTAGACCGCATGCTGGCATTCCTGGTGACCGAGTTCTCTCGCAGTTATTTGCAGCAATTGCTGGAAGATGGGGCGGTGACCCGAGATACACAGGTTTGTCTTAAATCTGCCACCAAAGTCAAGGCAGGCGAGCGTTGGCGCATTGAGTTGCGAGCGACACCCCAGTCTCAGGCCTTTAAACCTGAACAGATGCCTTTGAATGTCATCTACGAAGACGCTGATTTAAGGATCATCGACAAACCTGCAGGCCTGGTGGTCCATCCAGCCCCAGGCAATTGGTCGGGTACCCTCATGAATGGCTTGCTAGGTTTGGACGAGCGATTGATGGACCTGCCAAGGGCCGGGATCGTTCATCGGCTTGACAAAGACACCAGTGGTCTGATGGTGGTGGCTCGGACGCGCCAAGCCATGGACGCTTTGGTCAAAAAAATCGCGGACCGTGACGTGAAAAGGCAGTACGTGGCCATGACCGACAAGGCTTGGGTAGGCCCCAAACAAAAGTCCATCGATTTGCCAATTGGTCGGGATCCCTCCAATCGCTTGCGGATGGCCACCGTAGACCTGGCCAGAACCCCAGGCAAATCGGCATTGACGCACTTTCATGTCATGGATCAAAACGAGCACGGCTGCTTGGTGCGATGCATCCTCGATACAGGGCGGACCCATCAAATTCGGGTTCACATGGCATCCATGAAATTGCCCTTGCTTGGGGATACCCTGTATGGCGGTGGGGAACATCCCCTGATGCCCCGACAGGCCCTGCATGCAGACAGACTTGCCTTTGACCACCCCCTGACGGGTGAGCCACTGGCCTTTCGGTCGCCGTTGCCCGTTGACATTCAGAGTTTGCTGCAAGCTTGGTCACTCAGTTACAATGAAAAAACCTGAGTCTCAGGCTCATTGGCTTTGCGTCAGCATGGCTTGATTATTCAATTGATGGAACGTGAAGGTGGGCTGTGTCCACCAGGGGTTGAATGAACCCTACATGGCGTTTCAGTTCGCGCTTCGTGCGCTTTTATCCCGGAAGATTGACACCATGAATACGGCGCAAGCCAAGCGTGTCCTTGAAACAGCATTGCTCTGTGCAAGCCAGCCTGTCACGGTTCGTGACATGCGTGTGTTGTTCGACGATGCCTTAGGCGCAGACACACTTAAAGTCCTTTTAGAGGAACTCCAATTGGATTGGGCCGAGCGTGGCCTAGAGCTGGTTTCCGTCGCCACCGGTTGGCGTTTTCAGAGCCGACCAGAGTTACGTGTTTACCTGGACAAGTTGAACCCTGAAAAACCGCCCAAGTACACCCGTGCGGTCATGGAAACACTGGCCATCATTGCTTACCGTCAACCCGTCACACGCGGTGACATGGAAGACATTCGCGGTGTCACCATCAACACTCAAATCTTGAAGCAGTTGGAAGACCGTGGTTGGATTGAAGTCATTGGTCACCGTGAGTCTGTGGGGCGGCCAGGCTTGTACGCCACCACCCGTCACTTCCTTGACGATTTGGGTCTGGGCTCCTTAGACCAGCTTCCTTTGTTGCCCTCGGTTGAAAGTCAGGCCGCCGCCTTGGCCAATCTGAACCCTGAAGAAACAGACCCAAGTCAAGCCATCTTGTCGTTGGAACAAGTGCTTGACGCTGAGCGCAGCGATCTTGCCAACGCCTCTGAAGCGTTGGTCGTCCCAGACATCATTGAAGCGTCTGTAGAGACTGCAACCGATTTACCGACCGACGTTCCAGAAAACCCATCGGCAAACCCCTCAGACCCTCATGAAGGCACCTCACCATGATTGACCCTTCAGACCCGTCTGAATCGCAAGACGTATTCAAACCCATTGGCATCGAGGATGTCGTTTCAGGTCAGTTTGACCAAGAGGCGGAAGGCGTCATTTCCCCCCTGATCACCAAGCGTGTGCTTGCGCCTCAAGCGGAGTCTCCCAAACTTCACAAAGTCTTGGCGCAGGCTGGCTTGGGCTCCCGCCTTGAAATGGAACAACTGATTTTGGAAGGCCGAATTTCGGTCAACAACGAACCCGCTCACATTGGCCAGCGCATTCAATATGGCGATCAGGTCAAAGTCAATGGCCGTCCCTTGCGCATTCGCATCGATCCACCTCCGCCACGCGTCATCGCTTATCACAAGCCAGCCGGTGAAATCGTCTCCCATGATGACCCCAAAAATCGTCCAACGGTGTTTCGCAAACTGCCTCGCTTGCAACATGGCAAATGGCAATCGGTGGGCCGTTTGGATTTGAACACAGAGGGCTTGCTCCTTTTCACCAGTTCTGGAGAGCTTGCCAATCGCTTGATGCATCCACGTTTTGGTTTAGAGCGTGAATACGCCGTTCGTGTTTTGGGCGCCCTGAGCAACGAAGAAAAGCAAAAGTTGTTGGACGGCGTGATGTTGGATGACGGCATGGCGCAATTCGGCACCATCGAAAATGGCGGCGGTGAAGGCTCCAATTGCTGGTACCGCGTGACCATTTCAGAAGGACGCAATCGTGAAGTACGCCGCATGATGGAAGCGGTTGGCCATGCTGTGAGTCGTTTGATTCGCATTCGCTATGGCGCCATGGTATTGCCTCATGGCCTGAGGCGCAGCACTTTCATGGAATTGGATGAAGCCGACATTCGCGCCCTGACCCATGCCGCCAACAAGGCCGAAGCGTCTGCACCCCGCATGGACGATGCGCCCTCGGAAGCCTCCCGCCCGCAAGATCGCAGACCACCCAGTGCTCGCAATCCGCGCAACCGTGCCTTTGGTGCCAAAAAACCAGGACAGGGAAGAGGGGCTCAAGGCCGTGGCAAACAAGAGGCCAGCCAGCCGGACCCCATGAAAACCTCAGTCGGTTACATCGGTGCAGACAGCTTCAGTCGCCAACGCAAATCGCCAGGCCCAGGCGGGCGTCCTGCAGGCCCGCGCCGCAGTGGCGGCAGAAGTCGCTGAAAATTTTGCAGCCTTTGCGGGCGCCCTTTGAGGGGCTGGCTCGGCTGACAAATCCTTTTTGCAACAGGGGAAACCCCTGTGTCGGGTTAGAATAGCGGGCTTGCCTGAGTGCAACCACGCTTGAAAAACAAAGTTTTCAACATCTATTTCTAAAATAAAACAGAGGAATCTCATCATGGCCATCGAACGCACACTCTCTATCATCAAGCCTGACGCTGTTGCCAAAAACGTCATCGGTCAAATTTATGCTCGCTTTGAAGCGGCTGGCCTCAAAGTGGTCGCTGCCAAGATGGCCCACCTCTCACGTGGCGAAGCAGAAGCTTTCTACGCCGTGCACAAAGAGCGTCCTTTTTTCAAGGACTTGGTTGATTTCATGATCTCCGGCCCCGTCATGATCCAAGCTTTGGAAGGCGAAGGCGCGATTTTGAAAAACCGTGACCTGATGGGTGCGACAGATCCTAAGAAAGCGGCCCCAGGCACCATTCGCGCTGACTTTGCTGACAGCATTGATGCCAACGCCGTGCACGGTTCTGATGCTGCGGAAACTGCGGCTGTTGAAATCGGCTTCTTTTTCGCCGGTATGAACGTTTACTCACGTTAATTTTTGCTGATTTCTTTCAGCAATACCTTCGCGGCTTAGAACTTTTATTCTTCCGCTATGACGGCCAACCTTCTTGATTTTGACCTTGAGGGCTTGGCCGTTTTTTGTGAAGGGCTGGGCGAAAAACGTTTTCGCGCCACCCAATTATTTCGCTGGATTCACCAGCGAGGCATGTCCCAATTTGATGACATGTCAGATTTGGCCAAGTCACTTCGCGAGAAATTAAAAGTTCATGCGCATGTGGCCGCCTTGCCCATCTTGTCTCAACAAATATCCAAAGATGGGACCATCAAGTGGTTGTTTGATGTTGGCGCTGGCGACGCTGTTGAAACGGTCTTCATTCCAGAAGACGATCGCGGCACCTTGTGCGTGTCCTCTCAAGCCGGTTGTGCTGTGGGTTGTCGGTTTTGTTCAACGGGGCATCAAGGCTTTAGCCGCAACCTCACGACCGCAGAAATCTTGGCACAGTTGTGGTTTGCTGAGCATTTTTTGCGCAAGCATCTTAATCAGACTGAACGAGTGATCTCCAATGTGGTCATGATGGGCATGGGTGAGCCACTTCAAAACTACAGCGCACTCATTCCTTCATTGAAGGCCATGTTGGATGACCACGGCTATGGCTTGTCCCGCAGGCGAGTGACGGTTTCCACGTCAGGCGTGGTGCCCATGATGACGCGCTTGTCGCAAGACTGTCCTGTGGCATTGGCCGTGTCGCTGCATGCGCCCAATGATTCCTTGCGCGACAATTTGGTCCCCCTCAATCGCAAATACCCCTTGGACGAGTTGTTGGCCGAATGTACGCTTTATTTGGCCAAGGCCCCAAGAGACTTCATCACCTTCGAGTACTGCATGCTTCAGGGCGTGAACGACCAAGTGGTACATGCGCAAGAGCTGGTCCAACTCATTCGCAAACATGCGGCCAATGGCTTGCGGTGCAAGTTCAACCTCATTCCCTTTAACCCCTTCAAAGCTTCAGGTTTGTTACGCTCTGAAGACGCAGCCGTTGAGCAATTTGCCAGTGTGCTCATTCAAGCTGGATTTGTCACCACCATCCGTAAAACCCGGGGCGATGACATCGATGCGGCTTGCGGCCAACTGGCTGGCGATGTGAAAGACAGAACGGGTGTTGCTGATCGAATTGCGCTACAACGTGCCGTCCCCATTCACTGGTCTGTGAACCCATCTGCTGTCAAACCGGACCCGTCTTGAGGCCTTTCCTGCCGGCATGCACCGGCGAGTCTTCAAATTCAGCCCAAAAGGCTGTCAGAAGCTCAGAAAATTCTGCATTCCTTGATCGTTTCTCCCTCTGTCAGTGCACAATCGGTAGGGGTCGGTGTCGCTGCTTGCAGTGCGCCAAAATCTAACAGACAAAAAAGCAACAGGGCATGATGATCGGACAACAATTTTCCAATCCTGCACAGTGGCGTGCTTACCAAAAAGAGTTTTCACATGACTGATACTTCAACGCCAGCCATCATGCCCATTGAGCCCACTTCGCCTGGCGCCTTGATCAAGTCTGCCCGTGAAAAGGCGGGCTTGCATTTGGCGATTCTCTCTGTCAACCTCAAAGTCAGTGTGAAACAGTTAGAGGCGCTCGAAGCAGACCGCTTCGATCAATTGCAGGAGCCCGTGTTCGCCAGGGCCTTGGCAGCCAAGGTGTGCCGAATGGTCAAACTTGACCCTGCATTGGTTTTGGCCTTGATGCCAGCCGCGCCCAATGGGCTCAAGCCACTCAACATCATCGACACAGACCAAAGCGCACCTTTTGCAAATCCCCGTTTGGGAAGCAGTTTGTTGGTGCGGCTCAGCAGCGTGAAACTGTGGTTGACCATCGCAGTGCTGATTTTCTTGACAATGGGCTTCACCAACGATTGGTTTGTCTCTGTGTTTCCGTTTCAGGCATCGCCAGAAATCGTTGAAACTGCGCCTGTCATGCCACCCGCACAAGAGGCAGGCGAGTCTGCCGCGACAGATGCCCAGCCAGCGGAACTGCCCAAAGCCATGGTCTTTGAGGGTTCAAGCACCGGAGCATCAGTACCCAATCAAGCCAACCCCGTCAATCTGATGTCGGAGACCAAAAAATGAACTTGCCAGCTACAGCACCCTGTGCAATTCCACCCGCGAGCCCCTTGCCACGACACAGCCTTCAAGCTTCTGTGGCCTGGGGTCAACGCATTGTCACCGTAGGCGGTCAAGCGCCGGTTCGTGTTCAGTCCATGACCAACACGGACACCGTGGATGTGATCGGTACGGCCATCCAAGTGAAAGAGTTGGCTTTGGCCGGTTCTGAGATGGTCCGACTGACCGTCAATACGCCTGAGGCTGCTCAGGCTGTGCCGCACATCCGAGATCAGCTGGACAAAATGGGCATTGATGTGCCCTTGATTGGCGATTTTCATTACAACGGTCATCGCCTGCTCATGGACCATCCTGCATGCGCTGAAGCCCTGTCCAAATACCGCATCAACCCTGGCAATGTCGGCAAAGGCGACAAGCACGATTTGCAATTTGGTCAAATGATTGATGCGGCGATGCGTTGGAACAAGCCTGTGCGAATTGGCGTCAATTGGGGCAGCCTCGACCAAGAATTGTTGGCCGAATTGATGGACCAAAACAGCCTTCGTGCAGTGCCTTGGGAAGCACGGCAAGTGATGTACGAGGCCCTGATTACGTCGGCCATCACATCTGCCGACAAGGCCCACGAGATGGGCATGGCACGGTCTCAAATTCTGCTGTCCTGCAAAGTTTCTGGCGTTCAAGACTTGATCGCAGTTTACCGAGAGCTCAGCAAACGCACGGACTATCCATTGCATTTGGGTCTGACCGAAGCTGGCATGGGCACCAAGGGAACAGTGGCTTCTGCAACCGCCTTGTCTATCTTGCTGCAAGAGGGTATCGGCGACACCATTCGTGTCTCATTGACACCGCAACCTGGCGAGTCAAGAACTCAGGAGGTGGTCATTGCCTCTGAAATTTTGCAATCTTTGGGCATGCGCATTTTTGTGCCGAGCGTGACCGCCTGCCCTGGTTGTGGCCGCACCACCAGCAGTACTTTCCAAGAATTGGCCAAACAGATTGACGACTATTTGCGGGCCCAAATGCCTGTTTGGCGAAGCCGATACCCAGGCGTGGAACACTTAAAATTGGCGGTCATGGGCTGCATCGTCAATGGTCCTGGTGAAAGCAAACACGCCGACATTGGCATCAGTTTGCCCGGTACGGGTGAAGCCCCTGCAGCGCCCGTTTTCATCGATGGTGAAAAAAAATTGACCCTGCGTGGTGACAACATCGCCCAAGAATTTCAACAATTGGTTGAGCAATACATCGAGAAGCGGTTTGGAAATGGTGCCCCTACCCACGAAGGTCATTGAGCGCCAAGTTTCGCAAACCCATTCTTTGAATTTTTATGTCCGAAATTAAAAATACTGATACCTCCACCAAGTCACTTGCCGTTAAGAAGATCTCAGCCGTCAAGGGCATGAACGATGTCTTGCCTGCTGAGTCGGCCAAGTGGGAGTGGTTGGAATCTGTGGTCAGACATTTAATGGCCACTTATGCTTACCGAAACATTCGAACACCGATCGTCGAACCCACAGCTTTGTTTGTGCGTGGGCTGGGTGAGGTCACTGACATCGTCGAAAAGGAAATGTATTCCTTTGAAGATCGCCTCAATGGCGAGGCTTTGACCTTGCGCCCTGAAAGTACTGCGGGTGTCGTTCGGGCGGTGGTTGAGCACAATATGTTGTATGAAGGCGGCAAACGACTTTATTACATGGGTCCCATGTTTCGCCACGAACGCCCCCAACGTGGACGCTATCGCCAGTTCCATCAAATCGGTGCTGAGGTTTTGGGTTTTCAAGGCCCCGAAATAGATGCTGAAGTTATTTTGCTTGCGCACGATTTGTGGAAAGCCATTGGCCTCAAAGAGGTTCGCCTGGAACTCAACAGCCTGGGTCAACCGCCGGAGAGGTTGGCACACCGTGCTGCCTTGATTGCTCATTTTGAGCAACATCTAGCCGTTTTGGACGAAGACGCGCAACGCCGTCTTTACACCAATCCCTTGCGTATCTTGGACACCAAAAATCCAGCCATGAAAGATGTGGTGGAGTCAGCGCCGCGGTTGATGGACTTTTTGGGTGAAGTTTCTTTGGCGCATTTCAATTCGGTGCGCCAAATTTTAGATGCCAATGGCGTGGCCTATTCCTTGAACCCCCGATTGGTTCGTGGCATGGACTATTACAACCTGACGGTGTTTGAGTTCATCACCGACCAACTGGGCTCACAAGGCACCGTCTGTGGCGGAGGCCGCTACGATTATTTGATTGAACAAGTGGGCGGCAAACCTGCCCCTGCCGTGGGCTGGGCATTGGGCGTCGAGCGTGTACTGGCTTTGCTAGAAGAGCAGGGCGCTCAACTTCCCATCTCGGTGCCTCACGCCTATGCCATCGTCCCCGAAGCACAAAGTTTGCCTGCCGTCTTGAAATACCTTCGCCAATTAAGGGCACTGGGCGTCAAGGTCCAGATGCATGCAGGTTCAGGGGATGGTGTGGGCAGCATGAAAAGCCAATTCAAAAAAGCTGACAGCAGTGGCGCCCAATTTGCGCTCATTTTTGGGGCGGATGAATTGGCTCAAAATTCGGTTTCTGTCAAATCCCTGCGCGATGGTGGTGGGGCGCAAAGAACCGAATCTTTAGATGCCCTTGACACTTGGGCCAACAGCCTACAATTGACCTCTTGATACAAAACTGAATATGTCCTCACATCTCGATCTCGAAGAACAAGAGCAGCTTGACGAACTCAAGCACTTTTGGAAGCAATACGGCAACGCCATCACCTGGTTGTTGATCGTCGTCATGGGCGCCTACGCAGGCTGGAATGGCTATCAATACTGGCAAGGGCAGCAGTCTGCCAAGGCGGCTGCATTGTTTGACGAAGTTGAGCGCTCAGCCGCTGGAGGCGATGCCACCAAAATAGAGCGCGCCTGGAACGACATGAAAGATCGTTTTCCTGGAACCACCTATGCTTCTCAATCAGCCTTGTTGGTTGCAAAAGCTTTGCAACAGGCTGATAAATTGGACGCTGCAGCAAGTGCGCTGAAATGGGCCACCGAAAGCGCCTCCGACCAAGCCAGTGTTCAGTTGGCCCGTTTGCGTTTGGCCAATTTGCAAATTCAACAAAAAACATTTGCCGAAGCACAAAAAACACTTGTCAAACCTTTCACACCTGCCTTTGCTGGTTTGGCCGCAGACATCCAAGGTGATTTGTTCATGGCGCAAGCCAAAACGGCAGAAGCCATCAAAGCTTACACACAGGCATGGACTCAATTGGAAGAGGGCAATGAATACCGCCGTTTGGTTGCGGCCAAACTCAATGCCCTGGGTGTTGACCCAGCCCAAGTCAAAGGGGCTTCTCAATGATGGCATCTCAATTTTCAGGATTCCACATGAACTTGTCGAACCGACTCAGCCGAGCCTTGCTCGCCTTGTTCAGCGTGTCCGCCGTGCTGTTCATGACCGCTTGTTCAAGCACGCCAGACAAGCCCACGCCCACTGCTTTGGCCGATTTCAAGTCACAACTGAACGTCACGCAAGCGTGGTCATTGCAACTGTCGCCTGTTGCGAGCCCACTTTCGCACCATGTTGCAAACGGCCAATTGGCCGTGGTCAGCAGCAATGGTTTGATCAGCGCAGTTCAAGAATCTGGCGCACTGGCTTGGCAACTGGCCTTGAACTCACCGGTGTCTGCTGGCATAGGGAGCGATGGCCAGCGCTATGCGGTCATCACGCAAGCCAATGATCTGGTGACAGTCAGTCAGGGAAAAGAAATTTGGCGCGTTAAATTACCTTCCTTGTCATTCACCGCCCCCCTGGTGGCGGGTGGACGCGTGTTTGTGTTGACGGCCGATCGAACTGTTTTTGCTTTTGATGGCGCAAGCGGACAAAAATTGTGGACGCAGCAACGCTCGGGTGATCCCTTGGTCTTGAAGCAATCCGGCATTTTGACCAGCTTCCAAGACAATTTAATGGTCGGCCTCGCTGGTCGCTTGGTGGCCATGAGCCCCAGCAATGGGGTTTCTAAATGGGAAGTTGCCATTGGTTCATCACGCGGAACCAATGAAGTTGAGCGATTGGTAGATTTGGTGGCAGGTGTCTCACGCATCAACAATGTCATTTGCGCACGTGCCTTTCAAACGGCTGTGACGTGCGTAGACGCCCTCAAGGGCGTCAATGTCTGGACGCGTGCGGCGCAAGGCCATGTCGGTCTGAGCAGTTCCGACAGCACCTTGTTTGGTTCTGAATCCGATGGCAAATTCATGGCTTGGCAAAGAACTTCTGGTCAAGTCGCATGGCAAACTGATGCCTTGCGCTTTCGCGGACTGACGGCCCCTTCATGGGCTGATGGGCAACTGGTCGTCGGCGATGAGATGGGCTGGTTGCACTGGTTAGATGCCAGCAATGGCCAAACATTGGCACGTGTACAAGCCGATCCCTCCGGCATAGCCATGGCGCCCGTGCGCCTGGGTAAAACTTGGGTCACAGTCTCGAAAAACGGCTTGCTCAAAGCCTATCGCGCTGAATAACCTTCTCTGAAAGATTGATTTGAAACCCGTACTGGCCTTGGTCGGACGCCCCAACGTGGGCAAGTCCACTCTCTTTAATCGACTGACCAAAAGTCGAGACGCCATCGTGGCTGATTTTGCGGGATTGACCCGCGACCGTCACTATGGTCAAGGTCGCCAAGGACGATACGAATACATCGTCATTGACACCGGTGGTTTTGAACCGGATGCGCACGAGGGCATCTACAAAGAGATGGCCAAGCAAACGCAACAAGCGGTTGCAGAAGCCGATGTGGTGGTGTTTGTTGTCGATGCCCGCGCAGGCGTCTCAGCCCAAGATCACGACATTGCCAAATACCTGCGTCGCATTGGCAAGCCTTGTTTGTTGGTGGCCAACAAAGCAGAAGGCATGCGTGAGGGCGTTCAGGTCAGTGAGTTCTATGAACTGGGTCTTGGCGAAGTCATTCCTGTTTCAGCAGCGCACGGTCAAGGTGTGCGAAGTCTGGTGGAATTGGCCTTGGATCCACTCATGTTGCCCGAAGACGATGCAGATCCAGAAGCAGATCCCAGCATCGTCAAGTTGGCTGTTGCAGGACGCCCCAATGTCGGCAAATCTACGCTGATCAATACATGGCTGGGCGAAGAGCGACTGGTGGCCTTTGACATGCCAGGTACCACGCGTGACGCCATCACGGTGCCTTTCGAGCGCGGTGGCCAGAAGTTTGAATTGATTGACACAGCTGGATTGCGTCGCAAGGGACGCGTGTTTGAAGCCATTGAGAAGTTTTCGGTGGTGAAAACTTTGCAAGCCATTGAGTCGGCCAATGTGGTGTTGCTGTTGCTGGATGCCACACAAGGCGTGACCGAACAAGACGCTCACATTGCAGGCTTTATTTTGGACAGTGGCCGGGCCGTCGTGCTGGCCGTTAACAAATGGGATGCGGTGGATGATTACCAACGCGAGTTGGTACATCGCTCTATCGAGAACCGTTTGCCCTTCTTGAAATTTGCCAACCTCCACACCATTTCAGCCAAAAAACGGCAAGGCTTGGGTCCCGTTTGGAATTCCATCACGCAAGCTCACAAATCGGCCATGGTCAAGATGACCACCCCCGTGCTGACGCGTTTGTTGTTGGAATCCGTGCAGTTTCAAAGCCCACAGCGCGGCGGTATGTTCAGGCCCAAATTGCGGTATGCCCACCAAGGCGGCATGAATCCACCTGTCATCGTGATTCACGGCAACTCCCTGGAGCACGTGACCGAAACGTATAAGCGCTACTTGGAAGGCCGCTTCAGAAAGGCTTTTGACCTCTCCGGCACCCCCTTGCGCATTGAAATGAAAACATCCACCAACCCTTACGCAGACAAGGATTCGGACTAATTTGTGTGGTTTTGAAGGGCTATTCGATGGATACCCTTCGACGATGTGTTAAGGTGAAACCCTTAATTTAATTCAGAACACGGAGAATATCGTGAACAACAAAGGGCAACTTTTGCAAGATCCCTTCCTCAACGCATTGCGTCGCGAGCATGTGCCCGTTTCCATTTACTTGGTCAACGGCATCAAACTTCAAGGCCAAATTGAGTCATTTGATCAGTATGTTGTGTTGCTTCGCAACACCGTCACTCAAATGGTCTACAAACACGCCATTTCAACCATCGTTCCAGGACGTGCCGTGAACCTCACCGGTTCTGACGCCCCTGATGATTCTGCGGCCTGATCCTTTCTCTTGAACAGCAAATCGGTTGTGACTGCTCCCGCCTTGTTGGTGGGCGTAGACTTTGGCTTGCCTCACTTTGACAGTGAGTTGGAGGAGCTGAGTCAACTTGCCTTGACGGCTGGTATGCGACCGGTTGCCAAAATCACTTGCAAGCGCAAGGCACCTGATGCAGCCTTGTTTGTGGGCTCTGGCAAAGCAGATGAAATCAAATTCATGGCGACGCAATTGGGCGCCCAAGAAGTGCTGTTTGATCAGGCACTGAGCCCCGCACAGCAACGCAATTTGGAGCGTCATTTGGGCTTGCCTGTCAATGACAGGACGCTGTTGATATTGGAGATTTTTGCACAGCGTGCCCGCAGCCACGAAGGCAAATTGCAAGTTGAATTGGCGCGTTTGCAGTACATCAGCACTCGACTGGTTCGCCGGTGGTCTCACCTCGAACGTCAGCAGGGCGGCATTGGGACCCGAGGAGGTCCTGGCGAAACCCAAATCGAGCTGGACAAGCGGATGATTGGCGACGCCATCAAGCGCACCAAAGAGCGCTTGGTCAAGGTCAAGAAACAGCGTTCAACCCAAAGGCGTCAACGTGATCGACGCAATGCCTTCAATGTATCCCTGGTGGGCTACACCAATGCTGGTAAATCCACCCTGTTCAATACCTTGGTCAAAGCACGGGCCTACGCAGCCGACCAATTGTTTGCCACCTTGGACACCACCACACGGCAGCTTTATTTGGGTGAAGCGGGCCGCAGTGCGTCCGTCTCAGACACCGTAGGTTTCATTCGCGACCTGCCTCATGGTTTGATCGATGCTTTCCAAGCGACTTTGCAAGAAGCAGTGGATGCTGATTTGTTGTTGCATGTGGTCGATTCGGCCAACCCGAATTTTCCGGAGCAAATGGCTGAAGTGCAAAGGGTGTTGCATGAAATCGGCGCTGATCATGTGCCTCAGTGGTTGATCTTCAACAAGATTGATAACTTGCCCACAGAGCGCCAGCCCCTGGTGTTGTCAGATCTCTACGAAGTGGATGGCAATGGCTTGCCGCGCATCTTTGTCAGCGCCCAAACAGGACAAGGTGTGGCCTTGTTGCGCCAAATGCTGGCAGAGGAAGTCATGAAATCAGGGGCTGCAGTCAGCACAGAACACGACCCTCGCTTTGACCTTGATATTTCCGGGGAAAATGAGGATGAATTCGAATAATCCCTTCAGGGATTGGGCACAATGGGTGCAGACAGACCAATGGTTTAGAAAAAGAATGAACTTCAAACAAGCCTCTTTCAGCTGGGCCTCCATCCCCCAACGCATCCGCGGTATGTTCAACTTGAACGATCCGAGGTGGGGGCGAGGTGATGACAAACCCAACAACGAAGGCCATGATCAGACGCAAGTGCCGGGTCAGCCTTCTGGCAATCCAGCTGGAAACAATGCGGACGCGCCAAATCAAGCCAATGGCAACCATCGGCCTGGCCCCGCTTCAGGCCCCCCCGATCTCGATGAACTGTGGCGAGATCTGAACCGTAAGTTGGCACAATTCTTAGGTGGCAAAAACGGTGGCCCTCCTCACAAAGGTTCGCCTCAAGGCCCGTCACCTTCTGGACTTCCACCGGTTTTTCGAAATTTGGGGATTGGTGTCATTCTGGGCGCTGTGGTCTTGATTTGGCTTGGCACGGGTTTCTTCATCGTGCAAGAAGGGCAACAAGCTGTGATCACTCAGTTTGGCAAGTACAAAGCCACTGTGGGTGCGGGTTTTAACTGGCGCTTGCCTTATCCCATCCAAAAACATGAACTGGTTTTTGTGACGCAAATTCGCTCAGTGGACATTGGCCGCGACAACGTGATCAAGGCCACAGGCTTGCGAGAGTCTGCCATGTTGACGGAAGACGAGAACATCGTTGAAATCAAATTTGCGGTTCAGTATCGATTGAACGATGCACGCGCTTATTTGTTTGAAAGCAAGAATCCGACGGAAGCAGTGGTTCAAGCGGCTGAGACTGCTGTGCGAGAAGTCGTGGGAAAAATGAAAATGGACTCTGCCTTGGCAGAAGAACGAGATCAAATCGCACCGCGTGTCAGAGCCTTGATGCAAAACATTTTGGACCGATACAAAGTCGGCATCGAGGTTGTGGGCATCAATTTGCAGCAGGGCGGTGTCAGGCCCCCCGAGCAAGTTCAAGCCGCATTTGATGATGTGCTCAAAGCCGGTCAGGAACGAGAACGTGCAAAGAACGAAGCACAGGCTTACGCCAACGACGTCGTGCCGCGAGCTGTAGGTGCCGCTTCCCGTTTGAAGGAAGAATCGCAAGCCTACCGTGAGCGCATCGTGGCGCAGGCAGAAGGTGATGCACAACGTTTCAAGGCCATCTTGCCTGAATATCAAAAGGCGCCACAAGTCACGCGCGACCGCATGTACTTGGATGCCATGCAGCAGATTTACAGCAACGTCACCAAGGTGGTGGTTGACAGCAAGCAAGGCGGTAACTTGATGTACTTGCCCCTCGATAAATTGCTGCAGCTGACCGGCACTTCGAGCGCCGGGCCAGCCGTCCCTGACACAGCAAGCGCCAGTGGTTCGGTGCCGGCAACTGCCAGTCAAACCAATCCCCCCAATGATCCTAGATCCCGCGACAGCTTGCGTTCGCGTGACCGTGATATTCGCTAAGGAAGCCAGAACATGAACCGCATTGGAATTTGGGCTTCATCCCTGATGATCGTGTTGGCGTTGGCCAGCTCGATGTTGTTTGTGGTTGATCAACGCCAATTTGGCGTGGTCTATGCACTGGGTCAAATCAAAGAAGTGATCACAGAGCCCGGACTGAACATCAAACTGCCGCCCCCCCTGCAAAACGTCACTTACATTGACAAACGCTTGCTCACCTTAGACAGCCCTGACACTGAGCCCATGTTGACGGCGGAAAAGCAGCGTGTCGTCATTGATTGGTATGTTCGTTGGCGCATCACCGATCCCATGGCCTACATCCGTAACGTGGGTTTGGATGAAAAAGCAGGTGCCAATCAACTCAATCGTGTGGTTCGAAATGCTTTCCAAGAAGAAATCAACAAACGCACGGTCAAAGACTTGCTGTCCTTGAGCCGTGACGCATTGATGAACGATGTCAAGCGTGAAGTGCTTGAAAAAGTGCGTGGTGAAAAGCCCTGGGGTGTCGATGTGGTCGATGTTCGAATCACTCGTGCCGATTATGTGGACGCCATCACCGAGTCGGTTTATCGCCGCATGGAAGCTGAACGCAAACGGGTGGCCAATGAGTTGCGCTCAACAGGCGCCGCAGAGGGTGAAAAAATCCGTGCAGATGCAGACCGTCAACGCGAAGTGACCATTGCCAATGCCTATCGTGAGGCTCAAAAAATCAAAGGGCAGGGCGACTCACAAGCGGCCAAAATCTACAACGAATCCTTTGGCCGTGATCCTCAGTTTGCGCAGTTTTACAGAAGCCTGGATGCCTACAAGGCCAGCTTTGCCAAGAAGAGCGATGTCATGGTCTTGGACCCCAGCAGTTCTGACTTCTTTAAAACGATGCGCGGCACGCCTGCGCCAGCTGCATCCCTAGCTACAACGCCGGCATCAAGCCCCAAAAAGTAAGTGTCTTTCTGGGGCTCCATCCTGGCGGCCTTCGCCCTGGTCCTGATTTTTGAGGGGCTTTTGCCCCTCATTTCTCCCACGAAATGGCGCGAGATGTTCACGCAGCTTTTACAGTTGCAAGACGGTCAAATCCGTTTTTTTGGCTTGAGCACCGTATTGTTAGGCTTCTTTCTTTTGATGTGGCTCTTTTAAGCCTGTTTGAACCGGTAAAATCCCTGTTTTAACAGCTCCCTTAATTGCCATGTCTGCTTGGGTCCTCCCGGATCACATCGCTGATGTCTTGCCCTCAGAGGCCCGACATATCGAAGAACTCCGAAGATTGCTACTAGATACAGCCCGAAGCTATGGCTTTGAGTTGGTGTCACCCCCTTTGCTCGAGCACATTGAGTCTTTGTTGACGGGTACTGGCAAGGCGCTTGACCTTCAAACCTTCAAGCTCGTCGATCAACTTTCTGGTCGGATGATGGGCTTGCGTGCTGACACCACACCCCAGGTGGCCCGAATTGACGCCCATTTGCTCAATCGCAAGGGCGTGACCCGTTTGTGCTACTGCGGCCCAGTCCTGCATACACGTCCCGATCGACCTCATGCCACCCGTGAACCTCTTCAATTGGGCGCGGAAATTTACGGTCATGCAGGCCTAGAGGCTGACCTTGAAGTGTTGCAATTGGCCTTGGACTGCCTGCGCGCAGCGCAAATGGGCGAAGTACTTGTTGACTTGGCAGATGCCCGTATTGTCAGCAGCTTGCTCGATGGTTTGTCATTGACCGAGGAAATGCAAGGGCAGGTCTATGCCGCTTTGGCCTCCAAAAACAGTTCGTTGTTGGTTGAGCTCACTCAAAAATTCCCCGCCGATATTCAAGCCGGTTTGATGAGCCTGATTGATTTGTATGGCGATGCTTCGGTGTTGACCCAAGCCTTGCAACAACTTCCTGCCAAGCCTCAAATCAAACTGGCCATTGAGCAACTGACTTGGCTGAGCGAGCAGCTGCCGCAGGTCACTTTCCGTTTTGATTTGGCCGATGCACGTGGCTATGCCTACTACAGCGGTTTGCGCTTTGCCATTTATGCCAAAGGTGCGAGTGATGCTGTCATTCGAGGTGGTCGGTACGACGGCGTTGGCGCCGTGTTTGGCCACGAAATCAGTCGCGACCGGCCCGCTGTTGGCTTTAGCCTAGATTTGAAGCAGTGGGTCAGTGTGGTACCTGCGCTCTCACTGAGGGCTGCCATTCGCGCACCTTGGGGCACTTCCACCGATCTGCGCGCAGCCATCGCCCAACTTCGCCTGCAAGGTGAAACCGTGGTGTGCATCCTGCCAGGTCACAACAGTGAAATCGATGAATTCCAGTGCGACCGCGAACTCTCAGAAGTCGCAGGTCAATGGGTTGTCAAAGTTATTGAAAACAAAACAAAATGAACATGATCAAAGGACGAAATGTAGTCGTTGTAGGTACCCAGTGGGGCGACGAAGGCAAAGGTAAATTAGTCGACTGGCTCACTGAGAGTGCCCAAGGGGTGGTGCGTTTTCAAGGTGGCCACAACGCGGGTCACACCTTGGTGATCAATGGCGTCAAAACCGCATTGCACCTGATCCCCAGCGGCATCATGCGCCCCGGCGTCAAGTGCTACATCGGCAACGGTGTGGTGCTCTCTGCTGGCAAGTTGTTTGAAGAAATTGCGGGCCTTGAAAAAGCCGGCGTTGAAGTTCGCTCGCGTTTGCGCATCAGCGAAGCTTGCCCGTTGATCTTGCCATTCCACGCTGCCTTAGACGTTGCACGTGAAGCAGCGCGAGAGCAAGGCGGCACTGAAAAAATTGGTACGACCGGCCGTGGCATTGGCCCTGCCTACGAAGACAAAATTGCCCGCCGTGCTCTGCGCGTTCAAGACTTGAAATACCCAGAACGCTTTGCGCACAAACTCAAAGAGTTGCTGGACCTGCACAACCATGTTCTCAAAACTTATTTGGGTTCTGAAAAATTCAGCTTTGGTGATGCGCTCACGCCCTATGTGAAAAATGGCGAAGTGCAATTCGACGTGGTCTACAACGAAGCCATGGAACACGCCGCCTTGCTCAAGCCCATGATGGCTGACGTGTCTCGCGAACTCAATGACGCACATCGCTTGGGTGCCAATTTGTTGTTTGAAGGTGCGCAAGGTACATTGCTGGATGTTGATCACGGCACCTATCCTTACGTCACTTCCAGCAACTGTGTGGCAGGTAATGCCGCAGCGGGTTCTGGCGTTGGCCCCGGTATGTTGCATTACGTTTTGGGAATCACAAAGGCCTATTGCACCCGCGTAGGCGGAGGACCCTTCCCAACTGAACTTGAATGGGAAAAAGAAGGCACACCCGGTTGGCACATGAGCACTGTCGGTGCTGAGAAGGGTGTGACCACCGGCCGCAGCCGTCGCTGCGGCTGGTTCGATGCGGCTTTGCTCAAGCGCAGTGCTCAGGTCAATGGCCTGTCAGGCATGTGCATTACCAAGTTGGACGTGCTGGATGGGCTGAAAGAGTTGAAGCTTTGCACGGGTTACGAGTTGGACGGCGAAGTCGTCGACATTTTGCCCATGGGTGCCGATGACATTGCCCGCTGCAAACCCATCTATGAAACCATCGAAGGCTGGACGGACAGCACGGTGGGCGTGACGCAATTTGACAAATTGCCCGTCAATGCGCGCTTGTATTTGCAACGCATTGAGCAAGTCACGGGGGTGCCCATTCACATGGTCTCTACCAGCCCCGATCGGGATCACACGATCTTGATGCACCATCCCTTTTTAGCACCGCTTTAATTTTTATTTCTTGGAGATTCCCCATGCTGACTGAAGACGGCAAGCACCTGTACGTAAGCTATGACGAATACCACAACCTGATTGAAAAATTGGCCCTCAAGGTCTATCAGTCAGGTTGGGAGTTCGACACCATTTTGTGTCTGGCACGTGGCGGCATGCGCCCTGGCGACATCTTGTCGCGCATTTTTGACAAACCCTTGGCCATCATGTCCACCAGCTCTTATCGCGCAGACGCGGGTACAGTGCAAGGCCATTTGGACATTGCGCGTTTCATCACCACACCCAAGGGTGAAATTGCGGGACGCGTGTTGTTGGTTGACGACTTGGCCGACTCTGGCCACACCTTGAATGCGGTGGTCAACATGCTCAAAACCAATTACAAGCCCATCACTGAATTGCGCAGTGCTGTGATTTGGACAAAAGGCGTTTCTGGCTTCCAGCCAGACTACTCCGTTGACTATTTGCCTACCAACCCTTGGATTCACCAACCCTTTGAAGGCTATGACAGTTTGAAGCCCGAAAAATTATTGGAAAAGTGGAAAGTCTGAAGGTAGGATGGTGGGATGACAGACAAAAGCTCATCCCACCTCTCAACCCAACTTATTCATCACGGCTATCAGCCACCTGCTGATTTTCATGCCCCACAGCCGGGCATTTACAAAGCCTCTACGGTTTTCTTTCCTAACGTGGCCGCCATGCGCCAACGCGAGTGGAAAGACAAATCAGCTTACACATACGGCACGCACGGCACCCCCTCATCCTTCACGCTGGAAGAGCGGCTTTGCGCTTTAGAAGGTGGTCGTCATTGTGTGCTAACCCCCAGCGGGCTCTCGGCGCTTGCTGTGGCATCTTTCAGTGTGCTCAAGGCCGGCGACCATGTCTTGATCCCTGACAACGCCTACGGTCCCAACAAGGTATTGGCTGAAGGTGAACTGACATCGTTTGGCATTTCACACACTTATTACGATGCCATGAACCCCGCTGACTTGGCGTCCAAGTTGCAACCCAACACCCGATTGGTTTGGCTAGAAGCACCCGGTTCGCTGACCATGGAGTTTCCAGACCTGGTGGCGCTCTTGCGCATTTGCAAACAACATTCGGTGCTGACCGCCCTGGACAATACATGGGGTGCTGGCATTGCTTTCAAGCCCTTTGATTTGTTGGGTGATGGTCTTTTATCGGTTGACTTTACAGCGCATGCACTGACCAAATATCCAAGCGGTGGTGGGGATGTCCTCATGGGCAGCGTCATGACTTGCGATGACGTCTTGGCACTCAAATTGAAGATGACGCACATGCGCTTAGGTATGTGTGTCGGTGCCAACGATGTCGAAACCATTTTGCGTTCGCTCCCCAGCATTGCCATGCGCTATGAAGCACAAGACAAGACGGCCAGAGCCTTGGCCCAATGGTGGCAAACACAAGCTGCTTGCGTTCAAGTGCTGCATCCTGCACTGGAAGGCTCACCAGGTCATTCTCATTGGCAAACCTTGTGCGCGCCTCACGGTCAATCTGATCCTGTCGGCAAGGCCGCGGGACTGTTCAGTGTCATGTTAGACCCACGCCTGACCAGCGCGCAGGTGGATGCATTTTGCGACAGCCTTGAATGGTTCCGGATAGGTTACAGCTGGGGAGGCCCCATCAGCTTGGTGGTGCCTTACAACTTAGAAGGCCTCCGCAGTCAAAAGCCGACAGGCTTGAAGGCAGGTCACTTGGTGCGATTTTCAACTGGCTTTGAAGCAGCCCAGGACCTGATTCAGGATTTGGCGAAAGCGAGCAGGGGGTGCTTGAAATTTTGATGACAGGCTTATTCTCAGGCAGCAAACTGATACAGTCGTGGTCAAACATTAGAAAGAACTATCTTGGCAACTCCCAATTACGGCTACGAAAAACGTCAAAAAGAATTGGCGAAGAAGCGCAAGAAAGAAGACAAGCTCAAAGCCAAGGCCGAGAGAAAATCAGACTCACCTGATTCCTTGAACGAAGAGGGCTCAGACACTGACCCGCTAGACGCTGGTGCAACACCTGAGTCGCCTGATCCCGCGGCACCGTTGGTTTAAATCTCCAGCATGAAGCCTGAACGGAATCAAACTTAAGGCGCAGGCGCTGCTCGGCCCAACATTTTCTTCAGTTGAGGCCACACGTTTTTCATCATGGTGCTTTGCGCACCCTCATTGGGGTGGATGCGATCTGCTTGAAACCACTTCAGTGGATCGGCATCATCAGCGATGCCTTTTAAAAATGTATCGTTCAATGTCGCGCCCGTTTGTTGAGAAACTTGCAGGTAAACCGCGCCCATACGCTGCCTGTAAGACGCACCATAATTCGGCGGTACTTGCATGGCGATCAGCAATGCTTGAGACCCTTTGTGTTGACTGGCTTGCACCAAGCTCAGCAGGTTTTGTTGTGTAAGCGACAAGCTCAAGCCCCGCAATGCATCGTTGCCGCCCAGCTCAATGATGACGATTTTGGGTTCATGCAGTTTGAGCAATGCGGGCAATCGTGTGACGCCACCCGAGGTGGTGTCACCGCTGATGCTGGCATTGATCAGGTTCAACTTCAGGCCTTCTTTGTCAGCTTGGGTGCGCATGGCCTGAACCCACCCTGTGCCGCGCGTCAAACCGTACTCAGCACTCAAGGAATCTCCAAGCACCAACACCGTCGGCACCGCTTTGTTGGCCGAGGCGGTAGAAGCTTGCGCCAATGCCTTGCAGCTTGCAAAGTGACTTAGAAAGCCTGCGGCCAACACGCTTAAAACAAGGCGGTTAAAGTGTCGGTGTTGCAATAAAGGTGTGTGCATGTCAGGAACAATGATTTCGGTCAGCCATGTGAGCAAGCTCGTGAGCGATGCCAGTGGCGAGCTCTCTATTTTGCGTGATATTGATTTCTCTGTGAACGTTGGGGAAACTGTAGCCATTTTGGGGGCATCGGGTTCAGGCAAAAGCACCTTGTTGTCTATCATGGCCGGCCTTGACACGCCCAGTCTGGGGCAAGTTGCTTTGGCGGGGCAGTCCATTTTCGACATGAATGAAGATGAACGTGCCGCTTGGCGTGGACATCAGCTTGGGTTTGTGTTTCAGAACTTTCAATTGATGAGTCACCTCAATGCCCTCGAAAATGTGATGTTGCCCTTGGAGTTGGCAGGCACCCCCCAAGCCAGTGCTTTGGCCAAAGACATGCTCACACAGGTGGGTTTGGCGCATCGTTTGAAGCATTTTCCGAAGGTTTTAAGTGGCGGCGAACAACAACGTGTTGCTTTGGCCAGAGCCTTTGTTGTGCAACCCAAGTTATTGCTGGCCGATGAGCCGACTGGCAGCCTGGATGCACAAACGGGCGAAAACATCATGGACTTGATGCTTTCCTTGAACAAAGCCCGTGGCACCACCCTGATTTTGGTCACCCATGATCAAAAATTGGCACAGAGATGCGACAGAACCTTGACCCTTGAGGCTGGGCGCTTGATATCCCAACGATAATTGGGGCATGTCTTCTCCCAAAATTCTGTTCGGCTTTCATGCCGTGGGCGTCCGCTTGAAAACGGCCCCCCAATCCATTGTTGAAATCTATTTTGAAACCACGCGCCGTGATGCTCGGATGCGTCAGTTCATTGAGCGAGCGCAAGAAGCAGGGGTGCGCCTGATTGAAGCCGACAGCATGCGCTTGGCCAAATTGGCTGGCAGCCATGGTCATCAAGGCGTTGCCGCCCGGGTCGAGTCCCTGCCGCAAGTGCATTCTCTAGACGACTTGTTGGACCAAGTTCAAGGCCCGCCCTTGTTGTTGGTGTTGGATGGGGTCACCGATCCGCATAACCTTGGCGCATGTTTGCGTGTGGCCGATGGTGCGGGTGCGCATGCTGTCATTGCACCCAAAGACCATGCGGCTGGCATCAACGCCACAGTGGCCAAAGTGGCCAGTGGTGCAGCTGAAACCGTGCCTTATTTCATGGTCACCAATTTAGCCCGGACCTTGGGCGAATTGAAGGAGCGAGCCATCTGGACCATTGGGACCAGTGGAGATGCACCCAAGAACATTTACCAAGTGGACCTCAAAGGCCCAGTGGCCCTCGTGCTTGGCGCCGAAGGACCAGGCATGCGGCAGCTGACGCGCAAAACGTGTGATGAACTGGTAAGCATTCCGATGCAAGGTGCGGTCGAAAGTTTGAACGTGTCTGTGGCCAGTGGCGTGTGTTTGTTTGAAGCCGTCCGCCAGCGACTGGGTTGATACTCTCTTTAGAGCAAACCGGCGGCACCCAAAACGCCGCCTGCCACAAGCATCCACAAGATGTGCAGTTTGGTCTTGAGCATCAACACAATGGCCACGCTCGTGAGCAGCCACAAGCGCCAATCCTGAGCCAAGTCATTGTGCGAAGCAGATAACAACCACCCTGTGGACACCAAGAGCCCAATCACGATAGGCGCCATGCCAGATTTGAAGGCGCGAACCGACAATAAATTCCGATTTTCGTGTGCCCATTTGGTGGCGGTGTAGGTCAGGATGGAAGAGGGCAGCATGATGCCCGTCATGGTCACGCAAATACCCAACAATCCCAAGCACCAAGCTGAATAGCCCGCATTCAAACCGCCGCCTGCATTCAAGCCCACATTCCATCCCATCAGGGCGACAAACAAAACGTTGGGACCCGGAGCCGATTGGGCAATGGCGATGGACGACGAAAACGAGGCGTCGGTCAACCAATGCTTGTCGTCCACTAGAAAACGGTGCATGTCTGGTGCAGTGGTGATCGCACCGCCGATCGACAACAAAGAAAGCACCCCAAAGTGCATCAGTAAATCAAGCCAGTCCCATGCACTCAAAGTTTGAAAAGCCATTGCCGTGTGGTTCATGACTTGTCCTTTGAAGTGGGGCGGTGCGTCAATGCCCTGTAGGCAAGGACAAATGCAAGGCTTCCCAGGACAAGCAGGGCTCCTACCAAAGGGACACGCAAGACCCCAACCCAAGCAAAGGCCAGAGCAGCCAGAATCACGGCAGGCCACAGGCCTAATGGATTGTGTCGAAGCGTGGTTCCCAGTTTCAATCCCGTGGCTATGATCAGACCGGCCGAAACCGCCCCCATGCCCTTCAAGGCGCCTTGCGCAATAGGGCTGTGCGCAACACCGCCAAACAAAATGGCCAAGCACAAAACCAATATCAGCGGTCCCAGAATGAGTCCACTGACGGCTGCCACGGCACCCGGAATTCCAAAGTGTTTGCTCCCCAACATGAGCGACAGATTCACAATATTGGGACCCGGCAAAATTTGTGCAATCGACCATTCCTCCACAAACGCTGCCTTGGACATCCATCGGCGTCGCTCCACCAATTCGTGTTGCGCCACTGCCAAAACGCCACCAACCCCTTGCACGGCCAGAAGGGTGAAACCGATGAAAAGTTCGGTTTTGGATTGGGGTTGACGCAACGCGTCATATTCAGAAGACATGCAAAGATTATCCCCGAGGTGCTTGGGGGTCAGGCCCGTTGTGTGAGCTTTCATCCAGCCAAATCAATTTGCCTTGGCCCAAGTCGTTCAAGCTGCGTTGCCATTGCGTCACCGACGCCAAGGGCAACTCAAAATCAAATCGCACCGCAGCTTGGTGACTGACGGTGAACGTGACGTGCTCTGCTTTTTCGGCCTGCCGACGCAGCCATCCTTCAAATTCGTAAGGAACTTGACAAGCCAAATGGGTCTTTCGAACAATGGGTGTTTTTTGAGCTTGGAGAAGACTTTGCGCAACCGCGTCTGTGTAAGCCCGAACCAAACCGCCTGCGCCCAATTTAACGCCGCCAAAATACCGCACCACCGTGGCCAAGACGCCCTCTAAATCTTGGTGCCGGAGTACTTCTAGCATGGGGCGTCCCGCAGTGCCACTGGGCTCGCCATCGTCCTGCGCTGCGGAGTCGCCACCGGCCAGCATGGCCCAGCAAACATGGACGGCTTCCGGGTGTTGGGCCTTCAAGGCTTGTACCACGGCCAAAGCCTGTACGCGGCCCTCGATGGGTTGAACACAGGCCAGAAAACGGCTTTTCTTGATGATCAATTCGCAATCGACAGGGGCATGCAAGGTCATGGGCATGGCCCAATTATCAGAGTAGAAAGACCTTTCAAGCCACTGTCAACCTCGAAGGCTCTAAACTACAGCCATTCTTACCAATTTCAGTCCATGAACGCCCTGGTTGACGTCTCCTTTTTTCCGCGCAATGCCAAACCCCTGAACAGTTACAGAAAGTTCTGGGCGTCTCGCTTTGGCATCGCGCCATTTTTGCCCATGAGCCGGGCTGAGATGACCCAATTGGGTTGGGACAGTTGTGACATTGTTTTGGTCACAGGCGACGCTTACGTCGACCATCCAAGCTTCGGCATGGCCATCATAGGTCGGATGCTCGAAGCGCAAGGCTTCAGAGTCGGCATCATTGCGCAACCTGACTGGCAAAGTGCCGAAGCCTTTCGCGCCTTGGGCAAGCCCAATTTATTCTGGGGCGTGACAGCTGGCAACATGGACTCCATGATCAACCGCTACACGGCTGATCGCAAAATTCGCTCCGACGATGCCTACACCCCTGGCGATGTGGGTGGCAAAAGGCCAGACCGTGCTGCCATTGTCTACAGCCAACGCTGCCGTGAAGCCTTTCCTGAGGTCCCAATTGTTTTAGGGGGCATTGAAGGTTCACTGAGACGCATTGCACACTACGACTATTGGTCTGACAAGGTTCGTCGCTCCATCGTGGTGGACAGTAAATGTGACTTGTTGTTGTATGGCAATGCGGAACGTGCCATTGTTGAAATTGCACATCGTTTGGCAGCCCGTGTTCCGGTCCAAGACATTGTGGATGTGCGCGGCACAGCCTTTGTTCGTCGGCAAACGCCTGAGGGTTGGTTTGAAATCGACTCCAGCGCGGTGGACACGCCAGGCCATGTCGAAGCGCATGTCAATCCGTATTTGATGATTTCTGATCAAGCACGCGAAAACGGCGCCACTTGCGCCCGAGAAGACGAAGCGCAGTCGGTGGCCGATCAACACAATGCTTCGGTGCCCATTGCCCAAGGCGTTAAAGCACCCACCACTCAAACTCTGACCTTTGTTCCCAACCCACAACTGCCTGCCATGACGGGCAAGGGATTGCACAAGGTGCCACCGCGTGACAAGAGTGTCATTCGTTTGCCCAGCTATGAGCAAGTGAAAAGTGATCCCGTGTTGTATGCCCATGCCAACAGGGTGTTGCACTTAGAAACCAATCCTGGCAATGCGCGAAGTTTGGTGCAAGCTCACGGTGAAGGCCACACGGCACGCGATGTTTGGATCACGCCGCCCCCCATTCCGTTGACCACGGCAGAAATGGATGCGGTGTTTGATTTGCCCTATGCGCGCAGTCCGCACCCCAGTTATGCAGACGAAAATGGTTCGCACGACGGCGCCACCAAAATTCCAGCCTGGGAGATGATTCGGTTTTCAGTCAACATCATGCGCGGCTGTTTTGGGGGCTGCACATTTTGTTCCATCACTGAACACGAAGGTCGCATCATTCAAAGCCGCAGCGAAGCCTCAGTGATTCGCGAGATTGAAGACATTCGTGACAAGGTCAAAGGCTTCACAGGCGTCATCTCGGATTTGGGGGGTCCCACAGCCAATATGTACCGCTTAGGCTGCCGCAGTCCTGAGATTGAATCTGCCTGCCGCAAACCGAGCTGTGTGTTTCCTGGAATCTGCAGCAACCTCACCACCGATCATGGCCCCTTGATTCAGATGTACCGAAAAGCCCGTAGCTTGAAGGGCATCAAAAAAATCCTGATCGGCTCTGGCTTGCGTTACGACTTGGCAGTTCAAAGCCCGGAGTACGTCAAAGAATTGGTCACCCATCACGTGGGCGGCTATTTAAAAATCGCGCCTGAGCACACTGAGTCGGGTCCGCTGACCAAAATGATGAAACCAGGCATTGGCACGTATGACAAGTTCAAAAGCATGTTTGACAAGTTCAGTGCAGAAGCTGGCAAGAAACAGTTTTTAGTGCCTTATTTCATTGCAGCGCACCCCGGCACCAGCGATGAAGACATGATGAACCTGGCCATTTGGTTGAAAAAAAATGGTTTTCGTGCAGATCAGGTGCAAACCTTTTACCCCAGTCCCATGGCCACGGCCACGGCCATGTACCACAGTGCCAAAAACCCGCTTCGCAAAATCACGCGCGACAGTGAAAAAGTCGATGTGGTGAAGGGTGAGAAGCGGCGGCGCTTGCACAAGGCATTTTTGCGGTATCACGATGCCAAGCATTGGCCTTTGTTGCGCGAAGCCTTGAAAGCCATGGGCCGTTCTGATTTGATTGGCAACGGCAAGCACCACCTCATTCCGACATGGCAGCCCTTGTCTGACGACTATCAAAGTGCGCGCCGCAAAAACAGCACGCCCAGTGCAACACCACGCACTGGCAAACTGTTGACGCAGCACACAGGCTTGCCACCCCGCAAAAAGTCTTAACGGCTCAGGCCTGCAAGACCTGCAGCAACTCCGTTTCAATTTCAATTTGTTCACGGTTGTGCTGCAATGCCGGGCCTTCAATCAGAAAACTGTCTTCGACGCGTTCGCCCAAGGTACTGATCTTGGCAAGCTTCAAGCTGATGCTGTGTTTGGCAAGCACCGAGGCCACGCTGTAGAGCAAACCCAAGCGATCGCTGGCAGAGATACCCAGCAACCAGCTTTGCGCTTTTTCGTCAGGATGAAGGGTGATGCGTGGTGCAATGGGAAAGTTCTTGACACGCCGAGACACGCGGCCTTTGGTAGGCGGCGGCAAGGTTCCTTTTTGGTCAATGGTGCTGCTCAAGCCCGACTCCACCATGGTGATCAGTTCGCGATAATGCTCTGGCAGCAAGGAGGTCACCACCTGAAACGTGTCTAGCGCAAAACCATTCTTAGAAGTATGAATTTTGGCGTCCAAAATACTAAATCCCGCCTGATCAAAGTAACCACAAATGCGTGCAAACAGATCTGTTTGATCGGGCGTGTAGACCAACACTTGCAGGCCTTCACCCAGAGGCGAAATGCGTGCGCGCACAATGCTTTTGGATTCGGCAACCGCTTCATGTGACTTTTCTGGTTTGGGGACATGGCGAGAAAGCTGCCTGGCATGCCAAGCAATTTCACTGGCTTCGTGGCGCATGAAATAGCCCACATCCAAAGTGTCCCACAAAGCCTTTTGTCCTTCATGAGGTTCTGAATGCAGGGCCAGTTCAACCAAAGCATCACGTTTGCGCGATTCGATTTCTGCATTGGCATCGGGTGCCCGCCCCCCCAAAACGCGAAGGGTATAGCGGTACAAGTCCTCCAGAAGCTTGGCTTTCCAAGCATTCCAAACTTTCGGGCTGGTTCCGCGAATGTCAGCCACGGTCAGTAAATAGAGTGCAGTGAGTCGGCGCTCATTGCCGACGCGCTTGGCGAAGGCGGCAATGACGTCGGGGTCACTCAAATCTTCCTTTTGCGCCACATGGCTCATGGTCAGATGTTCACCCACCAGGAAAGCAATCAATTTGGCATCTTCAGAGGGAATGGCATGTTGCCTGCAAAAACGTTTGACTTCCACAGAGCCCAACTGTGAATGATCACCGCCACGACCTTTGGCAATGTCGTGAAACAATGCCGCGGTATACAGAACATAAGGCTTGTCCCAACCGGCGGCCAATTGGGAGCAGAAAGGGTATTCGTGGGCGTGGTCTGCAATGAAAAAGCGGCGCACATTGCGCAGCACCATCATGATGTGTTGGTCCACCGTGTAAACGTGAAAGAGATCGTGCTGCATTTGCCCCACGATGTTTCTAAATACCCACAGGTAACGTCCCAACACAGACGTTTGGTTCATCAAACGGAAGGCGTGTGTGATGCCTTCGCCTTCTTGCAGAATTTTTAAAAATGTGCGGTGATTGACTGGGTCACGCCTGAATTTGGCGTCCATCACATTGCGCACGTTGTAAAGCGCACGCAGGGTCCTGGCTGACAAGCCTTTCACACCCTGGGTTTGCTGATACAGCAAAAAGGTTTCCAAAATGGTGTGCGGATGCTTTTGGTACAAATCATCTTGCGCCACTTCGAGCAAACCATTGCGCTCTTGAAAGTGTTCATTCAATTGACGCACTTCAATTCGAATGTCGCTGCGCTTGGCTTGAAGGTAGGCTTCTATGTTGAGGAGCAAAATTTGATTGAGCTGCGTCACCGCTTTGGCCGCCCAATAGTATTGGCGCATGAGCACTTCACTGGCACGTTGGGTGTGTTTGCCGTCTGGCGTTTGCTTGGCCACATAGCCAAATGATTCTGCCAACGCGTGTTGCAGGTCGAACACCAACCGATCTTCTCGGCGCTTGGCCAGCAGATGCAACCGTGCACGAATCAAACTCAAGACCGCTTCATTGCGTTTGATTTGCTTGATCTCAAGTGGTGTAGCCAAACCTTTGTGAGCGAGATCGTCCCAGTTGTTACCGAGACCCGCAGCGCGCGAGACCCACAAAATAATTTGCAAATCGCGCAAGCCGCCTGGGGATTCTTTGCAATTGGGTTCGAGCGAGTAAGGGGTGTTTTCAAACTTGGTGTGACGCTGTTGCATTTCAAGCGTTTTGGCCACAAAAAATGCGTAGGGGTCCATCGCCTGCATGAAGCGGGACTTGAAGTCTTGATACAAGCTCTTATTGCCTGTGATGAATCGGTTCTCCAGCAGCGACGTCTGAACCGTGATGTCTTTGTCTGACTCCACCAAACAATCATGGAGTGTTCGAACACTCGAACCAATTTCAAGCCCACTGTCCCAACAGCTGCCAATGAAGTTTTCCAATTTGGTTTTGAGTGCGTCGGGCAGTTCGGCATTGACAGACTCGGGTAAGAGCACCAAAACATCAACGTCGGAGGAGGGGAACAGCTCGCCCCGACCAAAGCCACCCACACCAATCAAGGCTTCACCTTGATTGAAGCCTGCATTGAGCCAGAGTTGCACCAAAAGTGCATCGGCCAAGTGTGCCAAGCGAGAGAGTGTGCGTTTCAGTCCTCGACCATTGTTCGAACTGTTAGCGATGTGAGCCCACAATGCCTGTTTTTCTTGCCGATATTGATCACGCAAAACAGGCAATGAAGACAATACCGACGCATCTGTCATCACATTACCTTTTGACGAAGTCGGGAATGGGCGGGCTGCCGGCTGACAAGGTCAGCACTTCATAGCCAGTTTCGGTCACCAAAATGGTGTGTTCCCATTGTGCTGACAACGAGCGATCTTTGGTGACGATGGTCCAGCCGTCGCCCATTTCTTTGATCTCACGTTTCCCTGCATTGATCATGGGCTCAATGGTGAAGGTCATGCCAGGCTTGAGCTCATCGAGCGTGCCAGGCTTTCCATAATGCAAAACCTGAGGTTCTTCGTGGAAGACTTGGCCAATGCCATGGCCACAAAACTCACGGACAATGGAGAAGCCAAGGTTTTCAGCAAACTTTTGAATGGCCCAGCCGATGTCGCCCAAGCGTGCGCCCGGTTTGACTTGTTCAATCCCATGCCACATGGCGTCGTAGGTGACAGCGCACAGGCGTTTGGCCGCAATGGAGGCTTCGCCCACCACAAACATGCGGCTGGTGTCGCCGTGCCATCCCTCTTTGATGACGGTGATGTCAATGTTGACAATGTCACCTTTTTTCAAGGCCTTGTCGTTGGGAATGCCGTGGCAAACCTGGTTGTTGATGGAAGTGCAAATTGACTTGGGATAGGGCGAGTAGCCCGGTGGCTGGTAATTCAGTGGTGCTGGAATACAGCCTTGAACTTGGACCATGTAGTCGTGGGCCAACTTGTCAAGCTCGTTGGTGGTCACGCCAGGCTTGACATGGGGTGTGAGGAAATCGAGAACTTCGGATGCCAGGCGTCCAGCCACACGCATACCGTTTGCGCCATGGGCGTCTTTGATAGAGATTGTCATGGGTGCGGATTATCCCATTCAAGTGAGAAGTTTGCTGAAACTGGCACTTCCAGTGGTTAAAATAGGCACTCGTTCAATGCCCCAGTCAGCGGTATTTGAGACAAATTTCCCTTTTGCCCCCAAGGCCACCCAGTGACCCTGCAAACACTCATTCTCGATGGCGGTAACGCCCTCAGCGCATTTCGCATTCAGCAACTACTGCCCAAGCTGCAGGCTCTTTGTCCTGACATCACGGGACTTCAGGGTCAATTCTTGCATTTGGTCTCGCATGACTCCGAATTGGACTTGGCGCAAACAGCGATTTTGAAACAACTGTTGACCTACGGGGATCCGTTGGAGGTGCCGGCTACGGGCAAAGGCGCAGATTCAGCCGCCATGCGCCTGTGCATCTCACCGCGTTTGGGAACGGTCTCCCCTTGGGCATCCAAAGCCACTGACATTGCCCATAACTGCGGTTTGTCTGTGCGCAGAATTGAACGCCTGATTGAGTACACCTTGCAGATGAAATCTGTCAGCAAAGTCACAGGGGTGTCGGCTGAACTCAAACTGCGATTGGCTGACCTCTTGCACGATCGCATGACCGAGTCCATTTTATTGCACCGAGAAGATGCCTTGGCACTTTTCAACGAGCTACAAGCCCAAACTTTGTTGCATGTCGATGTGCTGCAGGGGGGGCGAGACGCCCTGGTCAAAGCGAATCATGAATTTGGATTGGCCTTGGCGGAAGATGAAATTGATTACTTGTTGGCATCATTTCAACAATTGGGCCGCAATCCAACCGACGTCGAATTGATGATGTTTGCGCAAGCCAACAGCGAACACTGTCGTCACAAAATTTTCAATGCGCAGTTCACCATCGATGGCCAAGCGCAAGTGCACAGCTTGTTTGGCATGATTCGCCACACGCACCAAGAAAATCCACAGCACACCGTGGTGGCTTATTCTGACAATGCCTCCATCATGACGGGCCACGAAGTTCAGCGCTTTGTGGCCAAACAAGGGGGGCCATACGTCCACGAAACGGCCACCCACCATGTGCTCATGAAGGTGGAAACACACAATCACCCAACGGCCATTTCACCATTCCCTGGTGCGTCGACAGGCGCGGGCGGTGAAATTCGCGATGAAGGGGCAACTGGCCGTGGTTCTAAACCCAAGGCCGGCATGACGGGTTTTACAGTCTCCAAATTGTGGGGCGCCCCAAATGGCAAACCAGATCACATTGCCAGCCCCTTGCAAATCATGACGGAGGGCCCCTTGGGCGGTGCAGCCTTCAACAACGAATTTGGCCGCCCCAATTTGTTGGGCTATTTTCGAGAGTACGAGCAAGAGGTCGACGGTGTGGTGCGCGGCTATCACAAGCCCATCATGATTGCCGGGGGTCTGGGTGTCATCGACGCCTCTCAAACCCAAAAAATTCAATTTCCAGCAGGCACTCTTTTGATTCAACTGGGCGGCCCCGGTATGTTGATTGGCATGGGCGGGAGTGCTGCCAGCTCCATGGCTTCTGGCACCAATGCTGTCAATTTGGACTTTGACTCTGTGCAACGCGGCAACCCTGAAATTGAACGTCGCGCGCAAGAAGTCATCAACCATTGTTGGGTGCTTGGCGCAGACAACCCCATCTTGGCCATACACGATGTCGGCGCAGGTGGCCTGTCCAACGCATTTCCCGAGTTAACCAACGATGCGGGCCGTGGTGCACGCTTTGATTTGCGCGCTGTGCCCTTGGAAGCCTCCGGTTTGTCGCCCAAAGAAATTTGGTCCAACGAAAGCCAAGAGCGTTACGTCTTGGCCATTGCGCCTGAATCGCTGGCGATTTTTCAAGCTTTTTGCGAACGCGAACGTTGTCCCTTCGCGGTGGTGGGCGTGGCCACTGAGGCGCGTCAATTGGTCTTGGCCGATGACCAAGCCGCCAACGCTGCATTGAACAAACCGGTCGACATGCCCATGAACGTGTTGCTGGGCAAGCCGCCCAAAATGCACCGTGATGTGAAGTCTGTCCAACGCCACATCACGCCAATTGATTTGACAGGTGTGAGCTTGCAAGAAGCCGCCATTCAAGTCTTGAGCCATCCCACGGTGGCCTCCAAACGCTTTTTGATCACCATTGGCGATCGCACAGTGGGTGGCTTGACGCACCGCGACCAAATGGTCGGTCCATGGCAAGTGCCTGTGGCCGACTGCGCTGTCACGCTGGCGGACTATCAAAGCTTCCAAGGCGAAGCCATGAGCATGGGCGAGAGAACACCACTGGCCAGCGTCGATGCCGCTGCTTCAGGCCGCATGGCCGTGGCCGAGGCCATCACCAATCTGTTGGCGGCGCCCATTGAACTCGACCGCGTCAAACTCAGCGCCAACTGGATGGCGGCGTGTGGTGAGCCTGGTGAAGATGCCGCGTTGTATGAGACTGTGAAGGCCGTGGGCCTTGAGTTGTGTCCTGCGCTGGGCATTTCCATCCCCGTCGGCAAAGACAGTTTGTCCATGAAAACACAATGGACCGATGAGAAGGGTTCGCACAAAGTCACTTCACCCGTGAGCTTGATCGTCAGTGCGTTTGTATCGCTTGCCGATGTCCGCGGCACGCTCACACCGCAACTCAATGCCAAGTTAGAAGACACCAGCTTGTTGCTGATTGATTTAAGCGACGGCCAAACACGCATGGGCGGCAGCATTTTGGGACAGGTTTTGAACCAGTCTGGTGATGCAGTGCCCGACCTTGAATCGCCTCAACACTTGGTGAACTTGGTCAAGGCCATCAACCAACTGCGTGAACAAGGCAAAGTGCTGGCGTATCACGACCGTGCTGATGGCGGCTTGTTTGCCACAGTGGCTGAAATGTGTTTCGCTGGTCAAGTTGGGGTGGCCCTCAATGTGGACATGCTTGTGACCGAAGGCGATGGCATAACAGACAGCCGCGCAGACCATGGTGATGCCAAAAATTGGGCTCAACAAGTCAGCGCACGCCGTGAAGAACTCACTCTCAAAGCCTTGTTCAATGAAGAGTTGGGCGTGGTCATTCAAGTCGCCACACAAGACCGCGCTGAGGTCATGCAAGTGTTGCGTGACCATGGTCTTTCCAAGCACAGCCATGTGATTGGCAAAACGCGACCCACCCCATCGCTGATTGCAAAAGGTGTGGGTGCTTTGAGCATCTGGCGCGATACCCAAGAAATCTTTACAGCCAATGTTGAAGACTTGCACCAGGTTTGGGACAGTGTCAGCTGGAAAATTTGCCAGCAGCGTGACAACGCAGCATGCGCTGACAGCGAACACGCCAGTGTGGGTCAGTTCAACAACCCAGGCTTGCATGTGGCTTTGAGCTTTGATCCACAAGAGAATGTCTCCGCGCCCTGGCTCAATTTGAGCAAACCGCGGGTGGCGATTTTGCGAGAGCAGGGCGTCAACTCCCATGTGGAAATGGCCTATGCTTTCGCAGAAGCCGGCTTTGAGTCACACGATGTGCACATGACCGATTTACAGTCTGGCCGCGTCAGTTTGAAAGACTTCAAAGGCTTGGTCGCCTGTGGTGGCTTCAGCTACGGAGACACCCTGGGCGCGGGCATTGGCTGGGCTCGCAGCATCACCTTCAGCAAAACATTGTCAGACGAATTTCAGGCTTACTTTGCACGACAAGACACCTTTGGTCTGGGTGTTTGCAATGGTTGCCAGATGTTTGCTGAACTGGCAGACATCATTCCTGGTGCACAAGACTGGCCACGATTTACCACCAACCAAAGTGAACGCTTTGAAGCCCGCTTGTCCATGGTGGAAGTGCTCGACTCACCCAGTATTTTCTTGCAAGGCATGGCTGGAAGTCGCATGCCCATTGCTGTGGCACATGGTGAAGGGTATGCCAACTTCAAGTACCGTGGCCATCCTGACCGTGCCATTTCGGCCATGCGCTTTGTTGACAACTTTGGCCAGCCTACCGAGGCCTATCCTGCCAATCCCAATGGCAGTGCAGGTGGCTTGACGGCAGTGACAACCGCCGATGGCCGTTTCACTGCCATGATGCCGCACCCTGAACGAGTCTTTCGCAATGTTCAGATGAGCTATACCCCTGGCGATGTGACGCAGCACAGCCCTTGGTTGCGGCTGTGGCAAAACGCGCGCCGTTGGGTGAAATAAGCCATCCTATCGGAGCATGAAAAAAAGCACTTGGACCTCACAGTCCAAGTGCTTTTGATGTCGGGGGAGCCCGTGCTATGCGGACGCCTGATTACTGAATTTTTGCTTTTGCGCGCAAATCTTCTTGAAATTTGGCCAATTTGGCTTGGGTCAGTTGTTGTGTGATTTGAGGCTTGACTTCTTCCAGTTTGGGCAACTGCGCTTCGCGCACGTCGTCTACACGGATGATGTGAAAACCAAACTGGCTCTTGACCGCTGCATCGGACGTTTGGCCTTTTTCCAATTTGACCATGGCATTGGAAAACTCGGGGACGTAGCTGGCCGCATTGGCCCAATCCAAGTCACCACCATTGGCGCCAGAACCTGGGTCTTTTGACAGTTTCTTGGCCAGCTCTTCAAACTTGGCGCCTTTTTTCAAGTCAGCCAAAACAGCTTTGGCTTCGTCTTCCTTTTCAACCAAGATGTGACGGGCACGGTATTCCTTACCGCCATTGGCTGCCACAAACTTGTCATACTCTGCTTTGACCTCAGCGTCGGTGACAGCATTTTTCTTTTGGAAGTTGGCAAACAACTCGCGAATCAACAAGCTTTGGCGAGCCAATTCAATTTGAGCTTTGTAGTCTTCAGAGGCATCCAAACCACGCTTACGGGCTTCTTGCATGAAAATTTCGCGGGCAATCAGTTCTTCTTTGATTTGCGCCAAGATTTCCGGTGTCACTGGGCGGCCAGAGCGCTCTACTTGCTGCTTCAAGGCTTCAACGCGTGAACTGGGAACTGGCTTACCGTTGACGATGGCCAAATTTTGTGACCATGCCGAAAAACTCAATGCGGCCAACAAGCTCAGGGCCAATTTAGAAAATTTCATCAGATTCCTCAAAGTACAAGTGATTAGAACGATTATCGAAACTCAATGGCCAGTGCATGCAGCCCATGGTCCAAGAATTCTTGGAGCGAATCATACACAAGCCGGTGGCGCTGTACCCGGGTCAGCCCCTCAAACTGCTCAGAGGCGATTCGAACCCTGAAGTGACTGTTCAAACCCGACGCACTGGCACCAGAATGTCCTGCGTGTTCGGCGCTTTCGTCCAGAACCTCTAAAAACCGAGGTTGAAACTGGCTCTCAAGCGTCTGGTGTATCAGTGGCTGCCAAGAGGCACCTGAAGGAAGCGTGTCTAAATCGAACATGGGGTTTCTTGATTGGCTTATTCAGACGCCTCAGAATCTGAGGCGGCCGTTTCTTTTGGAGGCGCGGCATGCTTGGCAATGTAAAAGCCGGTGCTCACGATGAAAATCAGGGGAAAAACATAGCCCCAGATTTTGAAATCCACCCATTGCTCGGTGGTGTAGTAACTTGCCACATAGGTGTTGAGTGCGGCCATGAACAAACAGTACAAAATCCAGGCAATGCTCAAAGTGTGCCATCTGTCATCGGTCAATTCAACCTGCGCGCCCAGCATGCTTTTGAGAAAGTTTTTCTTCAAGATGAATTGCGCCACCATCAAACCAAGGGCCATGCAGCTGTACAGCAGGGTGGGTTTGAACTTGATGAAACGGTCGTCGTGGAAAAACAAGGTCAAGCTGCCGAACACGATGATCAGCGCAAAACTGGACCACTGCAGCGAAGTCAATTTGCCTTCTAACTTGTAAAGCCAAAAAGTTTGAACCACCGTTGCAGCCATCAGGACTGCGGTCGCTTCATAAATCGTTGCAAATTTGTAGGTGACAAAAAAAAGAACGATTGCAAAAAACTCAATCAATATTTTCATGTCACGGTTTTTTAAATTGGAGTGAAGCCGAGTTCATGCAATATCTTAAGCCTGTGGGTTCGGGACCGTCTTCAAACACATGGCCTAAATGTGCGCCGCATTGGGCGCACACACTTTCAACTCGAACCATGCCATGACTGCGGTCAACCTTGTTGAGAATGGCTTCGGGTTCAGCAGCTTGGTAAAAAGAGGGCCAACCACAGCCAGCATCAAACTTGGTACTGGCATCAAACAGCTTGGCATCGCAGCACATGCAGTGGTATTGGCCCGGCTCCCAATGGCTTTCATATTGACCCGTAAAGGCTCTTTCAGTGGCAGCCTTGCGCGTGATTTCGAATGCCAAGGGTTCCGCACCTTTGGCACGTAACCATTCGCGCCATTCTTCGTCGGTATGAGGCAGGGGTTTTGAGGTCATTAGGATGAACAGCTAATTTCAATGTCAGAGGCCCAAGCGGGCGGAAGTTCTGCGTAGCGCGACATTTCTGGGTGCTCCGCATAGGGTGACTGTAGCAACTGGAAAAGAGTTTCTACTTCGGAATGGTCTCCCATTTTAGATTGTTGGATGGCGGCTTCGGCCAAATGATTGCGCAGGACATATTTGGGGTTGACTTGCATCATGGTGTGAAGGGCTTGTTGTGTTGCGTCTTGCCCCAAACGTCTCATGTACCGACTTTGCCAAGCGTGCCAAGTATTCTGATCGATGAAAAGTTCAGCCACTTGTTGCCAAGCTGGATGGGCAGCAGATGACTCGGGGGCCGCATGACTGAGTCTTCGCCAAAAAGCCGTGAAATCGACATGCGTTTGGGCCATCAGTTGCAGTAAATCGTTCAACAAGGCCAAATCCGCTTCACGTTGGGATTGTTCCTCAGCATGATCCAGGCCCAATTTGGCCAAGAAGCCCGATTGCCACGCCTGTGCAAACGTGCTTTTGAAAGTCTCCAAAGCTTTCATGGCCAAGTCTTGTTCTTCGATCAAGGGCATCAATGCCTGGGCGAAACAGAATAAATTCCAGTACGCGACTTGAGGCTGCCGGCCATAGGCGTAACGCCCCTGGTGATCAGAGTGGTTGCAAATGTGTTGAGGGTTGAAGCCATCCATGAATTGGAAAGGCCCGTAATCCAGGGTGAGTCCTAAGATGCTCATGTTGTCAGTGTTCATGACCCCATGACAAAAACCCACCGCCTGCCACCGGGCCATGAGGTGTGCGGTGCGCTGCGTCACCTCATGCAGCAAATTGGCGTAGGGGTTGGCCGAAAAATCTGGCATTGTTGACATGTGCTGCGTGATGCAGAAGTCAGCCAGTTGCTGCAAGGCTTCATGGCTCTGACCCTCCGGCAGATTGGCAAAGTGTTCGAAATGACCAAAGCGTAAAAAGCTCTGTGCGGTGCGTGTCACGATGGCAGCAGTCTCAACTTCTTCACGCGCCACAGGCAAGGGCGATGTCGTCAAGCACAGCGCACGGGTCGTGGGTATGCCCAAGCCTGCCATGGCTTCGCTGCAGAGGTATTCACGGATGCTGGAGCGCAGCACGGCTCGGCCATCACCACGCCGAGAGAAAGGGGTAGGGCCAGCGCCTTTGAGTTGAATTTCGAAGCTGCCTTGCGATGTTTGACATTCGCCCAAACACAAAGCCCGACCATCGCCCAGTTGGCCCGCCCATTGACCAAATTGGTGGCCACTGTAGACGCTGGCCCTGGACTGCATACCGTCCCAAAGGCCATTGCCACTGAAGACCGCTAAGCCTTCTTCATGCTTTAGCCAATCGGATGGCAACCCCATTTCTTGGCACAAACCATGGTTCCGTGCCACCCATTGAGGCTTGGGCACGGGGCTGGGCAAGGCCTCCACCGAAAATTGGGGGCCAAGTTCTGCGTATCGATTGATCCATCTCATGCGCTTGATTGTCAGGCCGTTTGGATTCGCCCATGGTCCCGCAGGTTTTAGCGATGTCGATTTCCAAACATGCTACAAAGGAGGCCATTTTTACTTTTGACCAGAGGTTCTTATGTTGGGACTCATGCAGCAGCAATCATTGCTGATTTCATCCTTGATCGAATTCGCAGACCGGCATCACCAGGATGGAGAGGTTGTATCTCGTCGGGTGGAAGGTGATATTCACCGTTACACCTGGGGTGATGTGGCCAATCGGTCCCGCCAAGTGGCCAATGCTCTGGATGCCCTTCAATTGGCACAAGGCGATCGCGTCGCTACTTTGGCATGGAATGGTTACCGGCATTTGGAACTTTACTTTGGCGTCAGTGGCTCCGGTCGGGTGCTACACACCCTGAACCCCCGATTGCACCCAGACCAAGTCGTGTGGATTGCCAACCATGCCGAAGATCAAGTCTTGTACTTTGACATGAGCTTTTTGCCATTGGTCCAAGCTGTCCATGCCCGCTGCACCACCATCAAGCACTGGGTGGCCTTGTGTGACAAGGCGCGTTTGCCTGCGAATTCGGGCATTCCCAATTTGCTGAGTTACGAAGATGTGTTGGCTGCGCAGCCTGATCACTATCAGTGGCCCGAGTTGGATGAGAACACCGCCTCCAGCATGTGTTACACCAGCGGCACCACCGGCCATCCGAAGGCTGCGCTGTACAGCCATCGATCTACCTTGTTGCATGCCTACGCTGCTGCCTTGCCTGATGTGATGTGCATCTCGGCCCGCGACGCGATCTTGCCTGTCGTGCCCATGTTCCATGTCAACGCCTGGGGTATTCCCTATAGCGCAGCCATGACAGGTGCCAAATTGGTATTCCCAGGGCCTGCGTTGGATGGTCAATCTGTCTACGAGTTGATCGAAGCAGAGAAGGTGACTTTTGCAGCCGGTGTGCCCACTGTTTGGCAGATGTTGCTGAGCCACATGAAGCCCCACAACTTGCGTTTTTCTGCATTGAAGCGAACAGTGATTGGCGGCTCTGCATGCCCCCCGGCAATGATCGATGCCTTCCGCGAAGACTACGGCGTGGAAGTCTTGCATGCATGGGGCATGACCGAGATGAGCCCGTTGGGGACACTGTGCACGCTGAAAAACAAGCACCTCACTTTGCCCGCAGAAGCGCAAATGCAATTGCGTTTAAAACAAGGTCGCGCCATCTTTGGTGTTGACATGAAAATCGTCAACGAAGCTGGCCAAGAATTGCCGCACGATGGCAAAACTTATGGTGACTTGTTGGTCAAAGGGCCATGGATCATTCGTGAGTATTTCAAACAAGAGGGCGACGCACCCTTGGTGGACGGTTGGTTCCCTACGGGTGATGTGGCCACCATCGACGAAGATGGCTTTATGCAAATCACGGATCGCAGCAAAGATGTCATCAAGTCAGGCGGTGAGTGGATCAGCTCCATTGACATTGAAAACATCGCCATGGCGCATCCCGATGTCGCAATGGCGGCCTGCATTGGCATGCCGCATCCCAAATGGGACGAGCGACCTGTGGTCTGCGTGGTCAAAAAACCAAACAGCCCTCTCACGGCGGCAGATCTCTTGAAGTTTTATGAGGGCAAAACAGCGAAGTGGCAAATTCCAGACGACGCCATTTTTGTCGATGCCATTCCATTGGGGGCAACAGGCAAGATGCTCAAAACCAAACTGCGTGAGCAACTGACAGCTTACAAATTACCTTCTCTTTGATCATTCGCACGAATGAGAAAAATTGAACAGATGGCTTGAACGAAGGGTCTCTGAGGGCCCTTCATTTTTATAGGGCAAACCCCGACCGAGCAGGGCCCTTAAAGCAGTTACGCTCAGAACCGTTAATTTCTAAAACAGTTGGAGACAAACATGAAATTTGCTGTTCGTTCAATCGCCGTCGCCACCTTGGCCATGTGTGCTTTCGGTGCTTACGCCCAAAAGGGTGAAACTGTCAAAATTGCCTGGATTGACCCGCTGTCCGGCCTCATGGCACCTGTTGGCAACAACCAACTGAAAAGCTTCCAGTTTTTTGCCGAAAAATTCAGCAAGACCAATCCAGCCGGCGTGAAGTTTGAAGTGGTGGGTTTTGACAACAAACTCAGCCCCGCCGAAAGCTTGAACGTTTTGAAAGCTGCCACCGACCAAGGCATTCGCTACATCACACAGGGCAATGGCTCTGGTGTGGCCGGCGCCCTGATTGAAGCGGTCAACAAACACAACGAACGCAATCCGGGCAAAGAAATCATTTTCTTGAACCACTCTGCGGTGGACCCTGACTTTACCAACAGCAAATGCAGCTACTGGCACTTCCGCTATGACGCTGACACATCCATGAAAATGGAAGCGCTGACGACGTTCATGAAAGACCGTCCTGAAACCAAGAAAATTTTCTTGTTGAATCAGAACTACTCGCACGGCCACCAAGTGGCCAAGTTTTTCAAAGAGGGCATCAGCCGCAAGCGTCCTGATGTCCAAATTGTGGGCGAAGATTTGCACCCCTTGGCACAAGTTCGTGATTTCGCACCGTACATCGCCAAAATCAAAGCGTCTGGTGCCGACACTGTCGTGACAGGCAACTGGGGCTCTGACTTGGCACTGCTGGTCAAAGCTGCCAATGAAGGAGGCTACACGGGTAATTTCTACACCTACTACACAGGCGTGACTGGCACACCGACAGCCCTGGGCAAGAACGGTGAAGGCCGCGTCTTCCAAATCGGTTATGGTCACTACAAAATGGGCGGCCAGATGGACAAATGGCAGGATGAGTTCAAGGCCAAGTTCAACGATGATTTCTACACGGGCTCTGTCTTGAGCATCTTCACCACTTTGGGTGATGCCATGGCCAAAGCCAAGTCCACCGACCCCGTCAAAGTGGCTGCCGCACTGGAAGGCTTGAAGAGCACCAGCGCTTTCAACGGTGAAATTGAAGTCCGTAAAACAGATCACCAGTTGCAACAAGCGCTGTACCTCACCGTCTGGAGCAAAACTGACAAGAAATACAACTACAGTGTGGAAAACACTGGCATGACTTTGGTGCCCGTGAAGGAATTCCCTTCCTACATCTCAAGCACGCCTACCAGCTGCCAGATGAAACGCCCAGGCTAATTGGTGTGAGTCTTCGGAAAGGCCCACTCCTCAGGAGGTCGGGCCTTTCTTGTTTGCATTGACTTGCCGTGGATGGCAGAAGGTTTTTTTATGGAGTTCTTCATCATCTCCATGTTCAATGGTTTGAGTTATGGCTTGTTGTTGTTCATGCTCAGCTCAGGGCTGACATTGATCTTCAGCATGATGGGTGTTTTGAATTTTGCGCACGCATCCTTTTACATGATCGGTGCCTACTTTGGTTACAGCCTCACCAGTGTCATTGGCTTTTGGCCTGCACTGATACTTGCGCCCATCATGGTGGGTGCCTGTGGCGTGATGTTTGAGCGTTTGACGCTTCGCAAAGTTCACAAATTCGGTCACGTGCCAGAGCTGCTTGTGACCTTTGGTCTTTCCTATATCGTTTATGAGTTGGTGCAACTCATTTGGGGTCGCACAGCCGTTGAATTTGTGCCGCCCGATTTACTCAAAGGTGCTGCATTCACCTTGGTCAACCATTCTTTGAATGGCTTGCAAATGGTTTGGGGCGCTGCGCCGGTCGATATGTGTCAAACCACCGATGCGGCCATTCGCTTGGTCTGTACACCTTTTCCTGCGACCCGTGGCTTCATGATGATGGTGGCCTTGCTCATGCTGCTGTCACTCTGGCTGCTGTTGACCAAAACCCGCATTGGTTTGGTCATCCAAGCCGCACTGACCCATCCAGAAGCCGTGGAAACCTTGGGCCACAATGTTCCCCGTGTCTTCATGTTGGTGTTTGGTGCGGGCACAGGACTGGCTGGCTTAGCGGGTGTGATTGGTGGCAGTACCTTTGTGACTGAACCTGCCATGGGCGCCACCGTCGGCTCCGTGATTTTTGTCGTGGTGGTGGTGGGTGGTATGGGCTCCTTGTCTGGCGCTTTCTTGGCTTCGGTCTTGATCGGTGTGATTCAAACCTTTGCCATTGCCTTTGACTACTCCTTCGTGAGCGTGGCCCAAAACATGGGCGTCGTGCTTTCAGATGCCGCACGTCACAACTCGGTTCTCAAGCTGACGGTATCCCAAGTGGCGCCCATCTTGCCTTACTTGTTTTTAGTCCTGATTCTGATCTTCAGGCCCAAGGGCCTGTTGGGTACGCGGGAGGGATGACGCCATGGCCACTTACACATTCAAACCCTACAACGTTGGCAGATGGCTCATTTGGAGCTTGTTTGCGCTTGTCTTGATTTTTGCCCCCTTGGTATTCACAAGCAATTTGTCAGGCACCATGCTGGCCCAAATGGGCATTGCCATCATTGCCTGCTTGTCCTACAACATGCTCCTGGGGCAGGGCGGCATGTTGAGTTTTGGCCATGCGGTGTACACCGGCTTGGGCTCTTTTGTGGCCATCCATGCCCTGAATGCGGTCAGTGCGGGGCAATCTCATATTCCTGTGAGTTTGCTGCCTTTGATCGGCGGCATAGCAGGCATGGGCTTTGCCGTGCTGCTCGGCTATGTGACCACTAAAAAATCTGGCACACCATTTGCCATGATCACTTTGGGGGTGGCTGAGCTGGTATTTGCCATGTCCCTCATGTTCTCCGAATTTTTTGGCGGCGAAGCGGGCATTTCTGGCAATCGCGTCGCAGGCGAAAATGTTTGGGGCATCACCTTTGGTCCGCAAATTCAAATATATTATTTGATTGCCTGTTACACCTTTGTGTGTGTGGCTCTGATGTACGCCTTCACACAAACCCCCTTGGGTCGCATGTTGAATGCGGTTCGCGATAACCCTGAACGCGTCGCATTCATTGGGTACAACACCCAACATGTTCGATACTTTGCATTCATCATTGCCGGTTTTTTTGCTGGCATATCGGGCGGCTTGGGCGCACTTAACTTTGAAATCGTGACTGCCGAAGTGGTGGGCACGGGCCGATCCGGCGGTTATTTGTTGTTCACATTTTTGGGGGGCGCTACATTTTTCTTTGGTCCTGTCATCGGCGGCATCTTGATGGTTTTGGCCTTTGTCTTGTTGTCCGAATTCACCAAAGCGTGGTTGCTTTATTTAGGCCTCTTGTTCGTGTTCATGGTGATGTATGCACCTGGTGGCATTGCCAGCTTGATCATGATGAACTTGCGCGTGGCGTCGTTTGGCAAGCTCAAGCAAATCTGGGTCAGCTACCTAGGGCTTTTCGTAACGGCCTTGGTGGCCTTGCTAGGTGCAGGCGCCATGATTGAGATGGTCTATCACTTGCAACTCAATTCAGCACTGGGTAACCACTTGAAATTTTTGGGTATGACACTCAATGCCAAAGGGGTCGACAGTTGGTTCGGCTCAACCTTTGTGATGCTGACGGGTTTGGGTTTGTTTGAAGTCGCCAGGCGACATTTCCTCGAGGAATGGAGCGAGATTCAAATTGACATTGAAAAAGAAATCAAAAGACGGGAGACAGCGTGATGTCCTATGCGCTTGAACTCAAAGATCTCCGTAAAAATTTTGGCAAAACCGAAATCATTCGGGGCGTCAATTTGGCCGTCACGGCTGGCGAACGGGTGGCCATCATCGGCCCCAATGGTGCTGGTAAATCAACGCTGTTCAATTTAATCAGCGGACGCTTTGGTCCGACCAGCGGTGAGATTTTGCTCAATGGTCAGCGCATTGACCACAAAGAACCCTACGAAATCAATCGCATGGGCTTGTCTCGGAGCTTTCAAATCACCAACATTTTTCCCAAGCTGAGTGTGTTTGAAAACCTGCGCTGCGCAGTGCTTTGGAGTTTGGGCTACAAATACACATTCTTGAAATTTCTCTCCGGATTGAAAGATGCCAACGAGATGGCTGAAAAGTACATGGCCATGATTCGCTTGGACAAAAAGCGCGATCTGTTGGCCATGAATTTGACCTATGCCGAACAACGCGCTCTAGAAATTGGCATCACCATTGCTGGCGGTGCCGGTGTCATTTTGTTGGACGAACCCACCGCGGGCATGAGCAAAAGCGAAACCAGCCGTTTCATCAGTTTGATCAAGGAAGTGACCGTGGGCAAAACATTGCTCACGGTGGAGCATGACATGGGCGTGGTATTCGGCTTGGCCGACAAAATCGCGGTGGTCGTTTATGGCGAAGTCATCGCGTTTGACACGCCAGATGCCGTACGTGCCAACGCCCGTGTGCAAGAGGCCTACTTAGGCTCGCATGTGGCAGACGTCCAAGCAGGAGGCCATTGACATGCTTCACATCAACAACCTTCATGCTTTTTATGGCAAAAGTCATGTGTTGCATGGGGTGGGCTTTGAGGTCAAGCCTGGCGAGATTGTGGCCTTGTTAGGTCGCAACGGTTCAGGTCGATCCACCACCGCCAAAGCCATCATGGGCCTGATTGATTGCAAAGGACACATTGATTGGAAGGGGCAGCCTATTTTGGGCAAGAAGGCTTTTGAAATTGCCCATTTGGGTTTGGGCTATGTGCCTGAAAACCGTGATATTTTCCCAAAACTCACCGTCCATCAAAACTTGTTGCTTGGGCAAAAAGGCAAGGGGCAGGGCAGTCGCTGGACTTTTGAAGACATGTACCAAATGTTTCCCCGACTGCTAGAACGCCAACACACAGAGGCGGGTGTTTTGTCGGGGGGGGAACAACAAATGCTGACACTTTGCCGCACCCTCATGGGTGACCCCGACCTCATCATCATTGATGAGCCTACGGAGGGCTTGGCCCCCAAAATTGTGGAACTGGTGGGCGAGTACCTCAAGAAACTCAAGGACAAAGGCATTTCGGTGTTGTTGATCGAGCAAAAACTGACCATTGCCATGAAAATTTCGGATCGCGCCCTGGTCATGGGCCATGGCAGCATTGTTTTTGAAGGCACCACTGCAGAACTCAATGAGAACACTTACATCCGCAAGGAATGGCTGGAGGTTTGAGTCCATGCCACGGCCGACATCACAGCGTCTCTTCAGCGACATCGACCCTTCACACCCATTTAGAAACCCCCTAGAATCATGCAAAATAGAACGGCCGTTCTTTTTTGCGATTGATCTCACCTTTTGAGGAAAACAGCATGACAGCTGAGTACAAAGTGATTGGCGATGTGGCCATCATCACCATGAGCAACCCACCCGTCAACGGTTTGGGGTTGTCCACCCGCACTGGCATCACAGACGGCTTGAGCAAAGCCAATGCTGACGCCGCCGTCAAAGCCATCATCATCACGGGCGGTGGCAAAGCTTTCTCGGGTGGCGCCGACATTCGTGAGTTTGGATCACCCAAAGCCATCCAAGAACCCAATTTGATCAGTGTGATTCGCGCTTGCGAAAATTCGGCCAAGCCAGTCTTGGCTGCGATTCACTCTGTTGCCATGGGCGGCGGTTTGGAGTTGGCGCTGGGTTGCCACTACCGCATTGCAGCGCCTGGCTGCAAGGTGGCTTTGCCTGAAGTCAAATTGGGACTCATTCCGGGCGCGGGTGGCACACAGCGCCTGCCCCGTGTGATTGGCGTCGAACCCGCCCTCAACATGATTGTGAGTGGCGAGCCCATCCACAGTGAAATGTTGGCCATGCTGCCAGGCCAAAAATTGTTTGACCGCATGGCCACGTCCATGGCGTCCTTGGAAGCCGAGAGCTTGGCCTACGCCAAAGAATTGGCGGCTCAACATGCTGATGGCACTGCACTGCCATTGGTTCGCAACTTGCCTTGCAAACATCCTCAAGGTGATGCGTACTTCCAGTTTGCACGCAACATGGTCAAGGGCATGGCCAAAAACTTCCCAGCGCCACCCAAGTGCGTGGATGCCGTAGAAGCCGCGACCAAGAAAAAATTTGAAGAGGGCATGGCCTTTGAACGGGAGATTTTTACCAACCTCATGTGGACACCCGAGAGCCGTGCATTGCGCCATATTTTCATGGCAGATCGTGCGGCTTCCAAAATTGCCGACGTGCCTGAAGACACGGCCAAGCGCAACATGGCATCTGTCGCTGTGATTGGCGCCGGTACGATGGGCGGTGGTATTTCCATGAACTTCTTGAACGCTGGCATCCCCGTCAAGATGTTGGAAATGAAGCAAGACGCTTTAGACCGCGGCGTGGCCACCATTCGCAAAAACTACGAAGCCCAAGTCAAGAAGGGCAAACTCAAGCAAGACAAGTATGAGCAGCGCATGGCCTTGCTCAGCACCACCTTGAGTTATGACGACATTGGCAGCGCTGACTTGGTCATTGAGGCTGTGTTTGAAGAGTTAGGTGTGAAAGAAACAGTCTTTAAAAAGCTCGATGAGGTCATGAAGCCTGGCGCCATTTTGGCATCCAACACATCCACCCTGGACGTGAACAAGATCGCGGCTTTCACCAAACGCCCCGAAGACGTCATCGGCATGCACTTCTTCAGTCCTGCCAACGTCATGAAGTTGTTGGAAGTGGTGCGTGGTGCCAAGACCAGCAAAGAGGTTTTGGCCACCGTCATGGCCTTGGGTAAAAAGATCAAGAAAACGGCCGTGGTCTCCGGTGTTTGTGATGGCTTTATCGGCAATCGAATGATTGAGCAATACAGCCGTCAAGCGGGCTTCCTGATTGAAGAAGGTTGTACACCTGCGCAGGTGGACAAGGCTGTTGAGAAATTTGGTTTTGCCATGGGCCCTTTCCGCATGGGCGACTTAGCAGGTAACGACATTGGCTGGGCCATTCGCAAACGCCGCAGCGTTGAACGCCCAGGTTTGAAGTACAGCAAAACCGCCGATCTCTTGTGCGAAATGGGCCGCTATGGCCAAAAAACAGGTGCAGGATGGTATGACTACCAAGCGGGTAAACGCGATGCCATTCCCAGTGCGTTGGTGGTAGAGATGATTGAAAAACACCGGTCAGCAGAAGGCATCACGCCACGCAAAATATCTGACGAAGAAATCGTGCAACGTTTGGTCTACTCACTGATCAACGAAGCAGCGCACATTTTGGAAGAGGGTATTGCAGGCAAGGCCAGTGACATCGACATGGTCTACCTCACGGGATACGGCTTCCCTCTTTTCCGCGGCGGCCCCATGTTGTACGCAGACCAAGTTGGCTTGTTCAATGTTGCTGAAGCCATGAAACGTTTTGCCAAAAATCCCCGCGATGATGCTGCATTCTGGCAACCCGCTCCGCTCTTGGCACGTTTGGTGGCCGAAGGCAAAACTTTCAACTGATCAGAGGTATTCACTATGTCCAACGCCGTCATTGTTTCGACCGCACGCACGCCTCTGGCCAAGAGCTGGAAAGGCGCCTTTAACATGACGCATGGCGCCACTTTGGGTGGCCATGCTGTTCAACACGCTGTACAACGTGCAGGCATTGATGCTGCAGAAGTTGAGGACGTCATCATGGGTTGTGCCACCCCTGAAGGTGCCACAGGCGCCAACATTGCACGTCAAATTGCGTTGAAAGCAGGGCTGCCCGTATCGGTGTCCGGCCTCACCGTGAACCGATTTTGTTCGTCCGGCCTGCAGACCATTGCGCTGGCCGCCCAGCGCATCATCGCTGGTGAAGGCCAGGTGTATGTGGCCGGTGGTGTCGAAAGCATTTCCTGCGTGCAACAAGAAATCAACCAACACATGTTGCAAGATTTGGCTCTGGCCAAGATGAAGCCTGAAATCTACTGGAGCATGTTGCAAACGGCCGAGCAAGTGGCCAAGCGCTACAAAATTGGCCGTGATCGGATGGACGAGTACGGCGCAGCCAGCCAACAAAAAGCCTGCGCAGCGCAAGCGGCCGGTTTGTTCGATGCCGAAATTGCGCCCATCACAGTGTCTGCGGGTGTCATTGACAAAGTCATGGGACTCATGACCAAACAAGTCACGGTCAGCGCTGACGAAGGCTTGCGAGAAGGCACGACAGTGCAAGCCATTGCAGGATTGCGTTCCGCCTTGCCTGGTGGCCTCATTTCCGCCGGTAACGCCAGCCAATTCTCCGATGGTGCCGGCGCTTGCGTGGTGATGGATGAAAAATTGGCCGAACAACGCGGCCTGAAACCCTTAGGTCGCTTCCTGGGTTTTGCCGTCGCAGGTTGCGAGCCCGATGAAATGGGCATTGGGCCTGTTTACGCAGTGCCAAAAGCATTGGCGCGTTTAGGTTTGAAAGTGTCTGACATAGATTTGTGGGAACTGAATGAAGCCTTTGCCGTGCAGGTCCTGTATTGCCGTGATACCTTGGGCATTCCGGCCGATCGCTTGAATGTCAATGGTGGCGCCATTGCCGTGGGACATCCCTATGGTGTGAGTGGTCAGCGCCTAACGGGGCACGCCCTGATAGAGGGCAAACGCCGCGGCGCTAAACGCGTTGCTGTCACCATGTGCATTGGCGGTGGCATGGGCGCTTGCGGTATTTTCGAAGTTTTGTAATCGCAATCACTTCGGCAAACCGACACCACGGGCGTCCCGCGATCCACGCAGGTCGCCCGTTTTCTTTTCTAGATCATCACTTCAGACCTCGCCATGAGCCTCCGTTCCACACTGGATTTCTTGTTGTACGACTGGTTGAACGTTTCCGGATTGCAAGAGCGCCCCCGCTTTACAGACCACAGCCGAGAAACCTTTGATGCTGTGCTCGACACTTGCGAGCGCATTGCGCGCGAAAAATACGCACCCTTCAATCGCTTGGTCGACACCCAAGAACCTCACTTTGATGGCGAGAAAGTTGTCTTGCCTCAAGCCACCCACGATGCGCATCAAGCCTATGCGGCTTCCGGCATGCTGAGCGCTGCGCAGGACTACGACATTGGCGGCATGCAATTGCCATATACCGTCGAAGCAGCGGCCAACACATTCTTTGCCATGGCCTCTGTCAGCATGGGGTCGGGCATGTTGACGGTAGGCAATGCCAACCTGCTCATGGCGCATGGTTCATCCTTGCAAAAGGAAATCTTTGCCCTCAATGAATTTTCTGGCAGATGGTCGGGCACCATGTGTTTGTCTGAACCCCAAGCGGGCTCTTCTTTGAGTGATGTCATGACCCGCGCAACGCCTGATGGTGACGCCTTTGCGGCAGACCCTCTCGGCGCAAGGTACCGCTTAAAAGGCAACAAGATGTGGATCTCGGCCGGTGAACACGAGCTGACTGAAAACATCATCCATTTGGTCTTGGCCAAAATTCCAGGACCTGATGGCAAACTGATACCAGGCGTCAAAGGCATTTCCTTGTTTGTCGTGCCCAAGAAATTGGTCAATCTCAAAGGTGATCTCACAGGCGATCGCAATGATGTGGCGTTGGCAGGCCTCAATCACAAATGCGGTTGGCGCGGCACCACCAACACCTTGCTCAATTTTGGGGAAGGCAAGTTTCCTGTTCAAACAGACAACACCCACTGCGATGGCAGTGGTGCCATTGGCTATTTGGTGGGTGAGCCCGGCCGAGGATTGGGCTACATGTTCCACATGATGAATGAGGCTCGCATTGGTGTGGGTCTGGCGGCCACCATGCTGGGCATGGCCGGCTACGAGGCCAGTTTGAACTACGCCAAAAATCGTCCTCAAGGCCGGCCTGTGGCAGGCGGCAGTCAAAAGGTCGTGAAAGATGCCGCGCAATCACAAGTGCGCATCATTGAACACGCGGACATCAAACGCATGCTCTTGGCGCAGAAGTCATACTGTGAAGGGGCTCTGGCACTGGCGCTGTATTGCGCCAAGTTGGTCGATGAACAACACACCGGCACACCTGAGTCTGCCAACGAGGCCCGATTGCTGTTGGAAGTACTGACCCCCATTGCGAAAAGCTGGCCCAGCGAATGGTGCCTAGAAGCCAACAGTCTGGCCATCCAAATTCATGGCGGCTATGGCTACACCCGCGACTTCCCCGTTGAACAATATTGGCGCGACAACCGTTTGAACATGATTCATGAAGGCACCCATGGCATTCAAGCCATGGACTTGTTGGGCCGCAAAGTGCTGATGGAGGAGGGCCGAGGACTTGAGCTGTTGGCCACGCGCATGCGAGACACTGCTGACTTGGCCATGTCACAACCTGCGCTGGCTGCACATGCCAAATCATTGAACACAGCCTTGCAAAAGGTGGTGGCTGCAACTCAAATGGCATGGTCTTCTGGCCAACCTCAAGAGGCCTTGGCCAATGCTGTGCCCTATTTACAAGCCTTTGGTCATTTGGTCTTGTCATGGGTATGGCTGGATGTGCTGGCCTCAAGCGTTTCAAACAACAGCCCAGCGCAAGTAGGACGCAGGGCCGCAGGCCAATTTTTCTTTCACTACGAATTGCCCAAAATTGACGCTTGGTTACAAGTGGTCAGTGCACGTGACATGACCTGTGCTAATTTATCTGAGGAGGCTTTTTAATGAACACAAAAACTTCAAACACTGGCGTGAATGGCCTTCGGCACATTGTGATGTGGACTTTGAAAGACGAAGCGGAGGGTCTGTCGCGACACGAACTGATGCTGAAAGCACGCGATATTTTGTTGCAGTTTTCGAATTTGGTGCCAGGCATCCTTTTGTTCGAAGTCGGCATCAAAACCGAAGGGCAAGACTGCACTTGCGATCTGATTTTGAATTCGGTCTTTGAAAACGATGAGGCACTGAAGGCTTATCAAAACCACCCTGACCATCAAGCCATCAAACCCTTTATGAAATCTGTGGTCGTGCAACGCAGTTGCATGGACTTTTGGATTTAATTTTTTTGGAAACATGTGATGACACGCACCATTCAACAACTGTTCGACCTGAAGGGCCAAACGGCCCTGATCACAGGGGGGTCCCGCGGGCTGGGTCTCCAAATGGCCCACGCCTTGGGTGAAGCCGGCGCCCGTTTGATGCTCAGTTCGCGCAAAGCAGACGATTTGCAAGAAGCGGTGGCTGAACTTCAAGCAGCGGGTATTGAGGCGGATTTCATCGCGGCCGATTGTGGCAAGGAAGAAGACATACGCCATCTGGCCCAAGAAACCATGAGACGCTTGGGCCGCATTGACATCTTGGTCAACAACGCTGGCGCCACTTGGGGCGCACCCGCCGAAGACCACCCCGTGTCAGCATGGGACAAGGTCATGAACCTCAATGTGCGGGGTTACTTTATTTTGTCCCAAGAAGTGGCCAAGCTGTCGATGATTCCCAACGGCAAAGGTCGCATTTTGAATGTGGCGTCGATCACGGGATTGGCCGGTAACCCCGTTGAAATGCAGACCATTGCGTACAACACGTCCAAGGGTGCTGTGATCATTTTCACCAAGGCATTGGCCGGAGAGTGGGGGCAGCACGGCATCACGGTGAATGCTATTTGTCCCGGTTTTTTCCCAAGCAAAATGTCCATGGGTTTGATCGAAAAAATGGGGGAAGACCGCATGGCCAGCCATGCCCCCCTCAAGCGTTTGGGAGACAGTGAAGACCTCAAAGGCTTGACCGTGCTCTACGCCAGCGATGCCGGCAAGCACATCACCGGCCAGTGGTTGGCTGTTGACGGTGGCGTGAGCGCCATCTTGGGTGGGTGAACGAGCATGAGCATTCCATTTGGTGCTCCCATCCCGTTTGTCGATCATCTCGGTTTCAGTTTAGAGAGATTCGAGAGCGGCCATTCTGAGCTGCACTACACACCTTTGCCAGAACATCTGAACTCCTTTGACATCGTGCACGGTGGCGCCGTCATGACCTTGTTGGATGTGGTCATGGCCACGGCAGCCCGCAGTGTGGAGCCGGAAATGGGCGCCATCACGATTGAGATGAAAACCAGTTTCATGCGCGCCATCAAACCGCAACCCGGCAAACATTTGGTGGCGCAAGGCGCCTTGCTTCATCGGTCCCAAAATATGGCCTTCACAGAAGGCAAGGTGTTTGATGCAACAGGCGCCCTGTGTGCACACGCCACGGGCACCTTCAAATTTGCGCCAAGAAACAGCAAAATTGCCGCCCATGTTTCCACGGACTGATTCATCAAAAAGGCAATCACAGAGACGTAGCCCACGCCAAACAAAGAATAAAAGGAGACAACATGCCCATCAATCACATCATCGTTTTAGACAATCGCCCTGAAGGTGAAGCCACTGTCAACAATTTCAAGTTGATCACAGCGCCCACCCCTGAATTGCAAGAAGGACAAGTCTTGGTCAAACACCATTACTTGAGCCTGGACCCTTACATGCGCGGGCGCATGAGTGCCGCCAAAAATTATGCCCAACCACAGCCCCTGAACGAGGTCATGATTGGCGGAACCGTCGGCGAAGTGCTTGAAAGCAAACACCCCAAATTCAGTCCAGGGCAGACCGTTCAATGCATGGGTGGATGGCAAGCCTACAGTGTGATCAATGCCAACACACCTGGAGCATTGAAACGTGTCAATGCTGAAGAAATTTCAATCAGCCATTACCTGGGCGCTGTTGGCATGCCTGGCGTCACAGCTTGGTATGGCCTGAACAAAATCATCCAAGCCAAAGCAGGCATGACAGTGACTGTCAGCGCAGCCAGTGGCGCAGTGGGCAGTGCTTACGGTGCCTTGGCCAAAGCGCGGGGCTGCAAAGTCGTGGGCATCGCAGGCGGCCGCGCCAAATGCGATTATGTGGTCAAGGAATTGGGCTTCGATGCCTGCGTTGATTACAAAGAACACACCGACTACATTGCCTTGTCCAAAGCTTTAAAAGAAGCATGCCCCAATGGCATCGATGGCCATTTTGAGAATGTTGGCGGCATGGTGCTCGATGCGGTGATGTTGCGAGCCAACGACTTTGCCCGGATTGCAGTGTGCGGCATGATTGCCGGCTACAACGGCGAGCCTCTGCCCATGACCAACCCGACCTTGATCCTGAAAAGCCGCATGGCCATCGAAGGTTTCATCGTCAGTGAACACATGGAGGTTTGGCCAGAAGCCTTGGCTGAATTGACGGCATTGGTGGCTTCAGGCCAGCTCAAACCCCGCGAGTCTGTGGCGCAAGGTTTGGAAGCCGCACCTGAGGCCTTCATTGGTTTGTTGAAGGGCCACAACTTTGGAAAGCAATTGGTCAAATTGATTTGACTTGGCG
>CANBWP010000013.1 GCA_947373185.1 Comamonadaceae bacterium | reverse complement strand
CTAAAGGAGTCTTCACACTGCAGGGGTCGCAAGTTCGAAACTTGCATCGCCCACCAAAAATCTAAAAAGCGCTTACGAGAAATCGGAAGCGCTTTTTCTTTGCCCGATGCATACAAGACGTACTTAAGTCCATCCCAGTCACCCACCTGGTTGGGTTAATTGCGGTGACTGAATTGCGCAGCGCAAGCCTGACAAACACACGCCTTGTCCTTGGCTGCCAATGGCACCTTTGCCAGTAACTCCGGGGTAAACGCCATGTCGACACACCAGCAGCGCTCGGGCTCTTTGCCGGTCGCCTTGGCCATTTCCATGGCACACAGATTGTCTTGCTGACAAAGAGGGCAGCGCGTTGAATCGATGGTGCTCATGCTGCTTTTCTCCTTTCCCATAATCGCCACACCATGTACATCACCACGCCCAAATTAAACAGCATGACGAATGCGTTGATCCAAGTGGTGTGCTCTAAAAGATGCATCATTTCAAGCGGCAGATAAATGCCACCAGAGCAGGCGGCCAGCCATTCAGCCCAGGCTTTGTCTTTCCAGAGGCCATAGCCTTCAATCATGCGAATGCTGGCATACAGACAGGCCAGCAGCACGATTTGTCGGAGGTTGGCATTTTCTAGCCACATGGCTTGGTCAATCAGCATTTGCGGGTAGTGGGCCTCAGGTTCAAGGTGAAAGTGGCCAATGAGTGCATAGGCCATGGCCTTCAGGTCATGATGGGCCAGGCTGAGCAGGCCGACACAGGCTGCCAGGGCAGAGACGCCCTTGATCGCCTCAAAAATGGCGATAGAGTGCAGCAGGTTTTGCGCTTTGTGGTTGAGCTTGGGCTGTTTCATGGTCCTTCAGTTTGCACCTTGTTTTCGCTGGTATTCTGAGCGTTAACAAAAAATTTACATCTTTGCGTTTTAATCTGGCCAAGATGACCTTTTGGAGATTGTGATGAAAAAAATACTGACCGCTGTGTTGATGACTGTGAGTTTGACCGCCATGGCCCACGGGCACGGTGGCTATTGGGCTCGCGGTTATGGGGGTGGCTGGCAATGGATGGTTCCCACCATCATCGGTGGTGCCATTGTGTATGAGGTGGCGCGTCAGCAACCTGTGTATGTTCAGCAACCTGTCATTGTTCAGCAGCAAGCCCAGCCCGTGGTGGTGCAACCGCAGGCCAATCAGACGAATCAGGTTTGCAGTCCTTGGACAGAAACGCAAAACCCTGACGGCACCATCACACGCACCCGTACTTGCGCCCAATAACTGGATGTGACGAGATCACATGGCTTGAACAATTGTGCTCAAAACAATTGTGATCAGTCACCCATTCATCATTCGATTTCGGTGAGGCCCACCACAAAGTAGTCGGTGTCGCCAAAGCATGAAGTTGGCAAGCCTTTGTGCTGCTCGTAATTGAGGGTGACGCGCTTACCGGCCGCGGCGCTGAGTTTTTGGGCCGTGGCTTCATCGCGCACGGTGAACAAAAACTTTTCGGGTGCTGCGCCAGGCATGGCCACCAAAGAAAGCTCACCTTCCCAGGTCTTGCAAATCCAGCCTTTGTTCGACACTTTTTGCAGAAAGCCTGCGCGCTCGCCGGTTGAATAGCTCCATGTCAATGCACTCCAAATGTAGAGTGCAAACAAGAGCACAGCAGCAATGGCCACTGTGGAGAGAGTGGTCAAGATTTTTTGGGGAGTGGCGTTCATGGTCAAGCGGTGGCCTCAGTTTTGAATTGTTTCTAATGTACTGTGACCGGGCGTGCGCCGGCAAGCTGGAGGGGTCAAGGCTGTACCGAATGAGTTGCCTCTACGCCTTAGGGTCGGGCACATTGGCCAGGGTCTGCGTGCAAGCCTTTGGCGCGTGCCGCTGCGATTTCTTCTTTGGCCAATTGGGCTTGTGCCACAAACACAGGATTGGCTTGCAAGCGGGCCACGGTCGCTGCGCCTAGGAGGCGGCCTGCGTCGACGTCACTTTGCCAGTGCACCCCACAAACCACACGGCTTTGACCAAATTCATGGCCGCGTTGCAGCAGGGCATTGGTCTTGTCGGGATCCAGGCTGGTCAGAATCAGGCCCCATGCCCAACCCAGTGCCGCATGGCCTGAGGGGTAAGCGCCATCTCTGGACAGGGCTGCTTCTTCCTGTGGGGCACAGGTGCTATCGCCCTGCGCCACGAAGGGGCGTTTGCGCTGGTAGTGGTCTTTGGCTTTGTAAGTGGACAAGCCGGCGTCTAGCAAAGTGCGGCGCAGCAGCATGTTGAGATGGGGCGTGGTTTCGGCCGAAATTGGCAAATCCAAGGCGCAGGCAAAGACATTGGCTGCCTGTGGAAATTTGAGGTTGACGTCTTTGGCAGCCTGGGTCCATTGGGGCGTGTCACGCAGTGCACGGGTTTGGCGATAAGTCTCAAGGTCTGCGGCTTCGCGAGCAGAGCCTGCTGCGGGTGGCGGGGGCAACAGCTTCAGGCTGTCGGGCAATTGTGGCGGCGCGATGTAACCATTCAAATAACCTGACCCTTTGCGAAACTCACCCACAACTTCTGGCGATGTTGGCGGTGTTGCGACGGTGGTGGATGTTTGGCAAGCACTCAACAGGGTGAGCAAAGCCAGACTGGTGAAGCGGGCGCGTTGGGCAGTCATCGGTGTTTCCAATACGTTGTGTGTTAACTTCTGAGTGAACCTTTCTATTTTGACACGCTCAAAATTTTTTTTATGACAAAAGACGACATCCTTGCGCAATGGTTGGCCGAAGAATCTGACTTGATCAACACCCTCCAATCGGGTGCAGGACCGGGCATTACACCCTTGCAGGAGGTCTCAAGCATGACAGGCTTGGAAATGATGCAGAAGATGATGCTTGGAAAAATTAAAACGCCCACCTTGGGGCACACCTTGAATTTTTATCTGCTTGAATTGTCAGAAGGACGCGCAGTCTTTCAAGGCGCACCCAATGGCGATTACATGAATCCCATGGGCACAATTCACGGTGGATGGTTTGCCGCCATCCTCGATTCCGCCATGGGCTGTGCCGTGCACAGCAAAATGCCCTTAGGCCGTGGCTACACCACCGCCGAGTTGAGTCTCAATTTGGTTCGTGCCCTCACGCCTGAAGTTTCACGTGTTCGGGCCATTGGTCAAGTGCTGCATTGCGGCAGGCAACTGGCCACCACCGAGGCTAAATTGGTGGGACCCGATGGCACTTTGTATGCGCATGCCACATCGACTTGTTTGGTGTTTGACCTCAAGAAAAGTGCGTGAAATTTTCTTTGAAAACGGCCCATGCCATTGACCCCCAGTCCCTTGCTGATTTGCCCCGAGGTTCGGGGGTCTACATTTTCAAAGGGGACGGCACGCTGCCGCTTTACATTGGCAAAAGTGTCGACATTCGAAGCCGCGTGTTGGCGCACTTGAGGGCGGAGGATGAAGTTCAAATGATGTCGCAAACGCGTCGCGTGGACTTTATTGAAACCGCTGGTGAGATGGGCGCGTTGTTGTTGGAGGCGCATTTGATCAAAGTGCAAAACCCTTTGTTCAATGTGCGCCTGAGAAGGTCCAGGCAAATGTGCAGTCTGCAAATCGATGACACCCAAGGCTTTGTGGTTCCACAAGTGGTGACAGGCAAAGATTTGGGCTTGGGGATTGTCAACGGTTTGTACGGTCTCTTTTCATCTGCGCACGGCGCGCGCGAGGTGCTGCGTCAATTGGCCGATCAGCATCGTTTGTGTTTGGGTTTGTTGGGTCTCGAAAAGATGGGAGCGCGAGGCTGCTTTGGCCTTCAAGTTAAAACTTGTTTGGGGGCTTGTGTGGGCCAGGAAGATCGACATGCGCACGATCAACGCTTGCTGAGCGCGCTGGCTGATTTGAAAGTTCACGCTTGGCCTTTTGCAGGTGCCATTGAGGTGATAGAGCAACAGGGCGATTGGGTCCAATACCACCGAATTCACAATTGGCGCTACTTAGGCACCCGTTGTTCAAGGGGCAATGCGTTCTCGGTGAACGTGCCACAGGCCTTCGATTTGGACACCTACAAAATCTTGGTCAAGCCCATCATGATGGGAAGTGCACAGCTTCAAATGCTTGAGGCTGCATCGCCATGACTGCGAATTCTTGACCTGCAGCGACTTTTGACCGGATTCACCCAGTCCTCAGCAGGGTTTCAGCCGCTGTCTACCCCCCCTTGCTGAAGATCCAGGCCAGAAGTATTGGACAATGGGGGCTTCCAAATTTTGGTCCGCATTTACTTCTTATGGCAATTCAATGGTTCCCCGGTCACATGCACCTCACGCGCAAAGCGATCGAGGAGCGCATCAAAGACATCGATGTGGTCATTGAAATGCTGGACGCTCGCCTTCCTGGTTCCAGCGCCAATCCAATGTTGGCCCAACTGATTCAAGGCAAGCCGGGCCTCAAGGTCTTGAGCAAACAAGACTTGGCCGATCCAGCGCGCACGGCTTTGTGGCTGGCCCATTACAACGCCATGCCTAACGTCAAGGCCATTGGCTTGGACACCAGCATGGTGTCACCCGCCAAGGCCCTGATCGACGCCTGCCATTCATTGGCACCCAACCGCGGTGGCATGGCCAAGCCCATGCGGGTGCTGATCTGCGGCATTCCCAACGTGGGCAAGTCCACCTTGATCAACACCCTCAAAGGCAAAAAAGCGGCCAAAACGGGCGACGAAGCGGGCGTGACCAAGCTTGAGCAGCGCATCACGCTGGCCGATGATTTTTATTTGTACGACACCCCAGGGGTTTTGTGGCCCCGCATCATTGTCGAAAAAAGTGGCTACAACTTGGCTGCCAGTGGCGCCATCGGCGTCAATGCCTTTGACGACGAAGAAGTGGCCCTGGAGTTGCTGCATTACCTCATTGCCTTTTACCCAGCGGCTTTGACGACGCGTTACAAAGTGCCCGATGTGGCGGCGCACACCGACGAAAGCATGTTGGAGGCCATTGCCCGCTATCGAGGCGCCATTCAAAGTGGCGGTCGCGTCAATACCACCAAGGCCGCAGAAATTGTCATTCACGATTTCAGATCGGCTGCATTGGGTCGCTTGACACTTGAAACGCCTGCGGAATTTGCCGAATGGTTGGCCTCAGGTTTGAAAGCCGATGCCGAGAGGGCGCAGAAAAAAGAAGCCGCCACGAAAGCAAAGAAGCAAGCACGAAAAGCCAAGGCCCCTCAGAAAAGCTAATTTCAAAGAGAGGCTCAATACGCCAAAACCTGCAGGCGGTATTGGCGCGGTGGCGGTTATTCTTTGACTGAACCGGTCATGCCTGACACGTAGTATTCAACAAAGAACGAGTAGATGAAGGCCACCGGCAAGGAGCCAAACAGGGCGCCGGCCATCAGCGCCCCCCAGTGGTAGACATCGCCCTCTACCAGCTCGGTCACCACGCCGACGGGCACGGTTTTGTACTCGCTGGACGAGATGAAGGTCAGGGCATAAATGAACTCGTTCCAAGACAAGGTGAAGGCAAAGATGCCCGCTGAAATGAGGCCAGGCACGGACAAAGGCAAAATGATTTTGACCAAAATTTCCCACCGATTGGCGCCGTCAATCATGGCGCACTCTTCCAACTCAAAGGGAATGGTGCGGAAGTAGCCCATCAAGAGCCAGGTGCAAAACGGAATGAGGAAGGTGGGGTAGGTCAGGATCAGCGCCAGGCGTGAGTCAAACAAGCCCAATTGGAAAATGACAGATGCCAAGGGAATGAACAAGATGGAGGGCGGCACCAAGTAGGCCAAGAAAATGGCCAAACCTGTTTGTTTGGAGCCCTTGAAGCGCAAGCGTTCAATGGCGTAGGCTGCCAAAACGGATGCGAACAACGAGAAAAAGGTCGAGGTGACAGACACCACCACGGTGTTCCACATCCATTGCGGATAAGCCGTGCGGAACAGCAGTTTTTCAATGTGGGCCAAGGTGGGCGAAATGATCCAAAAAGGATTGCCATCGCGCGAGAGCAACTCATTGTCAGGTTTGAAGGCCGTGATGCCCATCCAGTAAAACGGAAACAGCAACACGAACAAGAACAAAGCCAAAGGCAAGTAAGTCTTGATGATTTTGGTGGCGTTGCTGTCCAGGTAGGACATGCCGCCGGTGTCTTGGTTGTCTTTGCTCATTTGTCGCTGCCGCCTTGTTGCCATGCACGGCGTTGAAGTCCGAAGTAACTGAAGAGGATGGCGGCCAACAAAAAGGGCACCATGGCAATGGCAATGGCAGCACCTTCACCCAAAGCGCCGCCCGGAATGGCACGCTGGAAGGACAAGGTGGCCATGAGGTGGGTGGCATTGAGCGGACCACCTCGGGTGATCACGTAGATGAGTTGGAAGTCTGTGAACGTGAAGAGCACAGAGAAAGTCATGGTGACCGCAATGATGGGCGTGAGCAAGGGCAATGTGACGTGCCAAAACTGTTGCCAGGGCGTCGCACCATCAATGGCCGAAGCTTCGTAGTAGGAGGGCGAAATGGTTTGCAGGCCGGCCAGCAAGGTAATGGCCACAAAAGGCACGCCGCGCCATACGTTGGCGGTGAGGGTGGCAAATCGGGCGTTCCAAGGCGAGCCCAGAAAATCGATGTAGGTGTCAATCAGTCCCATCTTGACCAGAACCCAGCTGATGATGGAAAACTGCGAATCGTAAATCCACCAAAAGGCAATGGCCGACAAGGCGGTGGGCACGATGTAGGGCAACAAGATGATGGCCCGGAAAAAAGATTTGAAGCGGATATTTTTGTTCAGCAGCAAAGCCAACCACAGGCCCAAGAAAAACTTGAGCACGCTGGCCACCGTGGTGTAGAACATGGTGTTGAACAAGGCCAATTGGGTCACGCTGTCAGACAGCAAGAAGATGTAGTTTTCTAAACCAATCCACTCGCCACCACGGCCAATTTTGGTGTCGGTAAAACCAAGCCAAACACCCAAGCCAAGAGGGTAGGTCAGAAACAGCAACAGCAACAGCGCTGCTGGCATCATGAAGATCAGGCCGAGCACATTGCGGCTGTTCTGAATTCTCTCGAGCAAGGGTGTCATGGGGTCTTTTCAGGGTTGAAAAAAGATCAAACTTTGTAGTAACGCTCGGCACGTTTTTGTGCGCGTTCGGCGGCTTCTTTGGGGGTCTTGGAACCGCTGGCAGCTTCTGCCACCATGTTGACCACAATGAAGTCGGCACCGGCACCCGCAGAGGCGTAGCCCAATTTGCCAGCGTAACCAGCAGGGCGCAGGTTTTTCACGCTGTCGCGGTAAGCGGCATGCTTGGGATCAACCGTCCAGACCGGCGCTTTGGAATAAGCGTCAAGGGGGTGAGCCACGTAGCCGCCACCAGCCATGAGCCAGGGCTCGAACTGTTCTTTCTCCATCATGAAGCGCAAGAACTCTTTGGCGGCATTGGGGTACTTGGTGTACTTCATGACCATTTGGTTGAAGAACAGGTGTGACTCTGTGGGCACGCCAACTGGGCCAATGGGGAAGGACGCGTGGTAGACGTCTGAGTTCAATGCGCGCACTTTTTCATCGGGTGAATTTTTGGTGGCGTAGTAAATCGAGATGCCGTTGTTGGTCACACTGATCTGACCGTCCAAGAAGGCTTTGTTGTTGTTGGGGTCGAGCCAAGAGAGGGTGCCTGGAATCATGTAGGCATACATTTCTTTGGCGTATTCCAGCGCCTTGATGGTTTCGGGGCTGTCAATCACCACTTTGTTGTTGGCATCGACCAACTTGCCGCCGAAGGCCCACAAGAGCCAGTTACACCACAGGCCATCACCCGTGGCATTGCCCAAAGCGAAGCCGGCAGGCGTGCCGTTTTCTTTGAGCTTCTTCATCAACTTCATGAAGCCATCGGTGTCTTTGGGGAAGGTGTCAAAGCCAGCGGCTTTGATCATGCTTTGACGGTAAACAATCATGGAGCCAGAGGCACCCAGTGGCACGCCAATCCATTTTTTGCCATCGGGGCGCAAATAGGCTTGACCAGCTGAATACCAGCCGCCGTACTTCTTGCCCAAATATTCACAAAGGTCTGTCACGTCCAAGAGTTTCTCGGGGTACAGATTGGCATCGTCGTTGGTCGACAAAATGATGTCGGGGCCAGCACCCGTGTTGGCGGCCACAGCGGCTTTGGGTCGAACGTCTTCCCAGCCTTCGTTGTCCACACGAACTTCCACGCCGGTGAGTTCTGTGAACTTCTTGACGTTGGCCATGTAGGCGTCAATGTCGCCTTGCACAAACCGGCTCCAGCGCAAGACGCGCAATTTGGCACCTTTTTCAGGCTTGAAGCTCATGCTTTGCGCGTGTGCGGCAGGGCTGGCCGCCAAAGCGCCCATGCCCAGTGTGGTGGAGGCTGCCGCTACGCCGGCTGAGCTTTCCAGAAAGTCGCGTCGATTCAGTTTTGTCATGAAATGTCTCCTGTTTGATTGGGTTAACGACGAGAAAACGAATGCAAAAAAATCAAGCCGCCAAGCGCTTGCCAGAAGCAGCGTCAAAGACGTGGGCACGTGTCATGTCGGGCTTCAAATTGATGGTGCGGCCCAACTGGAATTCGTGACGCTCGCGGAACACGGCAGAGAACTCCACGCCTTCATGGCGGCAAGCCACAAAGGTGTCCATGCCGGTGGGTTCCATGACGGCCACTTGGGCGGTGATGCCGCCACTGTCGACCAAGCTCAGGTGTTCAGGGCGCGTGCCAAACACCACGGGCTGGCCATGCTGTCCGTTGACGGGGGCTGGCAAGTCGAGTTTCAGGCCGTCTTGGAGTTCGACCTGGTGTTCGTTGCCGTTGACCAGCAATTTGCCAGGCAAGAAATTCATGGCGGGTGAACCAATGAAACCGGCCACAAATTGATTGGCGGGCATGTCATACAACTCAAGCGGCGAGCCTGTTTGTTCAATGCGGCCATCGCGCATGACCACAATTTGATCGCCCATGGTCATGGCTTCAATTTGATCGTGCGTGACGTAGATGGACGTGGTTTGCAAACGCTGATGCAATTCCTTGATTTCACTGCGCATGGCCACGCGCAATTTGGCGTCGAGGTTGGACAGGGGTTCGTCAAACAAGAAAACCTGTGGGTCGCGCACAATGGCGCGGCCCATGGCCACCCTTTGGCGCTGACCGCCGGAGAGTTGGCGGGGGTAGCGGTCCAGCAAAGAGCCCAAAGCCAGAATGTCAGCGGCGCGGGAGACCTTTTGGTCAATTTCTGCTTGGGGGCGTTTGGCCAAGGTGAGGGAGAAAGCCATGTTCTCGCCCACGGTCATGTGGGGGTACAGCGCATAGTTCTGAAAGACCATGGCAATGTCGCGAGCCTTTGGAGGCAGGTCGTTGACTTTGTGATCGCCAATGTGAATTTCACCATCGCTGACTTCTTCGAGGCCGGCAATCATGCGCAACAGCGTGGACTTGCCGCATCCCGATGGGCCCACCAAGACGGTGAAGGATCCGTCTTTGATTTCAATATCGACACCGTGAAGGATGGGGACTTCGCCAAAATTCTTTTTGACGGTTCGGATCGATACGCTGGCCATTCTTGAATTCCTAGTAAAGAGACCTTGCACAACACTCAACAAGTGCGTTGCCAAGTAAAACCGCAAGGTCAAACTGCTTAAACTGAATGGCAGTATTACACCCTTGCCTGAAAGTTCTTATCCCAAGTAACCCTAATTGGTCTGACCAAAATCAACCGTTTTGTCTAGAATGAAACCCTTATGAGCGAACAACTTCATGCCCTCTCTACCAGCCTCACTTTGAAGCAGGCCTCCCACATTTTGGACGCGTGTTTGGCGGTCCGCCAACAGGAAGGTCTCCTGCCATTGGCCGTGGCGGTGCTCGATGCCGGTGGCCAGTTGGTGGCCTTCAAGCGCGAAGATGGTTGCGGCGTGATGCGCTACGACATTGCCTTTGGCAAAGCCTGGGCCGCCTTAGGCATGGGCATGTCCACACGCTTGATTCGAGACAGGCTGGCCAACCGGCCTGCCTTTCAAAGTGCTTTGGCCTGCGCATCGGATGGCCGCTTTATTCCAGTGCCAGGGGGTGTGTTGATTCTGAATGCGCAAGCCTTGGTCGTCGGCGCTGTGGGCGTGAGCGGTGATGCGTCTGATCGCGATGAGTTTTGTGCGATCCATGCGATCCAGTCTGCGGGCTTAGGCTGTGAGCCCGCTTCACACCAGTCCGAATGGCGGAACGCCAGTCTGTAGACACCTGCGCGATGCGCTTATGATGTTTTGAACAACTGCTCATTGAAATGAGCGGAGACCTGTTGGCAGTCAAAAATAGGGAGACAAAGTGTTTCAACTCACTTCATTCAAACGCCGCGCTTGCTTGGCGGCTTGGGCCATCGGTGCCAGTGCCTGTCTGCTGTCTGGCACAGCGCAGGCGCAAACTCAAAACGCAACGCATTTTCCAACGAAGACCATTCGTTTGATCGTACCGTTTCCTGCTGGCGGCCCTACCGATATTTTTGCGCGCCAATACGCCATCGGATTGTCCCGGGTGCTGAACCAAAGTGTCATTGTTGACAACAAAGCCGGCGCCAGTGGTGCCATTGGCTCGCTCGAGGTCAAGCGCAGCCAGCCCGACGGCCACACGCTGTTGTTTGGAACGGCTTCTAATTTGGCCTTGTACAACTTGATGGCCCTCAAGCCCCAATACGATTATTTGAAAGACTTCACCACCGTGGCGGTTGTCGGTGGCTCGGCCGTGGTCATCATGGCCAACAAAGAGTCGCCTCAAACGTTGAAAGCTTTGATCGACCAGGCCAAAGCCAACCCAACCAAGTTCCGTTACGGCTCGCCGGGTCAGGGCACTTACTTGCATTTGTCGATGGAGCGGTTTTTGTTGGAGTCTGGCGCCAAGATTGAACACATTCCCTACAAGGGCAGTGGCCAAGCCAAACCCGCGCTGTTGGGCGGCCAAACAGAAACCATGGTCGATGCCTTGGGCTCTGCCTTGCCTTTGCATCAAGGCGGTCAAGCCAAAATTTTGGCCATCGCCTCCAATAAGCGTTCCAGCTTGGCACCCGATGTGCCGACCGTGAACGAAGCTTTGGGCATCAAAGGTTTTGAAGCGGTGTTGTGGAACGGCGTGGCTGCGCCTGCAGGCACGCCCAAAGCCGTGATCGACATCTTGGCCGCGGCCACCGCCAAGGTCCTGAAAGACCCCGTGTTGGTCGAGCAGCTGAAGCAGTTGGCCATGGAGCCCACCGATTCAACGCCCGAATCCGCCACCGAGTACATCAAGGACGAGATGGCCCGCTGGAAACCTGTGATTGAAAAAACGGGATTGCGGATTGAATGATGCGTGCAACTCGAATTGCACTGATTCATGCAACGGCTTTGGCCATAGACCCTGTCAACCAAGCTTTCAAATCCTGGTGGCCAGATGCCACTTTGCAAAATATCCTCGATGACAGTCTGTCGCGAGACCATGCGGCGGCCGGTGAGTTAACGGCCGACATGGTGGAGCGTTTCATTGATTTGGCCAATTACGCGAAGCGTGCAGGCTGTCAAGGTATTTTGTTCACTTGCTCTGCCTTTGGTGAAGCGATTGAAGCTGCAGCCAGTTCGGTGGGCATCCCCACCCTCAAACCCAACGAGGCCATGTTCGAGCAAGCTTTGCGCATGGCCTTGGATGGGGCCTTGAAACAAAATGCGGCACCGGGCAAAGCCTTGAACATTGGATTGGTGGCCACCTTTGCAGCCTCTTTGGTGTCGATGGGCGAAGAGTTCAGAGCCATGTCTGCTGGACTAGAGCGGCCTGTGCATTTGCACACCGTGTTCGTGCCAGGTGCCATGGATGCATTGGCGCAAGGCCGTGCCGAAATGCACCATCAGTTGGTCGCGCAGGGCGTTCAAGCATTGCCGCCCTGTGAGGTGATCATGTTGGCGCAGTTTTCCATGGCGGCCGCCCAAGCGGCTGCGCAAGCGACAACCCCCGTGCCCATCCTGACCAGCCCAGAATGCGCGGTCTTGGCACTTCAACAACGGATGAAAAATGTCTGAATTCAAAGCCAGCAAAGCACAGCTGCAAAGTTTCATTGCCCAGGCCCTGTGCGCCATGGGTTTGCCACAAGACGATGCCAACACCGTGGGCAGTTTGATGGCCGATGCCGACATGCAAGGCTCGGATGGCCACGGCATCATTCGCTTGGTGCCCTATGCCCGCCGAATATTGGCGGGTGGCTTGAACTTGAATCCGAACATTCAGATTGAGCAAGAGCGAACGGCCATGGCCTTGATCAATGGTGACAATGGCATGGGGCATTTGGTCATGAAGAAAGCCACAGAGTTGGCCATTCAAAAAGCCCGCAGTGCCGGCATTGCCTGGGTGGGCAGTCGCTTGAGCAACCATGCGGGGCCTGCTTCGCTGTACGCCCGAATGGCTTTAGAGCACGACATGATTGGATTGTATTTTGCGGTTGGCAATGCCAACCATTTGCCGCCGTGGGGAGGCCTGGACATGCTGCTGTCAACCAACCCCATCGCTGCGGCCATTCCAACCTGGAAGGAAGCACCGGTGGTGTTGGACATGGCCACGACGGTGGCCGCCTACGGCAAAGTCAAAGCCAAAGCGCAGCGCGGCGAGATGATGCCCGAAGGTTGGATGATTGACCGCCAAGGCAAACCTTTGCTGGACCCCACCAAGAGCGATGAAGGCTTCTTGTTGCCCATTGGTGGCTACAAAGGCTATGGCTTGTCCTTGGTTGTGGGCATCTTGGCGGGGACCCTCAATGGTGCGGCCATGGGCAGTCAGGTGATCGACTTCAACAAAGACGACACCACCATCACAAATACAGGCCAAGCCATTGCGGTCATTGATCCGTCAGCCTTTGGTGACATCGACGAATTCAAACGCAACGTTGACAAGCTGGTGCAAGAGCTCCGGGGTGCCGACCGCATGCCAGGTGTGGCGCGCATTTGGTTGCCAGGCGAGCAGAGTTTTGAAAAGCGCAAACAACATGAATTGCATGGCGTCGCATTGGCGCCCAGCTTGGTCAAGCAACTGAACGATTTGGCCGAGCGCTTGGAGATAGCGCCTTTGGCTTCGCTGGGTGTTTGATCAGATTGCTTCGTACAGTGAAAGAAACCCTCAAGCCTTCGAATCAACAGGAGTCATCAACATGCGCCAATTCAATGAGCAGCCCCTCACCACAGTGTGGCGCTTGAAAAAATGGTTTTTCAAAGTCGGCAGTGTGTGCCTTGCCGGATGCCTGGCCACAACGGTCTTTGCACAGTCCAATGCGTATCCACAAAAGCCCATCAAATTGATTGTGCCTTTGGCCGCTGGCAGTGCCGTCGACAATGCGGCGCGCATCGTGATGCAAAAAGTGGCAGCCAATCTGGGGGTCGGCATTGCCATTGAAAATCAGGCCGGCGCTGCTGGTTTGATTGGCGCAGATCGCGTGGCCAAGGCGACGCCCGATGGTTACACGCTGGGCGGGTTCAATGACAGCATCATGACCATGCTTCCCAACATGCAAGCCAAAATGCCCTGGGACATTTTGAAAGATTTTGAACCCGTTTCTTTGGTGGCCACTGTGGAGTGGGGCATTGTGGTGCCCATCGATTCCAACATCCGAACTGTCGCCGATTTGATTGCCACCGCCAAAAAATCGCCGGGTCAGCTCAACTATGGCTCGGGTGGCAATGGCAGCCCTCAGCACATTGCCATGGCCTTGTTTGCAGCGCAGTCTGGCGTTCAACTCACACATGTCCCTTACAAAGGCGCAACCCAAGCCGCCGTGGGTGTGGCGGGTCACGAAGTGCAGGTGGCGTTTCAGGGCATTGCCACTGTCAGTTCTTTGGTCAAGGCCGGCAAACTCAAACTCATTGCCGTGACCACCCCCAAACGCTTGGCGCAGTTTCCGGATGTGCCCACCGTCAACGAGTCAGGTTTGAGCGGTTTTGAATTCAACTCGTGGTTTGCCATGATGGCCCCTGCAGGTACGCCCAAACCCATTGTGCAAAAGCTGCATGCAGAAATTGCCAAGGCTTTGGCCGATGCCGGCATCAAGGAACAATTGATGGGTTTGGGCCTGACGCCTCGGGGGACAACACCCGACGAATTGGCCGGCGATTTGCGCGTTCAATTTGCCAAGTATGGCAACCTGATACGGCAAGCCAACATCACGGCCGATTGAGGCCTGCGCTGGGTGCCGTCACTTGATGCACCAAGTTGAGATTCAAGTGCCCCGCTGAAATGCTGTTCATCGCACGACAGTCTGTGAAGATGCGCTCCGGTGTTACGATCGATTCAAACAACCTCCTTTTTTTGAGAAACCCATGAGCGACTCCCTTACTCGCCCCGAATTGCCGGATCACTTGTCGATTGACCACAAAAGCCCTCACTTCAACGCGGCTGTGTTTGAACACAGCATTGGCATTCGTCTGAATGGCAAAGCGCGTCATGATGTTGAAGAATATTGCATCAGTGAGGGCTGGGTCAAAGTGCCGGCTGGCAAGGCCTTGGATCGCAAAGGCAACCCTTTGATGATCAAACTCAAAGGCACCGTTGAAGCCTTTTATGCTTGATTTTTTTCTTGTGATTGACCCAAGGTGAGCACCATGCGCATTCCTGATTGGACCCCTGAAAAACACCCCCAACCCAAAGAGTTGGTCGATGCCATTTTGGCCAGGCGCGGCGGCGCCTTGCTCAATTTGGACAAGGCGCTGCTCTGGAGCGAGCCTGTGGCTTCAGGCTGGAATGTCTACTTGCGCAACGTGCGCACGGGCCTGTCGACTTCACGCCAACTCTGCGAGCTGGGTATTTGCACCGTGGCCTTGCTCACGGGCGCGCATTACGAATATCACCACCATGCGCCTGACTTTCTCAAAGCGGGTGGTACTCAGGCCGAACTTGACGCTTTGAAACGTGCCGTTGAAGCAAACCCCGCCGAAGGCGTGAGCGATGCCGCATTGGATGAAATGTCTCGGTGGGTGGTTCAGTACGCTGCGCAAATGACGCAGCGTGTGAAGGTCGATGACGCGTTGTTCAAACAATTGCAATCACGCTTGAGCACCACTGAAATTGTGGAGCTCACCACCGCCATTGCCACCTACAACATGGTGGCGCGATTTTTGGTGGCTTTGCAAATCACACCTGAGGCGTGAGGATCCAAGCGATCTGCTGCCTGAGGCTCAGTCCGGCTTGATGCCATTGTCACGAACCACTTTGGCCCAGGTGTCAATTTGTTTGTCGATGAAGGTTTTGGCCTTGTCCACACTGCCGCCCGAAATTTCAATCCCCTGCGCGCTCAGTTTGTGAGCGATGTCAGGGTTTTGCAAAACCTTGTTCAACTCTTCGTTCATGCGCTTGACAATGTCGGGTGGCGTTTTGGAGGACGCTAACAAGGCCCACCACGCGGGTGCTTCAAAGCCAGGAAATCCTGCTTCTGCAATGGTCGGCACATCTGGAAATTCTGGGACGCGTTTCAAGGAGGTGACTGCCAAGGGGCGAATGCGTTTGTTGTCAATGTGGGGTTTGCTCAAAAACACTGTGCCCATGGCCAAAGGCACGTGGCCAGCCACTGCGTCTGTCATGAGGGGGCCGCCCCCTTTGTAAGGGATGTGATTGAATTCCATGTTGCCGTTTTTGCCAAGCAAGGCCATGGCCAGATGTCCCAGACTGCCGTTGCCGATGGTGCCAAACGAAACGTTCTTTTTGGCTTTGGCCGCCGTCACGACATCGGCAAAAGATTTGTATTCATTGTTCACGTTGGACGTCAGCACCATGGCCGAGGTGCCCACCAAAATGAGTGGTACGAGGTCCTTTTTGCTGTCATAGGGCATGTTGGGCATCAAGCTTTGATTGACCCCATGGGTGTCAAACACGACCGCAAATGTGTAGCCATCGGCAGGTGCTGAAAGCACATTCGACGTGCCGATCACCCCCGATGCGCCCCCCTTGTTTTCAACAATCACGCTTTGACCCAATTGCTGTGACAGCACCGGTGCAATGATGCGCGCCACTTGATCGACAGAGCCGCCTGGCGGAAACACGGCCACCAATTTAATGGGCTGTTTGCTCGGCCAAGCTTGCGCGATTGCCAAGCTCGGCACGACCGTGGTCAGGAGGGCGGTTAGGCAAGCCCATCGTTTGAAGCGTTTGGACAGGGTGACTGGCAAAGTGTTCATGTTCAAAAATCCTTTGCATGCATCCTAGTGGCACCGGCGCATTGAAAGGCAGGTGGAAACCCTAGTTCGATGTGCTGTTCTGCAATGACCACTTGTGTGTCATGCGGTCGTGGAAGACTTTTCGCACTTGAGTGGCTAGAATGAAAAGTTCCTCTTTCATTCAGGAGAATGACCATGCCCGCTTTGTTGCCCAACATCGATCCCGATGGCTTGCTGGAATTTTCGGTGGTCTACACAGACCGCGCCTTGAACCACATGTCCAAGCGCTTTCAAGGGGTGATGCAAGACATCTCTGCTATTTTGAAAGAAGTCTATGCGGCGCACTCGGTGGCTTTGGTGCCTGGCAGTGGGACTTTTGGCATGGAGGCCGTGGCCAGACAATTTGCGCAAGGCCAAAAAGTCATGGTCATTCGCAACGGCTGGTTCAGTTTCCGTTGGACTCAAATTTTTGACATGGGTGCAATTCCAAGTGCCTCTGTGGTGCTCAAGGCCAAGCAGCAAAGTGCCAACTCCCAGTCAGCCTGGGCGCCTTGCCCTGTCGAAGAAGTGGAAGCTCAGATTGCCCAAGAAAAACCGGCGGTCGTGTTTGCACCCCACGTCGAAACTGCGGCGGGCATGATGCTGCCCGATGACTACCTGTTGCGCGTTGCCAATGCAGTGCATCAAGTCGGTGGTTTGTTGGTCTTGGATTGCATTGCCTCTGGTGCCATGTGGGTGGACATGAAAGCCACGGGGGTGGATGTCTTGATCAGTGCGCCTCAAAAAGGATGGAGTGGTTCGCCTTGTTGCGCCATGGTCATGTTGAGCGAACGAGCTCGCAAAGCCATCGACGCCACTCAAAGTTCCAGCTTTGCCTGCGACTTGAAAAAGTGGTTGCAAATCATGGAGGCCTACGAAGCCGGAACGCACATGTACCACACCACCATGCCCACTGATGCCTTGGCCCGCCTGCGCGATGTGATGAAAGAAACGCGAGCTTACGGTTTTGCCAAAGTGAAAAAAGAACAAGAAGTATTGGGTCAGCAGGTTCGCACCTTGCTTGAGTCCCGCGGATTCCAAAGTGTGGCAGCGGCGGGTTTTCAAGCCCCCGGTGTTGTGGTCAGTTACACCCAAGACGCCGACATTCACAACAGCAAAAAGTTTTTGGCGCTTGGCCTTCAAACGGCTGCCGGTGTTCCTCTGCAATGCGACGAACCCAAAGACTTCATGACCTTTCGCATCGGATTGTTTGGTTTGGAAAAACTGCACAACCCTTCGCGCAGCTTGCAACATTTGGCCCAAGCCTTGGATGAAATGGGCTTTGCGCCAGTTCATTCGGCAGAGCTTGCATTGGCTTAATTCATTTGATTCACTGAAGGCCTGACGACATGTTTCATTTCTCATTCAGCACATGGACCTCTTTGAGCAGAAGACTCAAACCTTTTCTTGTGCTTTGCGCATGGGGCTTCTTGACCGCTTTGGGTTCTGCCCAAGCAGAAACAGGTGCTTCGGTTAAAGCTCAAGCGTTTTGGACGCAAAAGGGCACGGTGAAGCTGTGGGTCTATCGCAAGCACATAGACGATGGGAAGCCCAACAAGCCTTTGCTTTTCTTGGTACATGGCTCCTCTTATTCTGGCAAAACCATGTTTGATTTGCAGTTTCCTGGCAACCAGGATTACTCGCTCATGGACCACTTTGCCAGATTGGGCTACGACGTTTGGACCATGGACCACGAGGGCTACGGTCACTCCGACAGAACCTCTGGTTTGTCCGACATTCAAAGCGGCGTTGAAGATTTGAACGCTGCCATGAGCGTGGTTCGCCGAGAAACGGGTCGAACCAAGATGGCCTTTTTTGGCCAGTCGTCTGGCGCCCTGCGAGCCGCCAAATTTGCCAACGCCTATCCGGATGTGGTCGAAAAATTGGTACTGGATGCTTTTGTGTGGACCGGTCAAGATGCGCCCACCCTGGCACAGCGTGCCAAGCGTTTGCCCGAACTGCTTCAAAGCAATGTCCGAAAAGTTGATGCTGAGTTTTATCGCTCTGTCTTTACCCGCGATCACCCTAGCGCCGCAGATCCCAACATGGGCGATGTGGTGGCGCAAGAAGAATTGCGTTACGGTGATACCGTGCCCAACGGTACCTACATCGACATGGTCACGAAACTGCCCTTGGTTGACCCGTTCAAAATTGCATGCCCTGTGCTGATTGTTCGCGCAGAACACGATGGCATTGCCACCGACGCAGACCTGATGGGCTTTTATGCCCGACTGCCCAATGCAGACAAACAGATGAGCAAGATTGCGGGCTTGTCGCACACCGCTTTGTTGGGCGTCAATCGCCATCGCTTTTGGCATGCCATGGATGCCTTCCTGTCGATGCCGCCCCGAATTGATTTACAAGGTGCTGGAGTCAAGCATTGAAAATTTTGATCACAGGCTTTGAGCCTTTTGGCGGCGAGTCCATCAATCCATCGTGGGAGGTGGCCAAAGCCCTAGACGGTTTGAAGCTTCAAGATGCCCAGTTGGTGGCGGTTCAATTGCCCTGTGTTTTTTCTCAATCCTTGGGGCCGTTGCAACACGCCTTGGCCATCCATCAGCCGCGCATCGTCCTGGCCTTGGGTCAAGCCGATGGTCGCAGTGATTTTTCCATTGAACGTGTGGCCATCAATGTGTGCGATGCCCGAATCCCTGACAACGCAGGTGATCAACCCATTGACTTGCCGGTGGTCACCGATGGACCTGCGGCTTATTTTTCGACACTGCCGCTCAAAAAGATGGCCCTGGCCTTGAAAGCCAAAGGCTACCCGGCGTCTATTTCGCAAACAGCGGGCACTTTTGTGTGCAATCAAGTGTTTTATGGTTTGCAACACGCGCTGATCGGCTCCGAGGTGATCAGTGGCTTTGTCCATGTTCCCCTGTTGCCAGCGCAGGCGGCCATGCGTTCTGGCGCCCCCATTGCCAGCATGAGCACCGAGACCTTGAAAGATGCTTTGCTGTGTGCGGTGGATGTTTTGCTTGCCCATGTGAAGCAGGGCGGCAGCGACATTCAGCATGCCATGGGCGCCAATCACTGAGGCCTGTTGCGTCATGCTGGTTCATGTTGAGTCATGTTGCTAAGGGTATGACCCCTAGGTCGATGGTCTTGCTTGATTTATAACAGCCGCACAAGGAGTGTGTGATGTTGGATCGAGATGCCCGTCAAAAGAAACCAGGGTCAGTGTGGCTGAGCTGCCTGATGGCAACATGCTGTTTGTGGGCCTGCCAAAAGACTGAGCTGCCCAGCCAAGGCGCCAAGTCAACACCCAGCACGGCGATCAGCGCTGAGTGGCTCAAGCAAAGTGACGCCAGGAAAGGTTTCATCGCTGCGCCCACCGGTCAAATCAAGGACGCTGCGGGTCAAGTCATTTGGGACTTTGACGCATTCGCTTTCATCCAAGGCGATGCACCCGCGACGGTCAACCCCAGTCTTTGGCGTCAAGCCACCTTGAACAATCAAACGGGATTGTTCAAAGTGACCGAGGGCATCTGGCAATTGCGTGGGTTTGATTTGGCCAACATGACGCTGATTCAAGGCAAGACCGGCTGGATTGTGGTGGATGCCCTCACCGCGCAAGAAACCTCCGCAGCGGCCCTTGCCTTTGCCAGGCAGCATTTAGGGCCGCAAGCCGTTTCAGCCTTGATTTTCACGCACAGCCACGCTGATCATTTTGGTGGCGCTTTGGGCGTGCTCAGTGCCGAAGACGTGAAGGCACGCAAAGTGCCTGTTGTGGCGCCTTCCGGATTCATGGAAGAGGCCACCAGCGAAAACATTTTGATGGGCCCCGCCATGGGCCGACGCGCCATGTACATGTACGGCAGTCGCCTGCCCAAAAACGAGAAAGGCCTGATTGACAACGGCTTGGGCAAGGCCGTGGCCTTTGGCAAGATGGGCATTTTGCCGCCCAACATCAGCGTGGCCAAAGAAACCGAAAGCATGCAGATCGATGGCGTGCAGTTTGTTTTTCACAATGCCCCTGGCAGCGAAGCGCCGTCCGAGTTCACCTTTTATTTGCCTGATTTCAAAGCCTTCTGCGGGTCTGAAATCATGGGCCACACTCTGCACAACTTGTACACATTGCGTGGCGCGAAAGTGCGCGATGCCAGCAAGTGGGCTGCGTATCTGGACCAAGCATTGCAACATGTTGAAAAGGCAGAGGTGGTGTTCAATCAACACCACTGGCCAGTCTGGGGCGCTGCCAACATTCAAGAGTTCATTGGCAAGCAACGCGACACCTACCAATTCATTCACGATCAAACGGTTCGACAAATGAATGCGGGTTTGAATGCGGCGGAGATTGCAGAAACACTTCAATTGCCAGCCAGCTTGGATGCCTACTTGAGTGTGCGGGGCTATTACGGTACGGTGCGTCACAACGTGAAAGCGGTCTATCAACATTATCTGGGCTGGTTTGATGCGCACCCTGCCAATTTGGACCCCTTGCCTGCAGTGCAGTCTTCTGAAAAATACGTCAGCTTGATGGGGGGCGAAGCCAAGGTGGTGGCTGCTGCACAAGAGGCTGTGCGTACAGGTGAGCATCGTTGGGCGGCCGAATTGCTCAAGCATGTGTTGGATGTCTCACCGCAACACAAGCAAGCCAAAGCCCTGATGGCGCAGACGTTTGAGGCGATGGGTTACAGCGCAGAGTCTTCTGCTTGGCGTAATTTTTATCTGACCGGTGCCATGGAGTTGCGAGTGGGACCGCCTGAAAAAGGCATGCCGCGTGAAGGTTTGATAGAGATGTTGAAGCAAACGCCCATTGACCGGTTTTTGGAAGCCATGGCGGCGTCGCTCAATGCAGGCAAGGCCGAAGGCAAGAAGCTCAAAATCAATGTGGTGTTTTCAGACACGCACGAAAGCTTCGTCCTCTCGATGGAGAACTCCGTGTTGCACCATGCGCAAAAAGCGCCCGACAAAGATGCCAACGCCACCCTGACCCTGACCAAGCCCTTCTTTTTACAGATGGTCTTGGGTCAAGCCGGTGGCAAAGAAATGCTTCTCTCCAATCAAACCCAAATTGAGGGCAGCCCCATTGATTTGGCTTTGTTTTTCAGCATGATGGACAAAGCGCCCGGTCGTTTTCCGATTGTCACGAGGTAAGAAACATGTCGCATCAAGCGTTTGACTATGTGGTGGTAGGGGCTGGCTCTGCCGGCTGTTGTGTGGCTGGACGACTCAGCGAAGACGCAGGTCTGAGCGTGTGTTTGCTGGAAGCGGGTGGCCCCGATCATTCGGTGTTCATCAAAGCCCCTTTGGGTTTTGCGGCCACCGCACCCTTGAACATTCACAGTTGGGGTTACAACACCATCCCGCAGGCAGGCTTCAAGGGACGGCGCGGCTTTCAGCCACGCGGTAAGGTGATGGGCGGCAGCTCGTCAGTCAACGCCATGGTGTACACCCGCGGCAATGCCAATGATTACAACAGTTGGGACGCACTGGGCAATGCGGGTTGGTCGTATCAGGATGTGTTGCCTTACTTTAAAAAGTCGGAGCACAACGAGTGTTTTGGTGCCAATGACTACCGCGGCGTTGGCGGGCCCTTGAATGTGAGTTTTTTACGAAGCCCCAGCCCCTTGAATGAAGCCTTCATTCAGGCCTGCAACGAGCAGGGCATACCCACCAACCCAGACTACAACGGTGCAACGCAATTTGGTGTGTCGCCTGGGCAAGTGACTCAGAAAAATGGCGAACGCTGGAATGCGGCAAGGGCCTACGTCGACCCGCATCGTCATCAAACCAATTTGACGGTGGTCACCCATGCACACGCCACGCAAATAGTGTGGGAAGGCAAACGTGCGGTGGCCGTCAAGTACATGGTCCATGGTGTTCACCATGAAGTGCGAGCCAACAAAGAAGTGATTCTGTCAGGTGGTGCATTTGGCTCGCCTCAGCTGCTCATGCTGTCGGGTGTGGGGCCCGCATTGCATTTGCAAGACCTGGGCATTCCTGTGGTGCACGAGTTACCGGGTGTGGGACGCAACCTGCAAGACCATGTCACCACTGTCCTGATTTACAAAACCCAAAAAGTCAATGACGCCATGGGCTACTCCTTGAAGGGCACATGGAACATGCTCAAAGCCATGTGGCAGTGGCGCACCCAACGCAAGGGTTGGATCACCTCCAATGTGTCTGAAACACAGGGCTTTGTGTCCACGCAGAGCAATGAAGCGCACCCGGACATTCAATTGGCCTTGTGCACTGGCGTGATCGATGATCATGCCCGCAAATTTCATGCGGGCCACGGCTATACCTTGCACGTGACCCTCATGCGGCCCAAGAGCCGCGGCAGTGTGAGTTTGATCAGCCGCAATCCGATGGACAAACCGCGCATTGATCCAGCGTTCTTCCAACACCCACAAGACATGGCCACCCTCATCAAAGGCACCCAAATGGGCCTGCGCATCATGCAGTCTGCTGCCTTGAAGGCATACCGCGGCGACATGCTGTACCCCCTTGAGGCACAAGACACGGCTCAAATTGAGGACTTTTTGCGTGATCACTCTGACACTGAGTACCACCCTGTAGGTACTTGCAAAATGGGGCCCTCAACGGACCCCATGGCGGTGGTGGATTCCCAGCTGCGAGTGCATGGCCTGCAAGCTTTGCGCGTGATTGATGCGTCGGTCATGCCCCATTTGGTGACAGGCAACACCAATGCCCCCACCCTCATGATTGCCGAAAAAGGCGTTGACTTTATTCGGGGCTTGGCGCCGACGCACGCGGCTTGAGGGTGAACAAAACCCAGGCGCACAAGCTGGACGTGACCACCAGGGCCATGAACCCAGCGCGGTAGGTGCCAAACAGGCTAGAGAGAGCGCCAAACAAGGGGGGGCCAATGACCACGCCCAAGAAAGTGAACGTGAGCGTGCCACCTGTGGCCACGCTGGCTTGGCCTTCAGGGGCTTGCCGCGCCACTTCTGCCAAATACACGCCGTTCCAACCAATGGCCGAGGCACCAAACACAATCAGTATCAGCCAAATGCCCCAGAGCGGTAAAATGGGCAACAGCAATGCCGTTGACAGGGCGCTGATGGCCATCAAACTGGCCAACAGTGCCAACGCTTTTTGGGCTCCCAGCCATTTGTCTGCCACAACGCCCCACACAATGCGGCCTGCAATGCCGCCCATCTGCGTCACAGACAGCAAGAGGCCGGCACTGACCATGCCGTAGGCTAAATCGTCGTGCAAGTACGTGACGAGGTAAGTGGTGAGCGACATCTGGACCATCGAAAACATGAAGGAGCATGCGGCCATGGTGGCCAAGGCCCGATGCCCTAGCACCATGCGAATGGGGTGGCTGAGGGTGCCCATTTGAAAGGGCAGTTTGGTTTGGCGCAAATCGTCCATTGAGGCGCGAAGCGGCTGCGCCAAGACGGCACTCAGCACACAGGCCCCAGCCACGATCACCAAGGTCCACTGCCAGTCAATGCCCAGCATGAGGGAGGGCACGATGGCGCCGGCCATCATGGAGCCCACTGGCACGCCCGTCTGTTTGATGGAAAAGACCAAGGCCATTTGGGCTGGCGGTGTGGTGCGCGCCAAGATTTGGGAACTGGCCGGGGTGATGGGGCCATAGCCCAGACCAATGAACAAGGCCCCCAAGGCAATGGCAGGCAAGAACGGGATGGCACACAGGCAAAGCCCTGTGGCGCAAAACAGCAAGCCCATTTGGCTGACTCGGATGGGCCCAAGGCGACTGACGGTGGTGCCCGATGTCAGGCTTGCAAACATCGCTCCGGCGTAAGTGATGGCCACATACAAACCGACCAAAGCGGGTGACACGCTGAGGCTTTTCGCAGCCACAGGTGCCATGACCGGCAAAGTCAGCAGGGCCATGGCGACCATGGCCTGAATGAAAAGGGTCGCGAGCAGGGGGAGCCAATTGTTCATGGCTTGAATCCTAACCGCTTCGGCATCGTGCGTTGTGAACAGGGGTCTTGGGAAGGGTGAACGCCGACAATTTGCGAAGACGGCTAAACTCTGTCTTTAATTTTTCAAACTGGAAGTCTGAACATGGATTTGCTGCAAGCCCTGAACTGGCGTTATGCCACCAAAAAAATGGACCCCACCAAGTCCGTGCCCGAAGCCAAAGTGCAACGCATTTTGGAAGCCATTCGCCTGACAGCCACTTCCAGTGGTCTGCAACCTTACGAAGTGTTCGTGGTGACCAATCCTGAAGTTCGCGCCAAGATTCAAGCGGCTGCCAACAACCAAGCGCAAATCACAGAAGGTTCACACCTCTTGGTGTTTGCCGCTTGGAACGATTACACCGCCGAGCGCATCAACATGATGTTTGACTACAACAATGAAGTGCGCGGCTTTGTGAACGAAGGTGCTGAGAACTATCGCAAGATGTTGCTGGCCAACTATCCAGCCAAAGGCCCCGAGGTGAACTTCCAACACGCCGCCAAGCAGTCTTACATTGCGTTGGGCACAGCCTTGATCGCTGCAGCCGAGCAAGAAGTTGACGCGACGCCCATGGAAGGTTTCAATCCCGCTGCTGTGGATGAAATCTTGGGCTTGGCCGCACGTGGTTTGCGCAGCACAGTTATCTTGCCTTTGGGCTACCGCGAAGCCGACAAAGACTGGTTGGTCAACATGAAGAAGGTGCGTCGCACCAACGACAAGTTCATCACTGAAGTGAAGTGATCTGAAGTCAATCCTTCTAATCAAAAAAGGGACTTGGGTTGTGCAACCCAGGTCCCTTTTTTTTGCGATCAAGCAAGGCGCTTAAGAAACATGCACGCTGATTTTCGAGGCTGCTGCGCGAGCGCGCTCTAAGGCTTTATCGCCCTTGGCCAACGCCACCGCCATCCGCCTAAAAGGACGCGTGGTCGGTTTACCGAAAATGCGGACATCGACGCCGGGTTCTTGCAAAGCAGCCGACACACCCGCGTAACTGGGGTTCTTGCCTTCACGGTCGGCCAGCACCACGGCACTGGCACCTTCCACGCACTCAATCACAGGAATGGGCAAACCCAACACTGCGCGTGCGTGCAAATCAAATTCACTGAGATTTTGGCTGATCAAGGTCACCATGCCAGTGTCATGCGGACGGGGGCTCAGTTCGCTGAAGATGACTTCTTTGGCGGTGACAAAAAACTCCACACCAAACAAGCCGGCACCGCCTAAATCTGCGGTGACTTTTTCGGCCATCTCTTGGGCTGCTTTTAAATAATCAGGCGCCATGGCCTGTGGTTGCCAGCTGTATTGGTAATCACCGCGTTCTTGCACATGCCCAATGGGCGGGCAGAACAAGGTTTGGCCATTGCGTTGCCGAATGGTGAGGAGGGTGATTTCAAACTCAAAGTTGATGAACTCTTCAACGATGACTTTTTTGCGATCACCGCGCATGCCGGCACACGCATAGTCCCAGCTGGCTTGAATGTCGGCTTCGGTTTTGGCAACGCTTTGACCCTTGCCCGATGAACTCATGACAGGTTTGATGACCACCGGAAAACCAATGGCTTTGGCTTGAGCAAGCAGTTCTTCACTGGATTCGGCGTAGTTGAATTTGGCCGTGCGAACGCCCAAACCCACCGCCACATCGCGAATGCGATCGCGGTTCATGGTGAGGTTGGCTGCGCGTGCACTGGGGATTACCTCGAAGCCTTCTTTTTCAACGTCCAACAACACCTCGGTGCGGATGGCTTCAATCTCGGGCACGATCAAATCGGGTTGGTGTTTGGCGATGGCGGCGCGCAAGGGCGCTTCGTCCAGCATGCTGAACACTTCGCATTCATCGGCCACTTGCATGGCGGGTGCGCCGGCATAACTGTCACAGGCAATGACATGGCAGCCCAAACGCTTGGCACTGATGACGAATTCTTTGCCCAGTTCGCCTGAGCCCAAAAGGAGTATTTTTTTCATAATGCGAGAAGCTGAAGGATGGAATGGCTTCAGCGATAATACGCCACATGTTCAACGCGCAAACCCACAAATTCATCGCCCGCCTGGTGTTGGTGTGGTTTGCTTTGTTCATTGGTGCGGCCATTGCCGCGCCCATCGTGCACCCCACAGAGACGCAAATGGTGTGTAGCAGCATGGGCGGCATGAAAATGGTGGCCGTGGGTGAAGAGGGTACAGACACACAGGCCAGTACCAGCATGGACTGCCCCTTGTGTGCGGCCGTTGTCATCCCACTGCACACTGATTCCCTGGCATTTGAAAAACCCAGCGCTTTAGCGCATGCCCTCCGGCCGCTTGCCGCAGCGCACATTGCGTCGGTCACGGCGCCCCCTCTGCCGTCACGCGGCCCGCCTTCTATTTCCTGAAATCAACCCACGGATCAACGCGCGCATGCGTTGACTTTGTTGGCTGTGCACCCCCCAAGGGTTGTGCATCGCCTTGTTTATTTTTTGGAAATTCAAAGTGAATTCAGTATCGAGATTTGAGGTGAAACCTCTGGTCATGGCTTTGTCTGTGGCCTTTTCAAGCGCCGTGATGGCCCAAGAACAGCAGCCCGTGAAAGAAGTGGGCGTGGTGACCATTCAATCAGGTCGTCCTTCTTCGTTGCCAACGCACATTCCCACCACGATGGAGAGCATCAAGGGCTCTGAGGTGCAAGAGAAAATCAATGCCACGGACAGTGAAGATGCATTGAAGTATTTTCCAAGCTTGCTGGTGCGCAAGCGCTATGAAGGCGATTACAACCACGCAATTTTGTCCAGCCGCGCTTCGGGTACGGGCAATCCTGCACGATCAGCGGTCTATGCGGACGGCATCTTACTTTCCAATTACCTGGGCAACAGCATCAGTGGCCTGAGTTTTCCACCGCGTTGGGGCATGGTGACGCCTGAAGAAATTGAGCGTGTGGATGTGATGTACGGCCCGTTTTCTGCCGCGTATCCAGGAAATTCGGTGGGCGCGGTGGTGGACTTTGTAACGCGCATGCCAAGCAGTTTTGAAGCGCATGTCAAAGTGGGTTATTCAAACCAAGGTTTTCAGTTGTACAACACCGATACCCGTTACCGTGCATGGCAATCGAGTGCATCGATGGGGAACAAAAATGGCGACTGGTCTTGGTTCATCAACCTGAATCACACCAACAGTTCCGGTCAGCCATTGACCTTTGCAACACGCACCGTGAGTACGGGTACAACGCCCACCCAGGGTGTGGTGGTGAACGGCTGGTTGGCCGATAAAAATACGGCCAATGCAGACATCTACTACATTGGTTCCGGTACGCAATACAGCACCCAACAAGACCACGCCAAGATCAAAGTGGCCTACGACGTTTCAAGTACTTTGCGCGCCACCTACACCTTGGGCACTTGGCAAAACTCTTCTGAAGGCCGTTCTTCGACTTACCTTACCAATGCAGCGACGGGTGCACCTGTCACCAGTGGGCCCATTGTGATCAATGGCAAGCAATATGCCGCACTGACGGGCGCTGACTTTGCGCTCACCAATGAAAGCATCACTCACTTCATGCATGGCGTGTCTTTGAAGTCCAACACCAAGGGCGAATTTGATTGGGAAATTGCGGGCAGCTTGTACGATTACGACAAAGACCAAAAGCGTCAGAACGCAGCCACGGCCACCTTGCCATCTGCGTTAACGGGTGGCGCTGGTACATTGGCCGATGGCGCGGGAACAGGTTGGAACAACTTGGCCTTGCGAGGCACATGGCGACCCATGGGCTTGAAGGGGGCGCATGTATTTGACTTCGGTTACCAAGCTGACAACTACACATTGAACTATTTGACCTCCAACATCGCTGGCAATTGGACCACCGATGCAGCCGGTGCCAAGTCGAGTTTTGTCGGCGGACAAACGCAAACTCAAAGCATCTACGCGCAAGACACATGGCGCATGGCCCCGGGTTTGACGAGTGTATTGGGCTTGCGTTCAGAAACCTGGCGCGCCAGCAAAGGCACAACGCAGGTTGCAGCCAATGGCTACAACCAAGTGTGGGCCGATCGCGAAGAAAATTTTGTGTCGCCTAAAGCGGCCTTGGCCTATCAGCTAACGCCCGACAGCGTCATCAAAGCTTCTGCGGGCCGTGCTGTTCGCATGCCCACCGTGTTCGAGTTGTATGGTGCAACTTCCACCACCAACTCGCGCTACATCAATGACCCTGCATTGAAGCCAGAGCGCTCAGTGACGACCGAACTCAGCTACGAAAAAGAATGGCAAAAAGCCACTTGGCGCTTGACTTATTTCCAAGAGTCTACGCATGACGGTTTGTTCTCACAGAGCATCTTTGATCCTGTGGCCAATGCCAGCATCTCACGCGTTCAAAATGTAGGCCGCATTGCAACGCAAGGTTTAGAAACATCGTTGAACGCGAAAGATCTGGGCCTCCAAGGCTTGGACTTGTCGGGCAGTGTCACCTACACCGACTCCATCATCAAAGAGAATGCCGGCTTTGTGGCTGTTGCGGGTGACACCCTGGGCAAACAGCAACCGAACATTCCGCGTTGGCGTGCCACGGCTGTGGCCACTTATCGCATGTCGCCTGCTTGGACCGGTACCTTGGCAGCACGTTACAGTGGCCCGCAGTACCGTACGCTGAACAATGCCGATGTGAATGGCTTCACCTACATGGGTGTGAGCAAATTCTTCACGGTGGATGCACGCCTTCGTTACAAATACGATGCGCAAACAAGCCTGGCCGTGGGCATCGATAATCTGAACAACGACAAGTATTGGAATTTCCATCCCTACACACAGCGTACCGTGCATGCTGAAATCAAATACGACATCCAATAAGGCTAGAACAACATGACTTACTTCTTGAACATCTCTCAGAAATTGGCCATCCTTGGTGCAGCCACCATGGCAACATGGGCCTTTCCTGCAGCAGTCCATGCCCACGCTGTGCTGACCGAGCAAACCGCGCTGTCGGGCAGTTACTACAAAGGTGCTGTGCGCATCGGTCATGGCTGCGAGGGCGCTGCCACCACAGGTATCAAAGTTTTCATTCCTGCAGGTTTTGAAGGCGCCAAGCCACAACCCAAAACGGGTTGGACTCTCAAAATCACGAAAGCCAAATTGGCTGAACCCTATCAAAGTCACGGCAAAACAGTGTCTGAGGATGTGGTGGCCATGGAATGGGTTGCAAGCAGCAAGGATGCCGCATTGCCCGATGGTGCCTTTGATGAATTCGCTTTCATGACCAAATTGCCTGAAAAGGCCGGTCCTGTTTGGTTGCGTGTTTTGCAAACTTGCGAGAAAGGTCAGAACGATTGGGCTGAGATTCCTGCAGCAGGCACATCGACCAAGGGCATGAAATACCCTGCGGCCTTGTTGACTTTGAAAGCCGAAGGCACGGCAGGAGCCCCTGCGGGCAACGCCAATGTGGCCGTCTCGGACGCTTGGGTGAGGCCTACTGTCACGGGTCAAAAAGCCACGGGTGCTTTCTTGAAGTTGGTGGCCAAAGAAAACAGCAAGCTCTTGAGCGTCAGCACGCCAATCGCTGGGGTGGCTGAAATTCATGAAATGAAAATGGAAGGCAACGTCATGAAAATGGCGCCCATTCCCTTTTTGGATTTGCCAGCCGGTCAGGTGGTTGAGTTAAAGCCGGGTGGCTTTCATGTGATGTTGATGGACTTGAAGTCACCTTTAGAGAAGGGCGCCAAAGTGCCTGTCACGCTGAAGTTTCAGGACGGCAAGGGCGCCAAGTTTCAGCTGGATCTGACGCTGGACGCCGCCATGCCTTCAATGCCAGCGGGGGGCGCACCTGCAGCAGGCGGGCATCAACATCAACATTGAATGGCCATGGGACTCACTCGGCTTTGATGCCTGCGTAGGCCGCGACACGGGCCCAGCGCACAATTTCTGAGCGCATGAAGTCGGTGGCATCTTCAGACGTTGTGAAGAAACTTTCAAAGCCGAGGGTGTCCAGCTTGTCTTTCATCTTCGGCTCCTTGCCAGCCTGAATGAAGGCTGCATTGAGTTTCTTGACAACGGCCGCTGGTGTGTTGACTGGCGCATAGACGGCAAACCAGTTGGTCAGCTCAACCCCTTTGTAGCCTTGCTCACTGAGGGTGGGCACTTGCGGCATGGCTTTGTGTCTTTCGGCAGAGGCGACAGCCAAAGCCTTCAAGCGGCCTTGTTGAATTTGGGGCAAGGCATTTTGAATGGGGCTGAACATGTAATGGAGTTGCCCGCCAATCAAGTCGTTCATGGCCTGCGCTTGGCCTTTGTATGGGATGTGGTTTGATTTCAATCCCACCAGTTGGTTGAAGAACTCCGCTTGCAAATGTTGCGGGCTGCCCATGCCTGCAGAGCCGTAATTCATCTCGCCATTTTTGGACTTCATGAGTTCAATGAACTCTTTCAAGTTATTGGCTTTGACAGTTGGGTGCACCACCAAGACGACGCCGGTTTGGCCAATGAGTGTGATGGCTTGCAAGTCTTTGACCAAGTCATAGGGAATTTTTTTGTACACCGCCACGTTGGTGGCAATGGTGGCAGGGCTGACCAGAAGGGTGTAGCCGTCTGCTTTGGATTTCATGACGTACTCAACCCCAATGTTGCCGCCAGCCCCCAGCTTGTTGTCGACAATCATTGACTGCCCCAAAATTTCGCCCACACGCTGACTCAAATTGCGGGCCAACAAATCCGTGCCGCCGCCTGCAGCCACGGGGACCACCACTTGAATGGGCTTGTTTGGGAAATTTTGTGCGAATGCAGCAACGCAGCTCAAAGCCAGCAGGGCTGCCGTTGCCAGCATGTTTCTTTTTGTCATGAATGTCTCCAATGTGTGATGCGTCGCTGAGTTCAAACGCCTGGTCCGTGCAGTTTAGGAAGCCAATTGTGGTTTCGCAATAGGGGCTTCCTTGATCGGCAAGTTGACGATGGCGGCCATGCCTGACAAGGCGATGTCAGCCCACCACATCCATTGATAGTCGCCATTGACGGTCAATGCCAAGCCGCCCAAGTAGGCCCCCAAGAAGCCGCCAATTTGATGCGACAACAGGGTCAGGCCAAACAAGGTGGCCAAGTAGCGAATGCCAAAGAGTTTGCCCACGATGGCTGCTGTGGGAGGCACGGTGGCCAACCAGGTAAAGCCCAAGCCGACGGCAAAGGCGTAAAAGGTCCATTCCGTTTTAGGTGCTGCCAAGTAAAGGGCAACCAGCACAGCGCGCGAGCCATACATGGCCGCTAAGACATATTTGCTTCTATAGACATTGACGCAAGAGCCTGCATACAAACTGCCCAAGATGTTGGCCAAGCCAATGATGGCCAGTGACCAACTGGCCACAGCAGGCGACAAACCGCACAAGCCAACTTCAGTGGGTAAATGCGTGACCAAAAAAGCAATGTGAAATCCGCAGGTAAAAAAGCCCAAATGCAACAGCAAATAGCTCGGGTTGTGCAGCGCATCGCGAACCGCTTTTTTCAGGCCCCCTTCGGGTTCAATGGCCTGGACTGGCGCGTGGGTCTCACTGGTGAGTTTGTTCAGCAAGGGGATGGCCAAGAGGGTGATGGCGGCCATGCTCCACATGGAGCCCATCCATCCTAACCATTGAATCAGACGTTGAATGAGGGGGGCAAACACAAACTGACCAAATGACCCACCAGCGTTGATGATGCCGGACGCAACGCCGCGAGATTCTGTGGGCATGCGCTGTGCCGCAGCGCCCAGCAAGACCGAAAAGCTGCAGGTGCCAGAGCCAATGGAAGTCAGGATGCCCAAGGTGAGAATGAGGCCGATGCTGCTAGACACGAAGGGGGTTAGGGCGGACCCTAAAACCAAAATCAGCAAGCCATAGAACAAGACAGGTCGAGGGCCATATTTGTCGGCCAATGCGCCAGAAAAGGGTTGAATGGCGCCCCACACAAACTGGCCGATGGCCATCGCCAAACTGATGGACACAATGCCCAGGCCAGTGTCGGTGTTCAAGGGGCTCATGTACAGGCCCATGGATTGGCGAGCGCCCATGGTGATCATGAGAATGGCCGCCGCCATCAAAGTGGTGATCCATACACCGCGGTGGTTCATGCTGGGAAACAGGGACATGCTGGACTTGCTTCTTGATTCTGGTAAAAGCAAGATCTTAGTCGAACACCGAAAGTGCCGCTTCCAATGAAAAAGACAGAACCTCACAACAAAGTGAGGCCCTGTCTGGGTAGACTCAGCGATTATTTCTTGGCTGTGTCTTTGGCAACTTCTTTGGCTGCTTTTTCAGCTTTTTTGGCTTCGGGCTTGGCCTCGGCTTTGACTTCTGTTTTGGCAGCTGCTTTCACGTCTGTTTTGGCGTCTGCCTTGGCTTCGACTTTGACAGGTGCTGCGGCACTTGCGGGTGCTGCAGGGGTTGCAGGTGTGGTGGCAAAAGCGGCGGCTGAGAATGCGCCAATGATCAATGTAGCGAGAAGTTTAGTCATGATGTTTCCTTCATGTTGTTTGAAAACTCCACCGATCGGGAGTGATCATTCAACGGCAAGGAAGACACACTTGTTGACTGAAATATTTAATTATTTGTGTCAACTTTCAACACAGCTTGGCGTTGATGCTGGCTTTCAACGGGCGATGCGCCGTTCTATTTTTTGAAGGATCTAGAGATGATTCAGCCAACACGTTCAAACCATCTACAAGCAAGGCGCAGAGAAGTTTTGAAATCCATGGGCACCCATGCGCTTGCTTTCAGCGGCGTACTTTCGGCTGACCTTGCCTTCGCACAAAATACGCCGGCGTCAAGCAGCAGCTGGCCCCATAAAGCGGTGCGTTTCATCGTGCCGTTTGTACCCGGTGGCACCTCCGACATCGTGGCCAGAACCACGGCCAACGAGTTGACGCGCTTGTTGCCATTTCCTGTGGTGATTGACAACAAGAGTGGCGGTGGGGGTGTGCCCGCCATGCAAGAAGTGGCGAGATCGCCAGCCGATGGTCACACCTTGATCTTGGGGCATGTGGGCTCCATGGCGGTCAATCCCTTGATCTTTCCTCATTCGGGCTATGACGTGAACAAAGACTTCACGCCAATCACCATGCTGGCCAAGGTGCCCAGTTTGTTTGTGATTCACCCCGATGTGCCCGCTAAAAATTTTGCAGAGTTTGTCGCCTATGTGAAGCGCAATCCAGGCAAGCTCAACTACGCATCAGCAGGCAATGCCAGTGCAGGCCATTTGGCCATGGAGTATTTGAAGTTGGCAACGGGAATGTTCATGACGCACATTCCTTATCGGGGTACTGGCCCTGCATTGACGGACTTATTGGCGGGCCGAACACAGGCCTTTTCTGCGGGGACCCCCGCCTTGTTGGCGCACATTCGAAGCGGGCGTTTGCGCGCCATTGCCACGGGCACGCCCAAGCGCTTGCCTTCCTTGCCTGATGTTCCCACAGTGGCTGAGTCTGGCTACAAAGGCTTTGAGTCGGTGCAGTGGTATGGCCTGATGGGGCCTGGCAACATGCCCCCAGAGTTGGTGAAACGGATTCAAGAAGAATGTGCCCGTGCGCTGAAGAGCACAGCCATCGCTGAGCGTTTTGCCAGTGAAGATGCCGTGGTGGGCGGAGGACCTTCTTCAGAGTTTGCAAGCTTCATTGCCCAGCAGCAAGTGCTGTGGAAGGATGTTGTGAGCCGCGCGAACATTCGGCCCGATTGAAAAAAAAAGGCACAGCGGTGTTGCCACCGATGTGCCTGGTTTGATTTTAAAAAAACGAAGGTCAGATCAACTGGCCTTGATTTCTTGAGCGCTGATTTGGTATTTGAAATCGTCTGGCGCGTAGGAGTCGAAACGACCTTCTTTGTTTTCAGCAACGGGATACATGAAGAAACCAATGCGGTCACCTTTGCTTTGCGGCAAGGTCAAATCGTGGGCGGTATTGAACGCCATCCAGTTGCCTTCCCAGCCACCAAACAAGGTGTTGTAAACCGGCTTGACCACAGGGTGGTCTGTGGACTTGAGCCACTCCGTTGTTTCCAAGCGCATGACCTTGGCCACGTCGGCGGGGTCCATGGCCATCCAGCCTTGGCCTTTGACATAGGCTTCAGCGCGACAGTGCTGTGCACCTTTGAGGCTGACAGGATTACCGGAGAGCTCTTTGTAGCCAAAAGCCGAGGGCGCCAAGCGCAAACCGTACACATCGCGCGCAGGAATGCCGACGGAGCGGCACAAACCGACGAACAAGGCGTTGATGTCGGCACACTTACCACCCAGATTGCCGGTTTCGAGCATGGTTTTGATGTCGCCCTCGCCGCAACCGCGAACTTTGGGCTCACGCCAAGCATTGGCCACCACCCAATCGTAGATGGCACGGACTTTTTCCAGATCAGTGTGGGTCCCTTGAGTGGCTTTGAGGGCCGTTGTTTTCACAATGCCATCGGTGGGCAGGAGGTGGGTGGCGCGGGTGAAATATTTCAGGGTTGCCGCATCTTCTGCAGCGGCAGGCGCTTGGCCGCTGGCAATGGGCGCACGATTTTGAGTTTGGACGCGGCTGGTGATTTCCACGTAGGGTTTTTCTATGTTTTCGGCAAACTCAGCGTACAAGAATTGCACACCTTGCAAGCCATCGCTGCGCATGCGGGTGACGCCATTGCTATTGAAAACGCTGGACTCTGACTTTTGCCAAGAGGTGTTCACACTCGGCACAGGCAGCCAGACGCGGGTCATGCCATTGGCTTTGGGAATGTCCACGCGGGTGGTCACCTCAAAGGTGCGCCAGTTGCCTGGCACAGGGGCGAAGGTGCGGTCAGCAGAAGGCTGAGAGGCTGTTTGGGCGGAAGCTGCTTGCCAGGGTGCCATACAAAGGGCGCCAAGGGACGCAGCGCCCTGAAGAAGGGTGCGACGAGCGGGGGTCATAAAGAGATCTCCGAAATTAAATGACACCTGTCGGCACATAAGAGGCTCTGCACGCAAACAAAGTGAATGAAGTGCAGAACCAATGCCCCGAAGGCAGGTGATTGAACGGCAAGAGCGCCGCGCAACGTGTGGATTATGGCAGGGAGTTGACCCAAGCTTGCGCTTCGGTGCTGGTCCAGTCCACTTCGCCCACCACACGCCACTTGATGACCCCTTTGGCGTCGACCAGCAGGGTCGTCGGGAAAACTTTGATGTTCAATTTCTTGGCCCATTCCCCCTGCGGGTCTGAAATCAGGGGGAGGCTGATTTGGTTGTTCTGCATGAACTTCTGTGCGCGGCTGGGGGGCTCTTTCACATTGATGGTGAGCACCATGGTTTGAAGGGGGTCTTGCAAGTCAGAAAAAACTTGCAGGGTGGGCAACTCTTCTTTACAAGGGGCGCACCAAGTGGCCCAAAAATTAATGATGAGCTTTTTGCCGCGAAGTGTTTCTGGAGAGAGAACTCGGCCTGACGTGTCTTTGAAGGTCAGGAGGGGGGGCTTTTGCTGAGCCGGCCAGGGCAATTTTTCAAATTGTGCCCACGCAGCAGTGAGGCTGAACAAGCCAACCAGACAGGCACCTAAAAAGCGGCGGACAAGACGCATCATTCTGCGGCCAAGGCTTGCGCGATGTGGGTGAAGCACGCCAGGGACCGGTCTGTCGCCTGTAAAACGGGGGCACTCTCAATTTGCAAAAAATTGCGCTTCATGGAGGCGAAATAGGTGGGGTCGTAATGGGTTGTCAGCAACTCCCTCACCACAACTTCGATCTGCCCATTTTGAATTTGTGATTGCCACGTCTCAACCACTTGCTTGCCCCTCAAGGCCACCAAGGCGTCTAGCCGAGCGCAAAACAGAGCGGGGTCTTTGACAAAAAAGTCGTAGTCTTCCAGCAGCAATTGCACGCGCTCGTCATCGGGCAATTCAAGCTGATAACAAGGGCTGGCGCGCATCGCCAAGATCAAGGACTCGGGCACTGCCAAGTTGCCCACCTTGCGGCTCTCGGACTCGACATAAACGGGTCGTGCAGGGTCCATGTTTCGCAGGGCATCCCAGAGCAAGGTGTCAAAGTTTTTTTGGGTGGGTTGTGCGGTCCCAGGAATGATGCCCAAAACAGAGCTTCGGTGATTGGCCAAGCCTTCAAGGTCCAGCACTTGTGCCCCTTGTTCACGCAAACGATGCAAAAGCCGCGTTTTGCCGGACCCTGTGGGGCCGCATATGACCCGCCAAGATAAGCGCTGTGCCAGTGCCGGTATGGCGGCCACCAGAGCAGATCGAAAGGCTTTGTAGCCGCCTTCGATGAGGGCCACTTTGAAACCGATTTGTCCCAAAATCAAGGCCAAGGAGCCGCTGCGTTTGCCACCACGCCAGCAGTACACCAAGGGCTGCCAATCTTTGGGCAGGTCCATGACGTGTTGTTCGATGTGCCTGGAAATATTGGCGGCCACCAAGGCCGCGCCTTTTTTCTTGGCTTCAAAGGAGCCCACTTGTTTGTACATCGTGCCCACCACAATGCGCTCTTCATTGTTCAGGGAGGGCCAATTGAGGGCGCCCGGCAGGTGGTCTAACGCATATTCGTCTTCGGTGCGCGCATCGATGATGGTGCTGTAGCCGCCGGCACTGCCCAATGGCAAGGTCATGCGGGCCATGGCCTCTTGTGCAGGGATGGGATGAACGCTCACGCTGTGCCCTTTGAGTTCACGCGCAGGCCGTGGCTTTGTGCGGACACCATGTTGCCCACCACCGCGGCATGTGCAAACCCATGCTGCCGGAAGATGGCCAAGACGTCTTCAACGCTGTCAACGGCGCAAGACACCAATAGGCCGCCACTGGTTTGAGGGTCGGTCAGCAGGCTTTGATCCACTGCCGGAAAATGGGGCGGCAATGCAACTTCGGCACCGTAGCCTTGCCAGTTGCGCCCAGACGCACCGGTGATGCAACCTTGTTCCGCCAAGGCTCTCACGCCAGGCAGCAACGGTACTTGTGCCCAGTTCAAGGACACTGTGCATTTGGCGCCGCGTGCCATTTCCAGCAAATGGCCGGCCAATCCAAAGCCAGTGATGTCGGTCAGCGCATGAACCCCTTTGAGTTTGGCCAAGTCTGGACCTGCTGTGTTGAGTTGGGTGGTGTTGCTGATCATGGCTTGGTAGCCAAGTTCGGGCAGTACTTCTTTTTTCAGAGCGGCCGACAAAATGCCCACGCCAATGGGTTTGCCCAAAATCAGCACATCGCCAACTTGGGCATCGGCATTGCGTTTGATGTGATCTGGATGAACCAAGCCCAGCGCCACCAAGCCGTAAATGGGTTCGACCGAGTCAATGGTATGGCCGCCGGCAATGGGAATGCCTGCCGCACGGCAAACGCTTTGACCGCCATCCAAAATTTGGCCAATCACGCTCAAGGGCAACACGTTGACGGGCATGCCAACCAAGGCCAATGCCATGATGGGTTGTGCACCCATGGCGTACACATCGGAGATGGCGTTGGTGGCGGCAATTCGGCCAAATTCAAAGGGGTCGTCCACAATGGGCATGAAGAAGTCGGTCGTGGCCACCAAGGCTTGTGAGTCGTTCAGCTTGTACACCGCAGCGTCATCTGATGTTTCGATGCCCACCAAAAGTTCGGGGGGCAAAGGCATGGCGGTGGTCGAGCGCAAGATTTCGCTCAAGACGCCAGGGGCAATTTTGCAGCCGCAGCCGCCGCCGTGGGAGAGGCTGGTGAGGCGAGGGCCAATGGCTTGGCTTTGGGAGGGTTGTTCGATCATGGTGGTTTGATTATGGCAAACCGGCCTAGACCGCACCGTGGGGGTGTGTTGGATCGACCCACAGCACCTGCTCGGGTTTTTCCACGGGTTCAATGTCCAAGTTCACCGCCACGGCCTGACCGTCGCTGCGGCACAGCACACATTCCAAAACCTCCGTGGGGCTGGCATTGATCTCTTGGTGGGGCACGTAGGGGGGGACATAAATGAAATCCCCAGGGCCAGCTTCAGCCGTGAATTCCAAATGATCGCCCCAACGCATGCGGGCATGTCCCTTGATGACATAAATCACGCTCTCTAAGGGGCCGTGGTGGTGAGCACCTGTTTTGGCATTGGCGTGAATGGTGACTGTGCCAGCCCAGAGCTTCTCGGCACCAACGCGAGCAAAGTTAATGGCTGCTTTGCGGTCCATGCCCGGCGTGGAAGGCACATTGCCATCCAACTGATTGCCAGGAACAACGCGAACGCCTTCATGTTTCCATTTGGGTGCATCAGGGTGAGGGTGGCTGAGGCGATGTTCAGTCATGATTTCCTTTAACGGGTAGTTTATTGACAGGTTGTTAATCAACTATAGGTTGATGAACAATATGTTTAAAAATGTAATAAGAATTAAATCGCCATTTTGAGCTGGAAAATACCAGTTTGTACAGCGTAAAGACGCCATTTCTCAAATTGAGTTAGTCTGCTGACTTTGCAGTTTTGAAAACGAGACATGACCCGACAGGCCGCACTTCAACTGGCGCAGACTGCTTTCGATGATGGCAGCTTCAAGCAGACCCTCCAATCCAGGATTGAAAGACCCACCGAAAGTCAAAATCCAGAACGCAGCGACGAACTATTGGCCTACTTGACGGAGGCATTGCAGCCTGTTTTTGAAGCCATGGGCTTTGAATGCCAACTGTTGACGCATCCCAAAGCCAAGGCGCCGTTTTTGTTCGCCCAGCGCATCGAATCGTCCGATTTTCCGACCGTCTTGGGCTACGGCCATGGTGATGTCATTCGAGGCTTGGCGTCAGAATGGCGGGAAGGCGTGTCCCCCTGGACGCTGACCGAATTGGACGGTCGATGGTACGGCCGTGGCATTGCCGACAACAAAGGACAGCACTCGGTCAACCTGCAGGCCTTGGCTTGCGTGCTGGCACAACGTGGGCATTTGGGCTTCAATGCCAAATACATCATCGAAATGGGAGAAGAGACGGGTTCGCCCGGACTGAAAGACCTGTGCCATGCGCACACAGACTTGTTCAAGTCAGATTTGCTCATCGCCTCTGATGGCCCACGTTTGAGTGCCGAGCGACCCACCATTTTCTTGGGCTCAAGGGGCTGCATCAATTTCGACCTCAGCATCGAGTCCCGAGCTGGCGCTCACCATTCGGGCAATTGGGGCGGCCTCATTTCCAACCCTGGGATTCAGTTGGCCCATGCCATTGCATGTGTGGTGTCTGAGCGCGGTGAAATCAAAGTACCAGAATGGAAACCCGATGCGTTGCCAGCAGCCGTCCGCCGAGTCTTGGCCGATTGTGAAGTGGATGGTGGCGTCAACGGCCCCGACATTGAACCTGACTGGGGACAGCCTGGTTTGAGTCCAGCTGAACGGGTGTTTGGTTGGAGCTCGTTTGAGGTGCTGGCCTTTCAAACAGGCAACCCAGACCATCCCGTGAACGCCATTCCACCGAGAGCCAAAGCCACCTGCCAATTGCGCTTTGTGGTGGGCATTGACAGTGAAGATATTTTGAACGCCCTGAGACGCCATTTAGATCGCCACGGATTTGGCTTTGTGAAGATCACTGCGGGGCGAGATGAGGTCTTTAAGGCCACCCGCATTGACCCGGACGACGCATGGGTCAGCTGGGCCGCCAAGTCCTTACAAGCCACGACCCACAAAACGCCCGCTATATTGCCCAACCTGGGGGGCTCCTTGCCCAATGACATCTTTACCGATGTGCTGGGTTTGAAAACCGTGTGGGTGCCACATTCTTATCCGGGCTGCTCCCAGCACGCCCCCAACGAACACTTGCCGCCAGCTTTGCTGCGGGAAGCATTGCAGGTCATGACTGGCTTGTATTGGGACCTGGGGGCCGGCGAGACGCCGCACGGCTGCTTGGCCCCAGCTGTCTCATTTTTTTAACAGGAGTATTCCATGCACATTTCCATGTACCAGGCCAGCGTGCCCCGTTTGATCAATGGTTTGACCAATTTGTCGAACCTCTTGGGCAAAGCCCAAGCGCATGCAGAAGTCAAGAAAATTGACCCCGTGGTCTTTGCCAGCATGCGCCTTTATCCCGACATGTTTCCTCTGAGCCGCCAAGTGCAAATTGCATGCGATGTGTCCAAAGGTTTGGTTGCCAGATTGGCCGGCGTCGAGATCCCAGCCCATGACGACACCGAAAAAGATTTGAAGGATTTGCAAGCGCGCATCGCCAAAACCATTGCGTTTTTGGAAACATTCAAGCCAGAACAAATTGACGGCACCGAAGACAAAGACATTGTGGTCAAGCGCGGAGACAAAGAAACGCACTACAAGGGCATGCAGTTTTTATTGGGTCACGGTTTGCCCAACTTGTACTTCCACACCACCACCACGTACAGCATGTTGCGCGCCAGCGGTGTTGAAATTGGCAAAGCCGATTACTTAGGCAAGATTTAAAAAATCACTGAAAACACAGAGGACCTGAAGATGTTGAATTGGATCGATCAGCGTGTGCCCGTGCGATACATCGCGTTTTTCAGCATCGTGGCACTTTGGGTCATTTCTGCTTTGCAGTTGGTCGTGGGGCAAGCCAGTTTCTTGTGGGTCTTTTGCCTCACAGGCTTGGTGGCACTGGGGGTGTATGACCTGCAGCAAAGCAAGCATGCCATTTTGCGCAATTACCCCATCTTGGGTCATTTGCGCTTTGTCTTGGAGTTCATTCGGCCTGAGTTGCGTCAGTATTTCATTGAAGGCGATGGCGATGCAGTGCCGTTCTCTCGCTCGCAGCGCTCCTTGGTCTATGCCCGTGCCAAAGGAGAGTCTGACAAACGCCCCTTCGGCACCCAAATGGATGTGCATGCCACAGGCTACGAATGGTTGACGCATTCCATCAGTCCCTCGGTCATTGCATCACATGATTTTCGGGTCAAGGTAGGCGGCGCCCTGTGCACGCAGCCCTACGACATCAGCTTGTTCAATGTATCGGCCATGAGCTTTGGCGCACTCAGTGCCAATGCCATCATGGCCTTGAATTTGGGCGCCAAACAAGGTGGCTTTGCGCACGACACGGGAGAGGGCTCAATTTCACGGTACCACCGGGAACATGGCGGTGATTTGATTTGGGAAATTGGTTCGGGCTACTTTGGTTGCCGCAACGACGATGGCACGTTCAATGCCGAGCGCTTCCAAAAGAATGCGCTGGCGCCGCAAGTCAAAATGATTGAGATCAAGTTGAGTCAAGGTGCCAAGCCAGGCCATGGCGGTGTGTTGCCTGGGCCCAAAGTGACCCCCGAAATAGCGGAGGCACGGGGAGTGTCTGTGGGCGTTGACTGTGTGTCGCCGGCTGCGCACAGCAGTTTTTCTACGCCCACAGAATTGCTTCAATTTGTGCAATCGTTGCGGGCGTTGAGTGAAGGTAAACCTGTTGGCTTCAAGTTGTGCATTGGCCATCCTTGGGAGTGGTTTGGCATTGCCAAAGCCATGCAAAGCACCGGCATCCTGCCCGACTTCATCGTGGTCGATGGTGCAGAAGGCGGCACGGGCGCGGCGCCTGTTGAGTTCACAGACCACATGGGCATGCCCATGTTGGAAGGCCTGCGCTTGGTGCACAACACCTTGGTGGGCTTGAACCTGCGACAACACATTCGCATTGGCGCGAGCGGCAAAATCATCAGCGCCTTTGATGTGATGCGCACCTTGGCTTTGGGTGCCGATTGGTGCAACAGTGCACGTGGCTTCATGTTCGCGCTGGGTTGTATTCAGGCGCAAACCTGCCATACGGGCAATTGCCCAACGGGGGTGACCACGCAAGATCCCAAACGGCAGATTGCGCTGGTGGTTCCGACCAAGGCGGAACGTGTGAGAAATTTTCACCGTCAAACTTTAGAGTCTTTGAAAGAGATGTTGCAAGCCACTGGCTTGTCGAGCCCGGCAGACCTGCGCCTGCAGCACATCATGCGCCGCGTCAGCGAGCATGAGGTTCAGCCACTGTCCGACTTGATGCCCAGCATCGGCAACGGCGAATTGCTGAATGACACGCCTTTGCAGGGCTTGTTTGACAAGTATTGGACATTGGCCAAGGGCGACAGTTTTCGTTTGCCTGCGGGTTAAGCCCTTGCTTGTGGGGCATGATAGGACGCAGGTTCTGGCTTGGCTTGTGGCTTGACGTATGGTTTGACATATGGTTTGACTTGTGCCGAGCCCTCACACAGCGTACAAGCCCTTCAGATAAACTGATGTTTCCATTTAGACCCTCTGTAAAGCGCTTCAATGTCACTTCTCAATCTGTCCATTGCCACCACCGATTACGATCATTTTCGCGACATCCGCATGGGTTTCGTCAAACCTGAAGGCATTGACCTGAACTGGTTGAATTTGGGTCACCACGAGTGCTTTGCCCGCTTCACCGCCAACCGTGAGTTCGATATTTCCGAACTGTCGTTTGCCAAGTTCAGCACCCAAGTGACACGGCCTGACAGCGACATCATTGGTTTGCCCATCGTATGCTCCCGCTTGTTTCGCTTCAGCTCGTTTTATGTCAATAAAAAATCAGGCATCAAATCGGCCAAAGACTTGATCGGTAAAAAAGTCGGTTCACCGGAGTGGGCTCATTCCGCGGCTGTGTACATGCGCGGCTGGCTGCACAACGACATGGGCGTGAAACTGCAAGACGTGCATTGGTACCAAGCTGGCGCCAATGCGCCGGGCCGTGAAGAGAAAGTGGAAATCACCTTGCCCGAAGGTGTGAAGTTGACCCGAGTGGCTGACAAATCATTGAGCGACATGCTGGCCTCTGGTGAGATTGATTGCGCCATCATTGCGCGTCCGCCCACTTGCTTTTTAGAGAATCACCCCGATGTGGAGCGACTCTTCCCAGATTTCTTGGACATGGAAGACGAGTATTTCGCCCGCACCAAGGTCTGGCCCATCATGCACATCATCGCCATGAAAAAGAGCGTGGTGGAGGCGAATCCATGGGTGCCCCGCAATTTGTTCAATGCCTTTCAAGAGTCCAAACGTCGCAGCATTGAGCGCTTGATGGACCCCGCAGTGTCTCGCTATCCATTGCCCTGGTTGGCGACCTATGCCCGCAAGATGCGCGACAAATTTGAAGGCGACACCTTCCCCTTTGGCATTGAAGAGAATCGCCCGACATGGGAGTTGATGGCCAAGTACACCTTCCAGCAGGGCATTGCCCACCGCGAATTCACACCAGAAGAAATTTTCCCGCAAGGCATGATGACCAAGGTCGTTATTTAAACTGAAAGCTTGAGCCATGTCTGAAACACTGGAACTGAAACAACAACTGGTCGACTGCATTCGCATGTTGGAGTCGCAAGACATCATTGACTTCAACGGTCATGCCAGCATCCGCTTGCCCAACAACACCCTGTTGATCAACACTGGCGCTTGCCAAAGAAGCCAATTGACCGTCAATGACATTTGCACCATTGACATGGAAGGGCAAGTCATTGAGGGGGCTGGCAAACCACCGCTTGAGTTTCACCTGCATGCCGGTATTTACAGAGTCCGTCCTGACGTGAAAGCGGTGGTGCATGCGCATCCCAAATGGTCGACCTACCTCACCATGGCGGGCAAAGATTATTTGCCAGTTTATGGACAGGGCTCTTTGGTCTACCCCGTGCCATTGCTTGACTCACCCAACTCCATCAACAACAAAAACATGGCAGACCGCTTGGCCGCCACTTTGGGCGATCGTCCTGCCGCTTTGTTGAAAGCCCATGGCGCTGTCACGGTGGGGCAAAACATTCGGGAAGCCTTTGTCCTGGCCAACTACATGGAAGAGAACGCACACCGCCAGTACATGGCGATGCAATTGGGATCACCCTATATTTTCAGCGAGCACGAAATTCAAATGTGCCGCGAAAAGTTGTGGAGCGACGTGTTGTTCCAGCGCTGCTGGGATCACTTCAAAGCCAAATTGGGCAACTGAAGCGACGTTCAGACCTTGCGGGTTTTGTGTCCGCAGGGTTTCCAATTTGATTTAAGTCAGACTTTGCTCTAAAAGTTGGCGCAGTGCTGGCGTCACTTGAGGCTCAATGCCAAACCAAGCTTTCCAGCCCAATGGACCTTGATGCAAGAGCATGCCCAGGCCGTTCAGCGTCGGATTGCCGCGCCTTCGGGCTTGCGCCAAAAAGGGCGTTTCCATGGGGGTGTAGACAATGTCCGTGACCAAAGCATCTGTGGGCAACTTGTCCAACTGAACATCCAAAGCTGTCTGTCCGATCATGCCTTGGCTGGTGGTGTTGACCACCATGGCTGCGCCTTGCATCAGGTCGTTTCGGTCTGACCACGAATGACATTGAATGGGCCCCCCCAGCTGTGACATGACCGTTTGAGCACGTTCCATGCTGCGATTGACCAGTCGAATCTCTTGGGCGCCTTCCATGATGAGGCCCTGACAAACCGCTCGAGAGCCACCGCCTGCGCCAATCACGACGATGGGACCTCGGTCTGCACGCCAATGGGGTTGAAACTCTTTGACGTTGCGAATGAAGCCTGGCGCATCGTTGTTGGTGCCGACCAAGCGGCCATCTTTTTGGACCGCCACGCAGCTGATGGCGCCCATTTTTTGAGCAATCAGATCCACCTCGTCCACAATCCGCAGGGCGTTTTGTTTATGGGGAATGGTCAGGTTGCAGCCTGAAAACCCCAAGGCATGCAGGCCGCGCAGCGCAGCTTCCAAGTTCTCCGGTTGAATGGCCAGCGGCACATAAACACCTTTGAGTTTTTCTTGTGCAAACCAATGGTTGTGCATGAGGGGTGAACGGGAGTGCATCACGGGCCAACCCATGACACCGGCCATCAAAAATCGATCTTGGAGGTTCATGGGGGTGTACTATATATTTATTCAAGTGAGAAATTGTGCAGAGGGTTGAGGTTCATATGATTCGTATTTTTGGGGTGCTGGCCTGGCTGCTGGCACAGCTTTTGAGCTCAGCCGCGGCTCAAAATGGCAATCCTCCACCTGGCGTGAGCATCAGCGGCACGGCCACACCGCCGGCCATTGTCAACATCTGGCCGCACATTCCATTTGTTCGGGGCAAAGACTTATGCCAGTACCACGACGCATATGGTCGCACCAAAACCGAGCAAATGGTCGATTTAACGCAGAGCGTTCGCGGCTTGTTGCGGGATGGGCTGGATTCGCGCGAGGTGGTCGCGCTGCTGACGGCCATGGATGATCAACTCAATGACCAACGGCGCGTGGCGGGCAGCAGCCCTGGCATGGATGTCATGTTGGCAGGCACTTTCAAAGCCTCTTTGGACAAAGTCTATCGAGATCGACGACCCTTAACGCGGCGCTTCAATTTTTTCAATCCAGCGCCGCTTAAAGAGTTGGTCAAGCTGCTGCGTGAACCTCAAAAGCAGGTGGCTTGGGACCCCTTGGTCATGCGCGCATTGTCGGGCGTGGCCTATGGCACTTATTCTTATGCGCCCACTTGCCGTGGCGATTTGTTGGTGACCTTGCACATTGATTTGTCATGTGGCAACACCTACCATTTTCAAGCCCAAGGTTTTCCTGAACAAGTCATGCAAAGCATTGGCCAGCAAGTGTTCGAAACCTTCCAGCAAACCCAATTTCCATCCAAAGTCAAAATGGGCAACAAAGTGTTGGAATTGGTGGGGGCCGCAGGCTCTGCCATTGGCCGTTCGCCATCGCCGCGTTCTGCCGAAATGGCTTGTCAAGCCGTCCAGGCACGTTTGCCGACCGAAGCAGAGTATGAGTACTTGTCCAATTTGGGCGACTGGAATGGTGGCGTCAATTGCTCACGCAGCAAACTTTGGGCAATGGCCGGCAACATGGTGATGGCGCCAGATTTACCCAATCCTTCGCCAGTCCGTTCTGTCTCAGAGTTTCCAGGTCAGCACTTTCATTATTACTGTGTCAGATAAGGTCGAAGGCCACTCATGCTCTACAAATTCAAGTCCAAAGTCACTGGCGATCTGATCATGCTAGAGCCCGACGCCAAGCGCTTGCTCAAAATCATGAACCGAGAAGGTCAGGACAAGGGCATTTTCTTGGTGGCCCAAATACCAGACGCCCTTGCCGCCCTGGAGGCGGCAGTGGCCAAAGAAGAAGTCGACGGCCCATCGGATCCCCAACACATTGCCCTGAAGCATCGCAGTCAACCCATGCTCAAAATGCTCAAGCAATGCATGGACAAATCAGCGGATGTGGTTTGGGGTGTTTAAACCAAGTTTGCAAATGCTTTTCAATTTATTTGAAAAAACCGGGACCTGAGAGTTTGAAGCCGGCTGGTATGTTGCGTTTGGCAAACCAGCCTTGGTTCATTTCCAAAACATAGCGCACAGGTTTCTTGGAGCAGTGAGAATCGTCACTCTGGGGCTTCATGTCGACCAGGTTGACGATGGTGCCGTCATCGGCGACAAAGGCGGCTGAAAGTGGCAAAAGGGTGTTGCGCATCCAAAAGCATTGAACGCCTGGCTGCTCAAATACAAACAACATGCCTTCGTTTTGGGGCATTTCTTTGCGCCACATCAGCCCCATCTGACGTTGCTCAAAATCTTGCGCCAATTGAACTTGTATCAAATGCATACCCGCATTCAAAGTGACCCGGGGCAATTGGGTTTGCGGTGCGTTTTGCGCAACAACAGCGGTCGTCAAAAAACCAAACGCAAGGCTGGCAAGCCCAGTGCGAACAAAGTTTGAAAGCAGGGCGCGCTTGTGGCAATGAGAGTGTGTCATGGGGCGATGCATGGTGTGTGATTGGGCCAGATTGTGACTCATTTCTGGCTAGAATGAATCAACGGAGAGACAGACCATGTACCAACACATTCAAGTGCCACCGCAAGGTGCGCCCATCACGGTCAATGCAGACAACACATTGAATGTGCCGCCCAATCCCATCATTCCTTTCATTGAAGGTGATGGCACGGGCGTCGACATTACGCCGGTCATGATTGACGTTGTCAATGAAGCAGTCAGAAAGGCCTACAGGGGCCAGCGTGAAATTCATTGGATGGAAGTGTATGCCGGCGAAAAGGCCACTCGCCTGTATGGCTCGGACGTGTATTTGCCGGCTGAAACACTTTTGGCGTTGAAAGACTTCGTGGTGTCCATCAAAGGGCCTTTGAATGCGCCAGCACATGGCGAGATTCGATCGCTCAATGTTGCGTTGCGCCAAGAGTTGGACTTGTATGTCTGTTTGCGGCCCTTGCGCTATTTCAAAGGGGTGCCATCGCCAGTGCGTGAGCCCGAGAAAACCGACATCACGTTGTTTCGAGAAAACTCCGAGGACATCTATGCCGGTATTGAATACGCCGCACACAGTGACGCTGGCAAAAAACTGATTGCTTTTTTAATGCAGGAATTGGGCGCCAAAAGTATCCGCTTTCCCGAGAGCTCTGGCATCGGCATCAAGCCTGTTTCAAGTGAGGGAACCCAGCGGCTTGTGCGCAAGGCCATCCAGTACGCCATCGACCATGACAAACCCAGTGTCACCATCGTACACAAGGGCGGCATCATGAAGTACACCGAAGGCGCCTTTCGAGATTGGGCTTATGAATTGGCCCAGACAGAGTTTGGCGCACAACTCATCGACGATGGTCCTTGGTGCACGCTCAAAAATCCGAAGACGGGGAAAAATATCACCATCAAAGACATCGCCATGGATTCATTCTTGCAGCAAATTTTATTGCGTCCCCAAGAATTTTCGGTCGTGGCGACTTTGAATTTGAACGGAGATTACATCTCCGATGCGGTGTCTGCTCAAATCGGTGGCATTGGCATTGCGCCTGGTGCCAACATGTCCGACAGCGTGGCTTGTTTTGAAGCCACCGTAGGTACCTTCAGCAAGTTTGCAGGCAAAGACTACGTCAACCCAGGCTCTGAAATTCTGTCTGCAGAAATGATGCTGCGCTATATGGGATGGACGGAAGCGGCTGACATCCTCATCCGCGCGATGGAAGACGCCATTCAAAGTAAGCGTGTCACGCATGACTTTGCCAGACTCATGGAGGGTGCTGCACAAGTGGGCTGTTCAGGCTTTGGCCGCGTGATGATTGATTTCATGTGATGCGCGAGGCCTTCGCGTTTCCGTGGGTTTAGCATGTACGAAGAAAATCAAAGCTTTGTGCCAGAGTCTTTCATGGCGCTTTACGTCAAGCCTGGCCACTTCAAGCCCAGCTTGCCGCGTGCCGAGTTGACGCAGCGATACGAACTTTGCGAAGACCTGGCCCATTTGCTGACGGAAACCGCCAGCAACCAGCAATTTCAAATGGGCATCACTGAAGAGGATGCTTTAGAGCGCTGCTGGCGGGGCCTGCGGGTTGAGTCGGCATTGACATCGGCGCAAGAGTCATTTTGGGTGGTCTGCCGCCTGGCTGAATTGTTGTCGTGGCCGATGCCGTCAGAAGCTTGGACGACGCGCTAGCAAGGGTCGTCCAGAAGCACTTCGCGTCCAGTGGCCGCAGACGCAATGGCAGCTTCACACACCCTTAAATTTTCATACCCCCACATGCCATCGTGCCAAGGCTGGGCTGTACCACGCCATGTGTGCGCCAGCTCGGCCAGCACCAAATCCCTGGGACTGGCCTGAAGGCTGAGTTGAATGTCTGTCTGGCCATTGGGGCCAGAAATTTGCAAGCCATCTGGGGTTTGACGCACATCGCCCAAAGCACCACTGACCACCGTCAACCCAAAATGTGGCTGATGGGGCGACGTGGCTGGAATGGCCGATTGAGCCCGCTGTTGTTTGGCCTTGAGCTCTTGCTCGGGACTGTGTGCTTTGTCTGGGCGGGTGTACCAAGTTCTGAGATGGGGAGGCTGGTCAAACCCCCATTCTGAAATGTTCTGGGTCAAGTCCATGCTGGACATGCCGCCATAGCCGTTGTAGATGGCGGTCGCTGCAGCGCCGTTGTCAAAATCCAAGAAAATGGCGTGCGCGCCATGGGTTGAACGTTGAGGGTCGACATCGAATACCTTGGCCTTGACGGTTTTGACCTTGGCGCCGCACAGTGCGCGCAAGATGTCGATCTGATGGGCCCCTTGTCGAAAGGTGGCGCCCCCCCCGAAGTCGCTGTCCAACTCTTCTGCGCGCCGAGGGCGATAGACCCAATCGGTGAAGCACCAGGTGTTCACCATGTGAACCTTGCCCAGTTCGCCCCTTTGAATGATCTGACGCATGGCTTGAATCGGGGCGTCAAAACTGTGTGAGTGCCCCACCGTCAGGTGCTTGTTGCAACGTTTGGCCGTGTCCACCATGCGCAGCGCTTGTGCCGCATTGCAGGCCATGGGTTTTTCGACCAAGACATGCCAGCCTGCCTCTAAGCAGGCCACACTTTGTGCTGCATGCAGTGGTGTCGGTGTGGCCAAATACACCCCATCTAAACGGGACAGCTGACGCAGTTGATCTAGGTGTGAAAAGACCGGAACGCCCAAGCGGCGTGCTTGGGGTTGCACATCCTCATGAGGCTCAACAATGGCCGCCAATTCAAATTCGGGATTGCCCAAAATGGCCGGCACAAAAGCTTGCGCCGCCGCACCAAAGCCCACCACGGCAATGCGCAGCGGCGTGGCGTGGGTGCTTGCGATCTGACCTGTCAATTACTTGGCCCGCTTGACCACGGTGTCTTCAAACATCTTGAACCATTTGGCTTGCTGGTCCAGCGCCATACCGGGGTCAATGAAGTTCAGCGGCACCTTGGGGAAGGGCAGTTCGTACTTCTTGCTGGTGGGCACAAATTTCAAGTCATACAGTTGCTTTTGGCCTTCACTCAACATGTAGTCATAAAACAGCAGGGCCGCATGGGGGTTGGGCGATTTTTTCAGCATCGCAATGGTGCTCGGTTGCGCCATGAGTGGCTGTAAAGCCAGACCTTCAACGGGTGCGCCTTTGATTTTCAATTGCTCAGGGTTCCAGCTGTACACCGTCAGGGCCAGAGGGACTTCACCTGAAGACACCATCATGGTCAGCAGCGAGTGGCCCTTGCGATTGGAGATGCCGTTGGTGCTTGCAATGTTGGCAAAAAGCTTTTGACCTTCTTCTTCGCCCATCTTGTTCATCAAGGCGCCAAACCATGCGTGGTTGTTGCCTTCAATGCCCAATTGACCTTTCCATTTGGGGTCGAGCAAATCTTTGTAGGTCTTGGGCAAGTCTTCCTTTTTGATTTTCTCGGTGTTGTAGGCTGCCGTCCAGATGTCAACGGTGATGCCGACCCATTGTTTGTGGGCCGGGACGGCTTGCGGCAACAAATCGGCATGGAAAGGCGACTTCACCTCTTGCAACAATTTTTCGCGGAACGCCGCTTCGTTTTCGGGGGCATTGTTTTGCACGATGTCGACGTCAAACTTGTTGCCACGGCTTTCGCTGGTCACGCGTTGCAAGACCGCTTCTGAACCAGCGCGCCAAGCTTTGATTTTGATGCCGTACTTTTTACTGAACTCATTCATCACGTTGCTCAGGGCCGGATAGACGTGATACACCGACAAAGTGCCTTCCTTTTTCGCACCCTCGATCAGGCGGGCGGTACGGTCAGCACCTTGGTAGGTGGCCAGCTCCTGAATCGACAGGGGTTTGGCAGGTTCGGGGGTTTGAGCCTGTGCGCCTGCCATGAAGAAACAAGCGGCGGTCACAAAGAGTGTCAAAGGGCGCATCGGATGGTTCCAAAGTGTTGGCGGGTGCTGTCAGCGTAGCGATTTGAAACGGCGCGTCAAGCTGCCAATTGTCGGAGCGCGCGGCGTCGCAGATATTCAAAATTGATCACGTACTGCTCGGGTCGTGTGATGTCGTGGTGCAACTTGCTCACCTGTTCTGCCGTGAACTTCTCGCCAATGCCACCGGCCGCCATGGTGGCCAACTGAATCTGGCAGGCATTGTCCAGCATGATGGCCAAGATGGTGGCTTCTTCCACATTGCCACCCACAATGGCTGCGCCATGGTTGCGCATCAGAACGGCTTTGCAGCTGCCAAGCGCGTTGGCCACACCGATGCCAAGCTCATGGGTGCGAATGAGGTCAATGGCATCGTTGAAATAGGGCAGGCCATCGGCAAAGGCCACGGCAGGTTGGCTGATGGGCTCTAATTTTTGGCCGGTGGCAGAAAGCGCCACGGCATAAGTGGGGTGCGTGTGAATCACGCTGTTGACATCGGGGCGCGCTTTGAAAATTTCAGAGTGAATGTAGACCTCACTGTGTTTGCGGCCTCCACCGCCCACTTTTTCACCGTCAAGGTTGCACAAGACAATGTTTTCAAGGGTGATTTCATCAAAACCATAGCTGTGCGGCTTCATGATGAAGTGGGCAGGGTCGTCAGGCAAGCGAATGGACACATGGCCGCGGGTCAGGTCGCCCTGGCCCGCATTTTCCAAGATGTGACCGGCATCGATCAGGCGTTGTTTCAATTCGTTGATTTGCATGTGAATCACTTGGCGGTGTGCAGATGAGGTTCAAACAACTTGGACAAGTCGTTGGCAATGGGGGAATACTTGGCGTGGGTTCGCATCATGAAGCTGGTAAAACCATCGCTGTTGTGATGCTTCTTCTTCTCGTTGGGCAAGTCGATGCGTTGGTTGCGGGCGCTGTCGCGGACCAAACCCATGGGGTCAATGCCAGCCTCGACTTTTTGCATTTCACGTTTCAAGATGCGGCGATACATGACAACCCCCTTGTCTGTCGCGCCTAAGTTCTCCAGCGAGCGATCCGCAATGGCGCCTTGCGAAATCCAGGCCATCATGTCTTGGCCGTCGACGTTGTCAACAATGAACTCGCCTGATTCATCAAGGTAGGGGACTTCATAAGTGTGAACGCGGTCCAACAAATGCGCAGGCACCGCGACGCCTTGAGGTGGCACATAGGCATTGAACCAAAGGTGCATGGTGTGCGTGTCATCGACAGGCACGCGCATTTGGAAGGAGTAGTAGCGCGATTTTTCGTCGCCATTGCCAACCGCCAACATGTTCGGGAACACGATAGGGTGTCCGATTTTCCAATCGTCTCCGTCTTCAGAGTGGCCTTCGAGCAAACGGTGCTTGGTCATGCCGTATTCGAATTCTTTGAAGTCAATTTTCAGGTGGTGCGTACTGATGGCAACCTTGATGCCTTCTTGTTCCTTCAAAAATTCATAGTGATGACCGTGGAGCCATTCTGTGTGAATGGGATCCAGTGAGTTTTCCATGATTTGCAGCCAATTGATGGGCAAGATGGTGCGTCCCATCATTCGAATGGTGCCTTCGGCCACAAAGCCATCCCAGCGAGGCAGCAAGGGCGCAGGCATTGGCCCCATGTAGGCAAACAACATGCCGCCCAATTCTTCTACAGGGTACGCGTCCGTGCTGACTTTGTCCCGGAATGCGCATTTGTCTTGCTCGTTGGGTTGGTTGATGCATTTGCCCTGCGCGTTGTATTCCCAGCCGTGGTATGGGCAACGAATGCCATTCTCAGTGGGAATGCCATGGGCAAAGGACGCTCTGCGATGCGGGCACTGTTCCGCGATCAAACCCAACCTGCCTTGGCGGTCTTTGAACAAGACCAAGTCTTCTCCCAACAGGCGAATGCGCTTGGTCCATTTCTTCTCTAGCTCCACGGCGGCGCCAATGGGTTGCCAGTAACGGCGCATCAAATTGCCCATGGGCGTGCCTTTGCCCACTTCGGTCAGTAATTTATTTTGCTTGACGCTTTCCATGTGTCACCTCACCTCTTCGTGTCGGGTCGTTACTTCTTCGCTGCTGATTTTTTGGCAGAAGCCTTTGGCTTTGTTGTCACTTGAACTTTGGCTTTGGCCTTGGTTGTTGCGGGCAACTTTGCCACTGCTTTGACTGCCTTCTTTGCGCTGGTTTTAGCGCTGATTTTTTTCTCGGGCAAAGCTTTGCGACCTTCGTTTTCCATGACGTGTTTGATTTCCGTGTTCATGGGCACGTCTTTGCGGCGCATCTTTGCAATCTCTTCGCCTGTGACAAAGTAGTCACCCTTGACGGCGCGCTGAGCCATTTGCTCATTGCGTTCGCTCCAGTCACCCAGCGAGTAACCAAACCAAGGTGCTTCAGGTTTGAGTTTGGGCAGACCCAACTCTTCCCAAATGGCTTTGGCGTTTTCCATGAACTCTTTTTTGGGCAACGCAATGGGTGGGAAGTCGTCTTTCAGGGTGGCGTCAATTAGCAAGGAAGAGTCCATGCCATTGTTGCGTGGGCTGCGCGGTCCATGACCGGGGTCGCGGTTTTGCAAGACTTGCAAGTCAAGCGCAAAGTTGGCGCGGTAACTCATGGCCCAAAGCAGCGCGTCGGCATTGTCCGGATCGATGTCCTCGTTCACGGCAATCACCAGTTTGCCGCCCGACCGCAGCAAAGAGGCTGCACCATACAGCGCACGCCAAACTTCAGTTTGCGGCATCTTTCGGTCCACCACAATGGAAATCACTTTGCGCAGGTTGGTCAGTGGCTCGTGCATGACCACTTTCTTCACACCCTTGATGCCCATGGCTTTGCTCAGGTGATTCAAGAACACAGGCTCAAGCGCCACGCGTTTGATCAAGCTCGACTCAGAAGGGGTGACTTGTGAAATGATGGACGTGAGAATGGCGTCCTTGCGGCGTGTGATGGCCGTCACTTCCATGTAGGCGTTGAACTCTTGCAAGTTGACATGGCCATGTGATTCGCCAAAGGGTGCCTCTGGCTCCAACCATTCGGTGTTGATGTAGCCTTCGATCACGATCTCTGCTTCTGCTGGAACCATCAAGTCAACGGTTTTGCATTTCACGACATTGATTGGGGCGCCGGCCAAGCCACCAGCCACATGCAATTCGTCTGTGTCTTCAGACAACTTCTGCGCCGATGTGAACGCCACGCAGGGGGGGCAACCCAGAATGACAGCGGCGGGTAAACGTTCACCGCGTGCTTTGGCTTTTTCCCAGTGGGTATAGATGCCAGGTTGATTTTCCAATGAAGGGTTCATGCCCAGACGTGTCGGGGACTTCACTTGACCTCGGTAGATGCCCATGTTTTGAATGCCCGTGTCAGGATCTTTGGAGATGTACTGAGACAAGGTGGTGTAGGGCGCATTGTCCCAACCAGGTGTCGAGATGGGAATGGGCAAACTGTCCACGCCATTGCCAGGCTTCAACAGGTCTTTGCCTTGGATCACGATTTCTTGGCAGGGTGCGTCTTTCAGGACATTGGGTTTGATGGGGTTGGCAATCGCATGGCTCCATGTTTTGCCAATGTCTGCAATCTCACAGCCCATGCCCACGCTGTAAATTTTGCGTGTGGCCGCCAAAGCACCCACCACCACGGGGATGTCATATTTTTTGCCTTTGCCATTCACCACATTGGTGAACAGAAATGCTTTGCGATCGGGTTCGGCAATACCGCCCCTGAATTGCCAACGCACCAAGGGGTGAAGTTCGGTGTCTTTGTTGATCGGCCGGTCAACCGTGATCAAGAGGCCTTGTTTGTCGAGTTCGGCCAAGTGCTCGTGCAAATCGCGGTAGCCACGTTGAGGGGCCGCAGTTTTTTGAACGGTCTTTGTTGCCACGCTTGATTTTTTAGCGGCAGCGGATTTGGTGGTCGTTGTTTTTTTCATGTCAATCGTGAGAGTCGTTATTTGGTGCTTGAATTTTTGATGACCACATCGTCAAAGGATTTGGTCCATTTGCTGAAGGTGTCCATCGTGATGACGGGGTCAATCACTTCAATTTTCATGTTGGGATAAGGATTGGGTACTTTGGCATTGGCTGGGTAGTAGTGCAAAGTGGTGAGAAGTTTTTGGGTCTCCGGTGAGAGCATGTAGTCGTAAAACAAAAGCGCAGCGTTGGGATGTTGCGATTTTTGGGCGATCGACATGTTGAAACCTTGCGCGACCACGGGGTCAAGGGCAAACCAGTCCACAGGTTTGCCAGCGCGTTTGTCTTTCTCGGGCAAGTCAATGTAGACCGTCATGGCCAAGGGCACTTCACCCGCAATGACCAGATTGTGCAAAAGGGAGGCGCCCAACCTGGCAGACATGCCATTTTTAGTGACCAACTCGCGGAAAAACTTGGTGCCTTTTTCTTCGCCCATGACGGTGACGACCTTGCTGTACCACTCTTCGGCTTTGGACTCCACCCCCAATTTACCCTTCCACTTCGGATCCAACAGATCGTTGTAGGTTTTAGGCAGGTCTTCTTTCTTGATCAATTGCGTGTTGTACGAATGAACCGTGACATTCATGAACACGGTGGCCCATTGCTTGTGTGCGGGCACCGTATTGGCAATCAAGTCTTTGGTAGCAGGCGAGCTCACGGCTTGTAGCAACTTCTCACGGTACAGCGCTTCCATTTCGCTGGCCGGCATCATGATGACGTCCACTTCTGGACGTTTGCCGGCCGCTTCGCGAACCACACGCTGGGTCACGTTGTTGCTGCCAGAGCGCCAGGCCTTGACCTTGATGCCGTATTTGGCTTCAAAGGGCGCAATGATGAGGGGCAAATCTTGGGGCCTGAAGGCGGTGTAAAGGGTGAGCGTGCCATCTTTGGTGGCGGCTTCCAATAACTTTTCAGTGCGATCCGATTTGTCATATTGCAACAAATTCGGGCTGCCTGCGACAGTTCCGCTGAGAGGGGCTTGACTTGAAATGGTTTGAGCCATCACGGCACCACACAAGGCCAAGCCGTTGAAGAAACACAGAGCGCCATTTCGAAGGGCTGCATACTGAGCCCCTTGAAATCCGTTGCGAGAGAAACATGTTTTCATGGCCGGACTCCTTTGTTCAAACACATTCGATCAGTGCATCCAGCAATTGCCGGCCAACATGATGGCGGCGCCCAACAGAGCCGCAGGGAAAAGCCACCAGGCCGGCACCATGTGCGCGTCTGAGGGCGTTGTGTGCGCGTGGGCTGCAACATCAGCTTGACGGGATGGCGTGGCGCTGGCCTCTTGGGAGCTCGCCATTGCCTGGGCAACCGGCGCAGCCGCAGCCGCAGCCGCAGCCGCAGCCGATTCGGCTTTGGGCGACAAGGCATTTTGAAAGGCCTTGAAAAAATCGTCCGCCATTTTCTTGGCCACACTGTCAATCAGGCGTGAACCGACTTGGGCCAGTTTGCCGCCAATTTGTGCTTTGGCCTCGTAGCTCAGCTCAGTGCCTTCAGCCGTTTCCTTCAATGTGACAGTCGAGGTTCCTTTGCCAAAACCCACGGCGCCGCCTTGACCTTCAAATTGCATCACGCAAGATTCGGGTTCTTTGGCTTCAGTGATTTTGAGAGAGCCCTGGAAACGTGCCTTCAAAGGTCCAATGGCCGTTTTGATGATCACCCGAAATTCATCAGGGGTGACGCGCTCCACAGATTCGCAGCCTGGTAAGCATTCTTTCAACACGGCGGGATCGTTCAATGCATCCCAAACTCTCTGGCGTGGGGCCGAAATCAATTGTTGACCTAATATTTCCATGATCTTGCTACTTTCTGTGGGGCTGTCGGATGTCGATCAAATTCGCGCGTTCAATCAATGCGCTTTTTTCTTCATGGCGGCAGAGGTGTTCACCATCGAGTGCAAGCTGCGGGCATAGTCAATGGCACCTTGCTCGTCCATGCGAGGCGCCACGCGCAAGTATTCTTTCAGGCCCAAAATGGCAGGGCGAGGGCGGCTCAGCAGTGTGTCGCAAAAGCGTTTAACTTCAGCTTCGAGTTGGGCTTGTGGCACCACGTTGCTCACGATGCCGTAGGACTGGGCTTGTGCGGCGCTGATGAAGTCGGCCGAGTAAGCCATGTACAAAATGGCGTTGCGGTTCATGCGGTCGTAGATGGCAGACATCACCATGGTGGGCATCACGTTGTGCGCAATTTCAGGAATGTTGAACGTGGCGGTGTCGCTGGCAAAAGACACATCGCACAAAGATGCAATGGCCGTACCAAATCCCATGCACTTGCCTTCAATCACGCCAATCACAGGCACCAAGCAGCTGCGCAGTGCTTTGTAGCTGTTGAAAATAGAGTCGTATTCTGAACGGCGTGAATAGGCTTCAGGCGACGGTGGGAAATCTGCATCGCGCACACGGCCTGTGCAAAAGTCGGGGCCGACACTGCTCAAAACCACACAGTCAGAGGTCTCGTGGGCCTGCATGACGGCTTCAGACAAAGCAGCGGCCATGCTGTCAGAAACACCATTGCCTTCGGCGCGGTTGAACTTGATGCGCAGAATGCGGCCGTCTTGTTGAATTTGAATTTGATCGCTCATGCTTGGCTCCATGTGGGGTTTTGAAAAAAGTGCCGCATCAAAGCAGCGTTGAATGAAATCGATTGGTCGATGTTGGGCAAGTGGCCCGCATTGGGAATCACTTCCAAACGCGCACCCTTGATTTTTTCTTGCATGTCTCGCATGGCGGCAGGCAAGGGGCCATCATTGGCGCCGACGATCAAGCTTGTTGGCACTTGAATGTGGTGCACTTGGTCTAGATAGTTCAGACTTTGAATGGCGCGCGCGCAACTGACGAAACCAGCGACTTGTGTGCTGGCAATGGTGTCTCGAAATGCCTTGCCCGTTTCTGGATTGGCATCTATGAAAGGCAAGCCAAACCAACGTTCCGTCGTGGCCACGGCCAAAGATTGGCATCCTTCTTTTTCAGCACTGGCCATGCGCTCATTCCACACATCGCCCATGGCGGTGGGCATGTCGGCACGGCAATCGCACAGCACCATGCTGAGCAAACGGTCGCTGTGGTGAATGCCCAAGCCAGCGCCACTCATGCCACCCAAAGACAAACCCATGTAGTGGGCTTTAGCAATGTTCAAGCCATCAAGCACCGCAATGCTGTCAGCGACCAAATCGTCCATGGTGGCTGTTTGTGTGCGGCACTCAGACTGGCCATGACCGCGCGTGTCGGCACTGACCACACGCCAACCGCATGCGGCCAGCATCTTGGATTGCTCGCGCCACATCATGCTGGAAGACAAAATGGAGTGTGCCAACAAAATGGCTGGTCCATTCTCTGGCCCTTCGATGTGAACCGCTATCTTGCCTGCGGGACCTTGAATCATCTGAGTTTGTTGGCTCATGTCATTGCACTCCAGTATGGGGCTGTGAATGTGTTTGTTTGGCGTCGTTCAACACGGCCCAAATGGCCTGAGGGGTCATGGGCAAGTGATCAATTTTTGCGCCTTGCGTTGAGAGCGCATCGTTGACAGCACTGGCAATGGCGGCAGGACTTCCCAAATAGCCGGCTTCGCCTGAACCCTTTTGACCAAACTCCGTGAGGGGGGATGGTGTGCAATGGTCCACGATGGTGATGGCGGGTACTTCAGCCGATGACGGCAACAAATAGTCCATGAAGGTGCCAGAGAGCAATTGCCCCTCAGGCGAGAACGCAAATTTTTCCATGAGAGCCGCACCCAAGCCATGCGCAATACCACCATAGGTCATGCCATGCACCACATCCGGGCTGATCATGACGCCACAATCATGGCCGCAGACATATTTGCGGATGGTCACTTTGCACGTACCAGGATCGATGCTGGCCAAGACCACATGCGACTCGAAGGAGTGACATGGGTACATTTGCACGCGACCATCTTCAGTCGGCAGCATGCCACCGGTTGGCACTTCCCAGACGAATTTTTCTTGCAAGCCAGGCTCCATGCCTAGCGGCAGCTTGTGAAACTTGCGGTGTGCAATTTCGACCAAGGCATCCCATGAAAGCTTTTGACTGGGATTGTTTTTGACATGAACATGACCACCTTCGTAGTCGAGTTGTTCCAGTTGATCCAAGGCGACGCCCAAATTGTGCGCAGCAATCTGCAGCAGTTTGTGACGAATCTTTTTGGCTGCGCCTGCTGCAGCGCCACCCAACATGATGGCCATTCGGCTGCCCACAGGGCTGTTGGAGGGGAGGGCATTGAGCGAGTCGGCGTGCAAAACGCGGATGCTGTCGGGTTCGCGGTGAAGCACTTCACCGACCACCGTGGACACCATGGTTTCGTGCGCTTGACCAGACGTTGATGTGCCCATGAGTGCGGTCACAGCACCCGATAAATCAACACGCACCAAACACGAGTCCATCCAAGTGGTGGTTTCGTTTTTCGGATTGAACAAAGGCTCAAAGGAAGAGTTACCGCCGGATGGCTCTAAGCATGTGGAAATGCCAATGCCTGCCAATTGGCCAGAGGCCCGCAAGTGGTCACGTTCTTTGAGCAGGTCATCGTAGGCCGCTGCGTTGAGGGCTTTGGTCATGACCGTGTCGTAGTCGCCCGAGTCGTAGCTGGTGCCACTGGGAATGAGGTAGGGAAACTCGTCCTTGCCAATCATGTTGAGTCGGCGTAAAGCAATGCGGTCCATGTTTAAAAAACGGGCCACTTTGTCAATGCCTGTTTCAATGGCGTAGTTGGTAGGCGCCTGGCCAAATCCCCGGACAGCTTCTTGAGGCGTTTTGTTGGTCATGACCGCCATGGCGTCGTATTCAACGCTTTGGATGCGGTAAGGTCCTACGATGGCGCCCACAGGTTTGCCCAGTTGCAAAGGTGAACGGCCCGAATAGGCACCAATGTCATCCACCGCGCGCATGCGCATCGATTTGAGTTCACCATTGTTTTGAAAACCCAAAGTGACATCAAACACCCGGTCAGGTCCCTGCATGTCACCCCCCCGCATGTTTTCTAGGCGGTCCTCAATGAAGCGCACAGGGCGGCCCAATTTTCTGGCGATGTAGCCCACCAGCACCGAGTGTTTCAAGCCACGCTTGACACCATAACTGCCACCCACGTCCACATCAAAGTGCACACGCACGGCGTTGCCAGACAAGCGCAATGCTTTGGCCATTTGGTCCGGAAACTTGGGCATTTGAATGGAAGCCCACACATCCAAAATGCCCGTGGCATCGTTCCATTGCGCAGCAACGGCAAAGGTTTCAATGGGGACGGTGGCATTGCGAGCCCAGCTGACGCGATAGCTCAATTGGTGATCGCATTTCGAAAAGTCTTCTTCGACAGGGCCCCAGACAAACTTGCGGTGAAAAATCACATTGGTGCCATGCGCTGGATGAACCAAGGTGGCGTGGGGCTGGATGGCTTCTTCGGGGTCGACCACTGAAGGCAATGGCTCGTAGTCCACGGTCACCAATTCAGCCGCGTCTTCTGCCAACGCGCGCGTGTCAGCCACCACGGCCGCGACCCATTCGCCCGCATATCGCGTGACATCAAAGGCCAAGGGGAAACGGGTGACTTGCGGGGCATCGACCCCTGGCAACATGGCGTCAAGGTGTTGACGCAGCTCTTCGCCGGTCAGAACCAAATGGACACCGGGCATTGCAAGCGCTTGACTGGCATCAATGCCTTTGATTTTGGCGCTGGCATAAGGTGAGGCGACCAAGGCAATGTGAAGCATGCCGGGCAGTTGAATGTCAGCGGCATAGCGGCCTTTGCCAATCACAAATCGTTTGTGCTCAACAGCGCGGCGATGTTTGCCTATGAAACGAAAAGGCGTCTTGCTCATGGTCATTTGCTCTCAGGTTGAGTGGCGTACATCACGGCATCCACAATCTGTTGGTAGCCTGTGCAACGGCAGATGTTGCTGCTGATGGCTTCGCGCACCTGCGCTTCGCTAGGGTGCGGATTTTCTGCCACCAAGGCGTGGCAGGCCATCAGCATGCCGGGTGTGCAGTAGCCGCATTGCAAAGCATGCTTTTCGCAAAAAGCATCTTGAATTTTGGTCATCACACCTCGCTCAGGCGCTAAACCTTCTACGGTGGTCACGTTCATGTCGTCGGCTTGAACCGCAAACATGCAGCAAGAACGAACAGGCTCATCGTTGAGCATGACAGTGCAGGCGCCACAGACGCCGTGTTCGCAGCCTACATGGGTGCCCGTCAGGCCCAGTTCGTCGCGCAGAAAGTCAACCAAGCTCAAGCGCGGTTCAACCAAGCGTTGCTGGGCAACACCATTGACGTGAATCTGAATTGACTTTTTGGGAATGTGAAGAGTTGAGGTCATGTTGCTTTTTCCTTAGGCGCGAGACGCACCTACCGCTTGCGCATAAGCACTCAAGAGTGCGCGGCTTAAGAGAATTTCTGCCAAGTGTTTTCGATAGGCGGCCGTCGCGTGCATGTCGCTGCCCGGTTGGCTTGTTTGTGCGGCTTGATGTGCGGTGGCTTGTGCCAACTCGGCCGTCAGTTTCTGGCCGACCAAGGTGTTTGCCAATTGGGGAAAGGCTAGGGGCGTGCCATCGACACCGCCCATGCCAAAACTCAAGCGTGAAATCACGCCATCTGCGTTTGTTTGAATCTGGCAGGCTGCAGAGGCCATGGCAAAGTCGCCTTTGCGAATAGCGGTTTCTTCAAAGGCGCTGCCAATGTGCTCGCCTTGCCATATGGGCCAAGACATGTCGGTCAGCACTTCGGTATCGCCGACTGCGGTGAACATCGGGCCTAAAAAGAAATCGGCGGCTTGAAGGGTGCGAGCCCCTTCTGCTTTGGACTGCAAGGTCAGCGTCACATCCAAGACCATGGCTGAAAGTGCCAACTCGGCCGAGGGATCTGCGTGGACCAAACTGCCGCCGACGGTGCCGCGGTTGCGGGTTTGTTCATGCCCCACCCATTTCAAGCCTTGGCCCACCAAAGGCAGGTGAGACGCCAGTTGGGGGTGAAACTCCAGGTCACGCTGGCGAACCCCGGCACCCAAATGCACGTGGTCCGTGCCCACCTGAATGTTTTTCAGGCTGTCCAAGCGGTTGATGTCGACCAGCCAAGTTGGGCGTGCCAGCCGCATGGCCATCATGGGGACCAAACTCTGGCCGCCAGCAATCAATTTGGCATCGCCGCCGTACTCACCCAGCGTTTCAAGGGCGTGGGTGAGGCTGTCGGCTTTGATGTAATCAAAGGGAGCTGCTTTCATGCGATGGCATTCCTAATCAATTAAGTGCTTTTTCTCACGCAAGTCACCACAGGGGTGTGCTTGCAGTTTCTACCCATTCAATGGGCCATGCAAAGCAGTTTATTTCACCAAGTTCGAGGAAAACTCACATCTAAGCAAGAAATCTAAAGCTTATGTAAGATAGGGGTATGAGAAAACTTCCACCTTTGAATGCCGTACGCGCTTTTGAAGCTGCTGCCCGCCATGTCAGCTTCACCAAGGCCGCCAAAGAACTTTTCGTCACACACGGTGCCGTCAGCAAGCAAGTGGCCACCCTCGAAACTTGGTTGGGTACCACCTTGTTCAACCGTGCGCAATCGCAATTGAGCCTGACAGATGCTGGACGCACCTTTTTGGCAGCGGTCACGCCTGCCCTGGACCGCATCGCTGTCACTTCGATGCAGTTGCTTGAGCAAACGGAACCTACGGCACTTCGCATCAGTGCGCCTCCAACTTTCACCATGCGTTGGCTGATTCCTCGCATCTCTGCCTTTCAACGACGTCGTGGTGGTGTTGAGGTGAAGTTGACCACTTCAACAGCACCCGTGAATTTCGAAGATCGGCAGTACGACGTGGCCATTCGCGGCGCACACCAACCGATTCCCGGCATGGTGTCTGTCCCGTTCATGACTGAAACCATCGTGCCTGTGTGTCACCCCGACTTGCTCGAAAACGGCAAATTGAGCGAGCCCAAATTCTTGACCGACCACACCTTGATCAGCTACGACACCGAGCCCATGGCTTGGTCGGAGTGGCTGCCCATGGCAGGTCAGGCTGATATGCGGGTTTCTCACACCTTGCAATTTGAGCAAATGTATTTTGCATTGCAAGCCGCCGCCGAAGGCTTGGGCGTTGTCTTGGTGCCCTTGTTCTTGGTGGCCGATGACATCATTGCGGGTCGGATGTGCGCGCCATTTGGTTTGCTGGCTGCGCGCCAGCGTCGTTACTACGCCAACGCACCAATGAGTTCGCAAGAAAGTCCCGTCATTGAGGGCTTTTGCGAATGGTTGCTCAAAGAAGGCCAAGACACAGAAGAGTCCATTGATCAGTTGGCCTTGGCCATGGGCTGGGCTCCCTCGACCCCATCTTGATGCCTTCGTGAGTGTGAGTATTTCTCGGGTTCTGCCTGATGTGTTGTCGCTTTAAAAAAGGCATCATCAGGCATTCCATTTGAATTTGCAGTCATGAGTCAAAAAAATACCGGCTACCCCGATCTTCACGATCACCTTGAGACCCTGAAACAGCGTGGCTTGTTGCAAGTCATCGATCGTCCCATCGACAAAGACTCCGAACTGCACCCGCTGGTTCGCTGGCAGTTTGTGGGCGGCATGGATGAAGCGGAACGCAAAGCGTTTTTGTTCACCAACATCGTGAATGCCCAAGGCCGCAAGTACGAGATCCCTGTGGTGGTGGGGGCTTTGGCCGCCAACCGAGAAATTTACAGCGTGGGCATGGGCTCCTCGGTGGAGGATATTCAGGCTCGATGGGACAAAGCCATTGCCAATCCCATTCCCCCCCAAATGGTTGAAAACGCAGAGTGCCAAGAAGTCATTCACGAGGGCGCAGACCTGCAAGGCGTAGGCCACGGCCTGGACATGCTGCCTATCCCCATCTCTACACCTGGCTTTGACAGCGCCCCCACCTTGACGGCCACCAATGTCATCACCGTTGATCCTGAAACGGGCGTGCAAAACATGGGCACCTACCGATGCGCGCTCAAAGCGCCAGATCGCATGGTGGTTCGCATGGCCACACGTGTGGGCGGAGCAGGTGGCTATTTGCATTACCAAGCTTGGAAAAAAGCCGGTCACAAAACCATGCCGGTCGCGGTGGTTTTAGGCTGCCCACCTTTTGTCGCCTTCATGGGCCCACAAAAGCTGCCCATTGGCATGGATGAATTCGATGTGGCGGGTGGTTTGGCGGGTGTGCCAATTCAAGTGACCAAAGCGCGCACCGTTGATTTGCGTGTCCCTGCGCAAGCCGAAATTGTGATCGAAGGCCAAATTGACTTAGACATGTTGGAGCCAGAAGCGCCGTTTGGTGAGTCGCATGGCCATGTGGCATTGGAAGAGTACAACTTGCCCATGAAGATCACAGCCATCACGCACCGCTTCAAGCCCGTCATTCCTTCCTACATCAGCCAAGTGGCGCCCAGTGAGTCCAGTGTGATCAAGCGCGTCGCTTACGAGCCTTTGTTCTTGGCCCATTTGCGCACATCCTTGGGCATTCGCGGTGTGAAGAAAGTCTCATTGCACGAACCGCTCACGGGTTTGCTTCGCGTGACCATCGTGACCTTTGAAAAGTCCACCCCCAAAACAGAAATTTGGCGGGCACTTTATGGCGCAGCCTTCTTCAAGGGCGATTGCGGCAAGATCGTGATTGCGGTCAACGAGGACATCGATCCAGACAACGCGGATGCTTTGTTGTGGGCCATGGCCTACCGCATGAATCCCACAGCCGACGTTCGCACCTTGGACCATCGCGGTCAGGGTCACGGCCCCAAACGCGAAAACGATGGTGAGGAAGACTCCACATTGCTGATGGACGCCACCATGAAGGGTGACATGCCACCTTTGGCGTTGCCCACGCAGCCCTACATGGAGCGCTCCAAAGCCATTTGGGAAGAGATGGGTTTGCCCAAGTTGCGTCCACAAGCGCCTTGGTTTGGCTATTCTCTGGGCGACTGGTTGCCCCAGTGGGACGAAGCCGCAGCGCGCGCTGCCACCGGGCGCTATTTGGAAAATGGCGAGATCAGCTTGAAGTACCAACGCAATGATGTCAAAGCGGAAGCCAAATTCCGCCCAGACGAAGTTTGATCTGCACGATTTGCACTCCATTTTGAAGAGACCCAAAGCATGAGCCATTCACATTCTGCATCGCAGCCACGTCGTTTGATTGTGGGCATCAGTGGTGCTTCTGGCATTGTCTATGGCGTTCGCATCCTCCAGGTCTTGCAGCACTCCGACATTGAAACCCATTTGGTCATGAGTGACTCAGCCCGCATGACCTTGGCCACCGAGTTGGACATGAGCGTGAAAGAAGTCGAGGCCTTGGCCACCGAAGTGCACAGCGCCAAAAACATTGGCGCCACCATCTCTTCGGGCTCCTTCAAAACCATGGGCATGGTGGTGGCACCTTGCTCGATCAAATCGTTGTCTGAAATTGCTTACGGCATGACCGGTGGCTTGTTGTCTCGTGCTGCCGACGTGGTGCTCAAAGAGCGCCGCCGTTTGGTGCTCATGATTCGCGAAACGCCCTTGCACAGCGGTCATCTTCGAACCATGTTGCAGGCTTGCGAAAACGGTGCCATCTTGATGCCTCCCGTGCCAGCTTTGTATGCTCGCCCTGAGTCGATAGACGACATGGTCAATCACACGGTGGGCCGTTGTCTCGATTTGTTTGACATTGAAACTGAACTGGTCAAACGTTGGGCCGGCATGGGTCAAGCCAAATAAGCGCGTTGACCGCTACCTGTCTTTCCAACCATTCAACAACAAAGAATTCAGCATGCAGACTTTGTTTGTTTATTACAAGTTACCCCAACACGAACACGACCATTGGCGTCCTCGTGTCGAAGCCTTTCAAAATGAACTGAAGCAAAAGTGGTCGGGCCTCAGTTCAGAGTTAATGCAAAGACCAGAAGCCACGCCAGAGGGCATTGAAACCTGGATGGAAATCTACAGACACACAGGCGGTGTCACGCAGGAGATCATGGACAGCATTGCTGACATGGCCACCGCGCATGGCTTGCCGCCTAAAAGAATGTCTGAGTTTTTTATTCCCTTGCGATAAAAACTTCAACAACCTGTCTATTTGAGGAGCACAAAGATGACAGAACGAAAGCAACAGAGCCCAGTCTCTGGTATTGAGCCTGCCGAAAACGTCTTGGCACGTCGCGGCTTTTTAAGTGGGGTCCTGGCATCTGGCGCAGTGGCCGCCAGTGCAGCCGCATCCTTGGGGGCTGCGTCTGCGCAAGCGGCAGAGCCTGCCAAGCCTTCCGTCTTGCCACCGTCCGCCAAGGGCGCTGTCAATGAAACCGGCATACCGCCAGACCTGGGTCATGGGCAGGGCATGCCAGGCTCAGACTTCATGGTGGATGTCATCAAGTCACTTGACATCAAGTACCTGCCTTCCAACTGCGCCTCCAGCTTCAGGGCCTTGCATGAATCCTTGATTGACTATGGTGGCAACACCAAGCCAGAGTTTTTGACGTGCATGCACGAGGAATCTGCGGTGGCCATGGGTCATGGATATTTCAAAGCCTCCGGTAAGCCGCTGCTGACGCTGTGCCACGGCACAGTGGGTTTGCAACATGCTTCAATGGCCATTTACAACGCATGGTGCGATCGGGTGCCCGTGATTGTGGTGGGCGGCAATGATTTGGATGCCGCTTATCGGCCGCCAGGGGTCCCCACCTTCCATGCCGCGCAAGACATCAATGCCATGATTCGCGACTACACCAAGTGGGACGATACACCGGTGTCATTGCAGCATTTCTCGCAGTCCTTTGTGCGAGCCTACAAAATTGCCATGACGCCGCCCTACGGACCCGTGGCCATTTCTTTAGATGCGGCCTTGCAAATGGCACCTGTGCATCTGCACGAAGGCAAGATGCCTTACATCCCCAAATACGTTCCAACTTCGCCCCCCCAGGGCGATTCAGGCGCGGTCAAAGAAGCGGCCAAATTGCTGGCCAATGCCAGCAACCCCGTCATCGTGGCAGACAGGGCCGCCCGCACACCCGAAGGTGTTGAGTTGTTGGTTCAATTGGCTGAATTGCTGCAGGCCAAAGTGATTGATCAGGGCAGTCGGATGAACTTTCCGAGAACCCATTACTTGAGCGCACCGGCCAGCGCCATTGCCAATGCAGACGTCATCATTGGTTTGGAACTGTCTGATTTCTGGGCGACGGTGAATGCCTACACTGACAACAATTCGAACGATGGTCATGGCACCAATGTGTCGCGTGTGAAACCACAAACCAAGCTGATCAGCATCAATTCAGTGGACTTGTTGACCAAGTCCAATTACCAAGATTTTCAACGCTTCCAAGTCATTGATGTGCAGATGGCTGCCGATGCGCAAACCACATTGCCTTCACTGATTGAGGCAGTTCGCGCCGCATTGCCCGTTGATCAAAAGGATGCCATTGCCAAGCGCGGCGAGGCACAGCGCAAAGCTTATGCAGAAGACATGGTACGGACACGCACAGCCGCTGCCTTGGGGTGGAATGAAAGCCCCATCAGCACGGCGCGCTTGGTCATGGAAACCTTCAATGCGGTGAAAAATGAAGACTGGTCCTTGGTTGCCTCCGAAGGTAACGTGAGCAATTGGCCGAATCGTTTGTGGCCCATGGAAAAACACCATCATTGGTTGGGTCGATCCGGTGGGTACGGCGTTGGGTATGGTGCGCCCGCTTCAGTGGGCGCCGCATTGGCCAATCGTGACTTAGGTCGTTTCTCCGTCAGCATTCAATCGGATGGCGACTTGATGTTTGCACCAGGTGTCTTGTGGACAGCTGCCAAACACAAAATTCCATTGCTCTCGGTGATGCACAACAACCGCGGCTACCACCAAGAGGTGATGCACATACAGCGCTTGGCCAATTTCCGAAATCGCAAAGTCAAATTGGATGGCGACATGGGGCCCGTTGGCACCAGCATTGAAAACCCAGACATTCAATACCATGAGTTGGCCAAATCCATGGGTTGGTGGGCCAAGGGGCCGATCAAAGATCCCGCAGAGTTGGCCTCTGCTTTGAAAGAGGCCGTTGCCGTGGTCAAGTCTGGCCATCCCGCCTTGTTGAATGTGTGGACCCAACCCCGTTGATCAGGAGCACGCCATGAAAACACACACTTTGTTGAAGACGCTGGCCCTGAGCACGCTGTTGGCTGTGACAGGTATTTCTGCCCAAACCACAACAGGTTCCGCAGAAAAAGGCAAACAAGCCTTTGTCAAAAATGGCTGTTGGCAATGCCACGGCTTTGTGGGGCAGGGTGGGCTCGCCGGCGCCAAGTTGGCGCCCGATCCCAAACCCATTGAGTACATCCAGGCCTTCGTCAGGCACACCAACGGCCCGATGCCACCCTACAGCGAGAAAATTTTGTCCAACCAAGACTTGGTCGACATTCACGCTTACTTGAAGTCCATCCCTAAGGGGCCAGACTACAAATCGATTCCCTTGCTCAATTAAGGGTGCAAAAACGATGAATCAGATTGACTGATTTTCCCCAAGCCCAGGCTATGCAGGCGCATGACACAATGCACCTCATAGCCTGCGCTGTTTGAGGGCGCGGCAATTTGAAACAAGAAACCATGCACCAAGACATTCTGATCAACTGGTCCCCCCAAGAAACACGCGTTGCTGTTGTGGAGCTGGGCGCCGTGCAAGAGTTGCATGTCGAGCGTTCGCTGGAGCGCGGCCTTGTCGGCAATATTTACCTTGGCAAAGTGGCGCGGGTTTTGCCGGGCATGCAATCGGCTTTCATTGACATTGGTTTAGAGCGCGCCGCGTTCTTGCACGTGGCCGATGTCTGGCACCGGCAGCCGGAGGGCGAACCGCCCCAAGTGGCTCGCAGCACGCAGCCATTGGTACCCATTGAGAAACAAGTGTTTGAGGGGCAAGCCCTCATGGTGCAAGTCGTCAAGGACCCTATTGGCACCAAAGGCGCACGGTTGTCTACACAAATCAGCATTGCTGGCAGGCATCTGGTTTTTCTACCGCAAGACGATCACATCGGTGTCTCGCAAAAAATTCCTTCAGATCAGCGCGATGCACTGCGCCAGCGTTTGCAAAATTTAGTGGGCGATCAAGGCGGTGGTTTTATCTTGCGCACCAATGCCGAGGATTCAAGTGATGCCGAGCTGGGCGAAGACATTGCTTATTTGCGTAAAACTTGGGCACGCATCAAGGAGGCTTCGGTGCGACTGCCTGCGCAATCATTGCTGCATCAGGACCTGACCTTGCTGCAAAGGGTGCTGCGTGATCTGGTCAGTGAGTCAACCCAAACCATCCGCATCGATTCCAAAGAGCAGTTTGAACACTTGGTTGCTTTTGCCAAAGAATTCATGCCCGCCGCGGCTGCGCGCTTGCAACTCTACAAAGGCGAGCGGCCTATTTTTGATTTGTATGCCATCGACGAAGAAGTGGCCAAAGCCTTGGGCCGCAGAGTCGATTTGAAATCGGGGGGCTACCTCATCATCGATCAGACCGAGGCACTGACAACCGTCGATGTCAACACCGGTGGCTATGTCGGCGCGCGCAATTTTGACGACACCATTTTCAAAACCAACTTAGAGGCAGCGCATGCCATTGCCAGGCAACTGCGTCTGCGCAACTTGGGCGGCATCATCATTGTCGATTTCATTGACATGGCCCGCGATGAACATCAAGCCTCTGTGCTGGAAGAGTTCAAAAAACAATTGGCCCGGGATCGCGTCAAAACCATGGCGGGGGAGTTTTCTCAGTTGGGTTTGTTGGAGATGACCCGCAAACGCACCCGTGAATCACTGTCTCACATGTTGTGCGAGCCGTGTCCGAGTTGTGAGGGCAAGGGCAGCGTCAAAACCACCCGGACAGTGGTCTATGACATCTTGCGTGAAATCTTGCGTGAAGCACGACAGTTCAATCCCCGAGAGTTCCGGGTGGTGGCCGCGCCTGGGGTGATCGAACTCTTGCTGGATGAAGAAAGCCAACATTTGGCGGCACTCTCAGATTTCATCGCCAAGCCTGTGTCACTTCAAAGTGAGGCCGCCATGGGGCAAGAGCAATACGACATCGTGTTGCTCTGAACTTAAGCAGTCTCGCCTTTGTGATGCAACTTGGCATAAGCGCCGCCTGCTTGCAAAAGCGCTGTGTGCTGTCCTTGTTCGACAATCTGTCCGCGCTGCATCACGATCACACGGTCTGCATGTTCAATCGTGGACAAGCGGTGCGCAATGATGAGTGTGGTTCGACCTTTCATGAGGCGCTGTAATGCCTCTTGAACCAGTCTCTCTGATTCATTGTCCAATGCAGAAGTGGCTTCGTCCAGAATCAAAACAGGGGCATCTTTGTAAAGTGCCCGGGCGATGGCCAAGCGCTGCCTTTGCCCGCCAGAAAGTTGGGTCGCGTTGTGACCGAGCAGGGTGTCCATGCCTTGCGGCAAGCGCTCGATGTGAGGGGCCAAATTTGCAGCTTTCAAGCACTCTTGTACTTTGTCACGGTCCAAATTCGCCCCTAGGGCAATGTTGGCTGCAACGGTGTCGTTGAGCATCACCACGTCTTGGCTGACCATGGCGAATTGCGCGCGCAAATCTCGCAAGGACCATGCTTCAATCGGTGTGCCCAAGATGGCAATATGACCTGAGGCCGGTCTGACAAACCTGGGCAACAAGTTGATCAGGGTCGTTTTGCCTGAACCTGAGGTGCCGACAAAAGCAATGGTTTCGCCTGTTGAAATATTCAGAGTGACCTGATGCAGTGCAGGCGGTGCGTCTGCCGCATATTGAACCGTCACGTCGGTCAATTCAATGCAGAAATTCGACTTGCTGTTGGGCGAAGCGTGATGGAGGGCCCCTTCAGATTCCACCTGAACATCCTCCAACAGTTGAAGTCCTCGTTCTAATGCCGCCAATCCGCGTGTCACAGGGTTGGCAACGTCGGCCAATCGTTTGATCGGTGAGACCAACATCAGCATGGCCGTGATGAAGGCCACAAAGCCGCCCACGGTGGCGCCATGCAGTCCTGAGCGGCTTTGGATCAGGGCCACCACCAAGACGCTCGACAAGGCGACGGCGGCCATCAGTTGTGTCAGAGGCGACATGGCAGCTGATGCAATGGTGGACTTCAGTGCCAAGCTGCGAAGTCGTTGACTCAAGCCGTTGAAGCGTTTGAGTTGGCCCTCTTGGGCACCATGCAATCGGATGACCCGGTGGGCCAGGACGTTCTCTTCGACCACATAAGCCAAATTGTCAGTGGCGCTTTGGCTGTCACGGGTGAGGGCATACAGGCGCTTGGAAAGTTTCTTCATGACCCATGCTGAGCCCGGCACCACAATGAACACCAAAAGGGTGAGCTTCCAGTTGAGAAAAAACAAATAGCCAATCAGGGCAAGGAGCGTAAACCCATCGCGAGAGAGTCCCAGCAAGGCCGAGACCAATTGCGTCGCGCCCGTTTGGACCTCATAAACGAGGGTGTTGGACAAAGCACTGGCTGAGTGTTGGCTGAAGAGGGTCATTTCGGCTTGCATCAGCCTTTTGAACAGCGCCTCTCGAAGGGCTTGCATGCCGTCATTGGCAATGCGGGCCAATGCATATTGCGAAACGAAGAAGGCAGCGCCACGAATCAGGAAAATGCCAATGACCGCTGTGGGCACCATCCAAAGTGGCAGGGCATTTTCAGAGAAACCCTT
>CANBWP010000012.1 GCA_947373185.1 Comamonadaceae bacterium | reverse complement strand
AACCTTGCAAGTCGATCACAACGCTTTTATTTTTGTATACCGTGGTGCAGTGCAGGTCATCGATGCCAAGCAGGAAACCAGTGTTGGCTTACACCGCATGGCCATCCTTCGAAATGAAGGGACGGGTGTGCACCTGAAAGCCAGTGCAGGGAGCAAAGTTCTTTTGATCGCGGGCAAACCCCTGAATGAGCCTATCGCTCAATATGGCCCTTTTGTGATGAACACACGGGAAGAATTGATACAAGCGGTCGACGATTTCAGGGCCGGTCTTTACAAATCATGACAATTCTTGCAATGATTGGATACATCGCGCTGAGAAACTGTTTTTTGTCCTGAGCATCAAATTACTTGGAATTCTCTGGGTAAGACATATCAGGCTTTTCATTCAAAGGACTTCAGATGACTTTCCTTCGCAGCTTCATTTCCACGACTGTCATTGCGTTGAGTTTGACAAGTAGCATGCTTTGCGCCACATACGCACAAACACCGCAAGGTATGCCAGCAGGCCCAGGACCTATGGGAATGCAGCCCGGTATGCCAAACGGTGAGCGCATGCACCCCATGATGGACCCGTCTAAAAGAGACGCTTTTAGAGCTGAACGGCATCAAAAACACCTCCGTGAACTGAAAGTTTTTTTGCAATTACAGCCTAGTCAAGAAAGCGCATGGCACACTTTTTCAACAGTGATGATGACCCCCATGAAGCGACCAACACCGCCAGCCCCAGGTGAATTGGAAAAAATGACAACGCCTGAGCGCATTGACAAAATGATGGTGCTGAAAGCTGAAAGAGATGCTGAAATGAACAGGCGCATGACAGCCACCAAAACCTTTTATGCCACGCTCACCCCTGCACAGCAAAAAGTCTTTGACACCCACACCCATCAATTCTTGGGACACGGTCCGATGGGGCAACATGACAAAATCCATCCATGATTTGGGGATTGACTGAAGAACAAATTGCCGCGTTTGGTCTCACGGTTGGTGTGTCAGCATTCATGCTGTACATGCTTTTCATCATTGCTCATTTGGCTTGGGAATCCAAAGCAGGCAAGTTCGGAACCTTTGTTCTTTTTTTGGGACTGGCTTTTGGCATGGTGGGTTTCGTTGCCAAAGTCGGTATCCAGTGGTTTTTAGAAAGATAGTTTTAATGCCTTGTCAATGAACAAACTTGTGGACAGATGTGGGATAAACCTTGAGTTATCCACAGAAATTTTATTTTCCAAAACTTGTTCATGAAACTTAGACACCACCATCGCAGCCTCGTACACACCCTTCAAAATCATCCAAGACTTTGATCTATAAAGAAAAAAGAGACTTGTCCACAGAACAAGCCTCTCCTTATCTACTACTACTATGTATTAATCTATATAAAAGAAGAATACAAAGACAAAGTCGAAAAGTGAATTAAATAGATTTCCTGAAAAGGTCCATGCAGTTTTGCCACTGAATCATGGCGGCAGCCAAGTGCTTTTCTTTGACATGGCCAAAGCCTTTGATTTGTTCCGGCACTTTGGCCATGTTGACAGCCAATGCATGGTTATCTGCTGTTAAGGAAAGCATCAGTTCTGTGACAGCGTCCATGTATTCTTGAATCAAAGCACGCTCTGTCTGACGTTCTTCTGTTCGTCCAAAGATGTCCAGAGGTGTTCCTCGTAAGAACTTCAACTTCGCCAGCCCTTTGAAAACCCATTGCATGTGGGGGCTCATTTTTTGTTTGATGAGATGGCCCTTCTCGTTGCGTTTGGCAATCAGGGGTGGGGCTAGGTGGTAGTACAGCTTGAAATCGCCTTCAAACTGGGTTTTAACGCGTTCTAGGAACTGTTTGTCTGTGTGCAAGCGTGCCACTTCGTACTCATCTTTGTAAGCCATCAATTTGAACAATTGCCGTGCCACCGATTCGGTCAACGTGGTTTTGCCTAAAGTGCTTTCTTTGGTTTGGACAGCACGAACAAAATTTTCATATCTTTTAGCGTAAGCTAAATTTTGATAATCTGTTAAGAAACTAATTCGACTCGAAATCAAATCGTCCAAGGTATCGCGTTTTTTAAATGAAATGACTTGAGAAGGATTGAACAAAGCTTCAATGGCATGCATTTGATGAGCAGCATGCCGACCCCATTCAAATGCAAGCAAGTTTTGGGCGACTGCCACCTCGTTCAATTCAATGGCACGACGCATTGCTTCTAAACTCAAAGGAACCCAAGCCTTTTGCCAGGCATAACCCAGCAACATGGGATTGATATAGATTGTGTCGCCCATCAATTGAGATGAAAGTTTGTCTGCATCAAAAGCGGACAAGCCCTCTAAGCCAACAACTTGGGCAATTTCGGCAGCACAACTGTCAGCAGGGTTTTGCCACAATGTGTTTTTGACAAATGCAGCTGTGGGTGTACTGTGTGAGTTCAGTGCGACATGGGTCCGGCCAGCCAGCATGCGAGACAAAGATTCTTTGCCGGCGCTCACAATCGGATCGCAGCCTAATACCAAGTCGGCGGCGGCCATGCTGACTCGCGTGGTCTGAATGCTTTCTTGGTTTTTTGCAAGCAGCACATGACTCCATGTGGCACCTCCTTTTTGTGCCAAGCCAGCAGAGTCTTGCGTCACAATGCCCACGCCATCTAAATGGGCAGCCATTCCCAACAACTGGCCAATGGTGATGACACCTGTTCCACCCACACCTGCCACCACAATGCCATAGGCATTCTTTTGATTTTCTAAATTCGGAATGATTGGCAGGGGTAAAGCGGGTAATTCAGAAGGATTGAATGTTTGATTTTTGATTTTCTTTTTGAAAGTGCCGCCTTCAACGCTGATGAAACTGGGGCAGAAACCTTTCAAACAACTGGTGTCTTTGTTGCAGCTGTTTTGATTGATCGTCCGCTTGCGGCCTAATTCTGTTTCTAAGGGCTCAACAGACAAACAGTTTGATTGAACACCGCAATCGCCACAGCCCTCACAAACCAATTCATTGATCAGGACTCGGATGGCTGGATCGACCATGGTGCCGCGTTTACGGCGACGGCGCTTTTCGGTGGCGCATGTTTGGTCATAAATGATGACCGTGCAGCCTTTGATTTCACGCAGTTGTCTTTGAATGGCATCCAGCTCATCACGGTGATGAACCAACACGCCATCTGCCAGTGCAACACCATCGTATTTATCGGGATCATCAGTGACCACTTTGATGATCACCGCGCCCTCAGCACGCATGCTTTGTGCAATTTGCACCACAGTGTGGCCTTCAGCGCGTTCACCAACCCGTTGTCCACCAGTCATGGCGACAGCATCGTTGTACAAGATTTTGTAAGTGATATTGACGCCAGCCGCGATACTTTGACGAATGGCCAAAATGCCACTGTGAAAATAGGTACCGTCGCCGATGTTGGCAAACACATGTTGTTCATGGCTGAAATGTTGCTGACCAATCCAAGGGGTGCCTTCACCGCCCATTTGGGTGAACCCGACAGTGCTTCGATCCATCCACAAACTCATGAAGTGGCAGCCAATGCCAGCCATGGCACGAGAACCATCGGGCACTTTGGTGCTGGTGTTGTGTGGACAGCCAGAGCAAAACCAAGGCATGCGGTCAGCGGCAGGGTTGATCAACAAACTGTTTTGAGATTTTTCCTTGGCATCAATCAACTGCAGTTGTGCATCGATTCGAGCCAAAACATCTGAAGGTAAATTTAATTTCTTCAAACGTTTGGCAAGTGCCTTGGCAATCAAGGTGGGGGTCAGGTCGGCGTTAGCGCGGAGCAAGCGATGGTCAATCGGATTGGGAACAGACCATTCACCACCAGAGTCATCGCCTTCTAATTCATCAAACTTGCCCACAATGCGAGGTCTTTTGGCATCTGGCCAGTTGTAGAGCTCTTCCTTCAACTGGTATTCAATGATTTGGCGCTTTTCTTCAACCACCAAAATTTCTTGAAGACCTTGTGCAAATTCACGCGTCGTTTGTGCTTCCAAGGGCCAAACCACAGACACCTTGTGAACACGCAGCCCAATGCGTTGGCAAGTGTCTGTGTCCAAGCCTAAATCGAGCAAGGCTTGTCGGGTGTCGTTGTAGGCCTTGCCACTGGCAACAATGCCATAGCGATCTTGGGGTCCTTCAATGACGTTGTGATTCAAACGGTTGGCACGGATGTATGCCAGTGCCGCATACCATTTGAAATCAAACAGCCGTGCTTCTTGGTCCAAAGCAGTATCGGGCCAACGAATGTGCACACCCCCTGCAGGCATTTCAAATTCCGGTAAAACGATTTTCACGCGGTCTGCAGAAACATCCACTGTGGCACTCGACTCCACAATTTCTTGAATGGTTTTCATGCCAGACCAGACCCCTGCAAAGCGGCTCAGCGCAATGGCATGCACACCCAAATCGAGCACTTCTTGCACCGAAGCTGGAAAGAAGACAGGCAAGCCGCAGGCCTTGAAAATGTGGTCGCTTTGATGGGCTGCTGTAGAACTTTTAGCCACATGGTCGTCTCCGGCAATGGCCAAGACGCCACCCCAAGGCGTTGTGCCAGCCATGTTGGCGTGCTTGAAAACATCTGAACAACGATCGACACCAGGGCCTTTGCCATACCAAATGCCAAAAACACCATCAAATTTGTTGCTGCCCGTTGGCGCGAAGCCCATTTGCTGGGTGCCCCACAAAGCGGTTGCCGCCAACTCTTCATTCACGCCTGGTTGAAACACGATGTTGTGTTTTTCAAGGTAGGGCTTGGCTTTCCAAAGGGCTTGGTCATAACCACCTAAGGGTGAACCGCGATAGCCACTGATCAAGGCGGCCGTGTTTTTACCGGCTGCCGCATCACGTTCTTGTTGCAGCATAGGAAGCCGCACCAAGGCTTGAACCCCGCTCATAAAGGCACGACCAGAGGGCAGGCTGTACTTATCGTCCAATGTGACGTTTGCCAAAGCTTGGCGCAAGTGTTCAGGCAAGGGAGCGTTCATGAGAGTCCACTTTCAAAGGCTTTGAGCCGCAGTGTAGAACGAGCCGGCTTATCGGGGAAGCAAAACCCACAATTTCAAGTCTTGTTTCAGGCGACCGGCAAGGTCTCCTGCGGCATCACCCGAACCGACAAAATAATCAGCGCGTACAGCACCTTGAATGGCACTGCCCGTGTCTTGGGCCATGACAAGGCGATTCAGTTGTGTTTGAGGGCCGTTGCTGGACAACCAAACCGGTGTGCCATAAGGAATGCTGCCAGGGTCAACGGCAATGGACCTCCCTGGCGTCAAAGGAACGCCTTGGGCACCCTTGGGGCCAAGCGACGCGTCAAGGCCATTGAAGGCCTCCTCTTTGAAAAACACCACCCGCGGATTGCGCCCAAGGAGCTCATTGGTTCGCCTCGGGTTTTGAGCCAACCAAGCTTTGATACCCGGCCAAGTGGCGTCTTTCGTGAGGTTTTGATCCAGTAACCAGCGGCCAATGCTTTGATAGGGCTGATCGTTGGTCGCTGCAAAAGCCAGCCGAATCTGTTTGCGCGTACCGTCAAGGTTGTTCAGCCACAATCTGCCAGAACCTTGAATGTGCAACATCATGGCATCGATGGGGTCTGCCACGTAGGCAAGCTCTTTGCCTTTCAGTGCATTCTGGGCCGCAGGAAGCCTGCCAATCTCTTCTCTTGTGTACCAAGGTGTGCGTGATTTTAAATTGGCTGGCGGTGCATAGAGGGGCACTTCAAACCCTGGCTTGGCAGTGCGCGAAGCTTCTAGCACGGGTTCGTAATAGGCCGTCAACAAGCCGGATGCGCTGCTTGAAGCGCTTTGAAGTTGTTCAACACGATACGGCTGAAAGCGCGTCAAGAGCCATTCACGTTGAGCCTGCGTGCTTTGCTTTTCCAGTTGCTTGATTTCCAAACAAATTGTTTTTTGCAAGGCGCTGCTCCGAGTGCAACTTTGCATCCAGGCGGCCCATGCCTCTGTGATGTTGTCTTGGGTCAAGCCCGGCAAGTCTGCCCAAGAGGCCATGACCCATCGACTTTTTGCGTTGACATGAACGCTTGGCAATGCGCCGTTGCTGGCAGGTAAAGCCCTCGGGGCCTCGGCTTGAGGCGCGTCGTATTTACTGAGGGGCGGCGCGCTACAAGAGACCAACAGCAATGTCCCGCTTGTAAGCAAGCTCCCTACAATCAGGGCTCCAAGGAGTTGTTTCATGGGATTGATACTGTTAGAGGCCTTGCTGGCTTTGCTGGTCTTGTTGCTGATTGTTTGGTGGACCATGTTTTCTGGCCGTCAAAAAGGGGAACTGAAGTCAGACGCCCAAAGTGCGAATGACGCGCCGCTTGAAAATGAGCATGACAAACACCGTTGAACATGGTCAGCATGCGTCGTCGAGCGTTTTAAACTTCTCGCAACAAGTTCGCCAACTCAACGGCTGACTTGACGTCCATTTTTTCAAAAACGCGTGAGCGATGCACCTCCACCGTGCGCACACTGATGTCCAATTGATCGGCAATCAGTTTGTTGGGCAAACCCTCCACCACCAAACGCATCACGTCGCGTTCACGCTCTGTTAAATCGGCCAATTTGCTGGTCAAACCAGCGCTTTGACGTCGCACCGTCAAGCGCGCTTCCGACAATGCCAAGGCTTGCTCAATTCGGTCGACCAAAGCGTTGTCGGAAAAAGGTTTTTCGCAAAAATCAAAAGCACCTCGTTTGACGCTGTCTACTGCGGTCGGGACATCGGCATGACCCGTTAAAAAAATGACAGGCCAAATGTCAGACAAACCATTGTCGATGAGTTTTTCAAACAGGGCCAAACCACTTTGACCCGGCATTCGTACATCTAAAAGAATACAGCCAGCTTGTTGGGGGGCGGGCGCTTGAGGGCCTGCAAATTTGTCATTGAGCATGCGTTCAAAGGCGTCGGCACTTTCAAACAACTCGCTCATCACGCGCCGAGACCGCAGCAACCAGGCCATGGCGTCACGGACGCTGGCATCGTCATCGACGATGAAAACACAGGCATTGAGAGAGGGCTGCATGGCTTAATTTTAGAGGGCTTTAGAGACTGCTGGCCGTAGGTAACGTAAATCGAAACAAAGTGCCCCGAGGTGTCACGGCTTCAAACTCTAAATGACCACCATGCTGCTCCACCACAGTTCTGCAAAGACTCAAACCCAAACCCATGCCTTCTGGCTTGGTGGTGAAAAAGGGCGTGAAAAGTTGCTTTTCAATGTCTTCAGAAATGCCGACACCCAAGTCGATGACGGCAAACTCAATCCAACCGTGTGACAGACTGGACGCCGCTTTTTTAACCTGTAGCGTCAAGAGCCGCTTGTGGCAGTCAGGATGGTCCATTGCTTGCATGCCATTGCGGGCAAGGTTCAAGAGAACCTGTTCCACCATGGTTCGATCACACAGGACAGGAGACAAGCTTTCGTCCATCTTCACGTCGATGCGGACATGAAGCTTGTGGGCTTGCAATTGAACCAAGGGCATCACGGCATCAACGATGGTTTGCGGGCGGACTACTTCTCGGTCTTGATCTCGGCGCCGAACAAAGTCATGCACGCTGTTGATGACCTTGCCCGCTCTGCTGGCTTGCTGGGCAATTCGTTCAAGTGCCATGTGCAGATCGCTGAAAGTTTGCGCTGGCGGCAAGTCTGTGTGGTGGGAGAGCAAATTCAAAGAGCCGGTGGCATAACTGGAGATGGCCGCCAAGGGCTGGTTCAATTCGTGACTGAGCAAAGACGCCATTTCACCGACGGTTGCAAGGCGCGCCGTTGCTTGAAGGCGCTCTTGGCTTGCGCGCGACAGCTCTTCAATGCGACGCTGTTCACTGATGTCCAAAAACGCACTCATCCATCCGGTTTGTTTGCCCAGAACATTGATCAAGGGCGCTTCAAATATGAGCACAGGAAACCGAGAGCCATCTTGTCTGACAAAGACCGATTCAAAACCCTCACGGGGCGGCGCATTGCCGGCCAAACGCACCGCTTGTCGTTGCTGATATTCACCAACCATCTCGGTCGGCCAATAGGGCATGGGCGCCGACGCCCCAAGCAATTGCTCCGCTTTGAAGCCCACCATCTGACAAAAAGCAGGATTGACGTAAGTGATGCGACCTTTTAAATCGCGAGCCCGCAGGCCAGTGACCAGCGAGTCCTCCATCGCCTTTCTGAACGCCAAGGCATCGGCCAAATCGCGCTCTGCTTTGAGGCGTCTTCGCGAGTCTTTCACCAGCAACACCAAGACAGAAACCAAGGCGATGGACATGGCGGTGACCAGCGCGGGCAACACATTGGGGAAAAGATCGGGGCCAGCTCTTCGGCCATCCATGCGAAGAACCAGCGTGGTGCCCGGCAAATCCAGCAACTGAGTGGCCGTGAACAAGCGTTTGGTGCGAGGCACAGAGCCCTGTACGGCAAGTCGCGTACCGTCTGGCTCTGTGAATGAAATTTCATTGCGACGCCCATACGTGTCGCCCAACTGGATGGCCAAAACTTCTTGCAAGCCATAGGTCAGCAAGGTGTACCCACTGAGGATGCCTTGCTCCAGGATGGGCAGGCACATTTCCATGACTTCTAATCCCATGCCGCTGGCTTGCGGCACGAAATAACTTCGGGAATAAGCGGGGCCGTTCAAGCGTTTGGCACGCACGCACGTTTGAATGATTTCAGCTTGTTCATTCAGGTGTGAATGCGCGTCAAAAATGGGCATTCGAAAAGGTGAATTCGCTTGATCCACCACGGCAAATTGAGGGTCGCGCTTTTCAACGCGCAACCATTCTCGATTTTGATTCAGCAGACCCGATATCTCGCCATGCCAGAGTTGATTGGACAAGGATTTGTATTGCAAGTTTTGCAAACTCAGCGCGTGATGAGTGAATCCCCTTTGAAGGTCGCTGACCGCATCGGCGGCATCCCGGTCTAGCTCGGCTTGGTATTGGCTGGCTTCGTATCGGCCCGCCAACCAAACCAAGGTGACCAGCAGCGCCACCACCAAGCCAAACAGTGCAATCCAGAGTGAAATTCTTCGGTCTGTGAACGAACGCGTCACGGACTTGAAAAACCCCCAGACGGGGACGGCGTTGCTTGTATCAGAGGTTGTTTGGGGCATGCCACATCGAAGCCGATTGTGAGATCAGGGGGTATGCCCCGTGACTTTGGTCACTTTGGGGTCTGCCCATGTGCCGTCGATGGTGAACTCTTGAGAGTTGACGCGGCTGAGGGGTTGCTTAAGGACCAATTGCGCCAAAAATGTACTCAGTCCAATGGCGGGGTTGAGTGCCAAGCCAGCCAACAAAGAGGCCGTGCCGGCATCAACCTCTGGCAAGATCACCACGCGTAAATTTTGAGTTTCTCGGGCAATGTCCGAACTGCCTTCCATTTGCACCAGCGCATTGACCCCTTTCATTTGCAAATTTCGAGTGCTCGCAATGCCCTGTTGAATACTGACGTCACCACGAACGGTGTCGAAAGCAAAACCCGCACTGAAGACATCGCGAAAATCGAGCAACAAACGCCTTGGCAAAGCTTGCAAACTCAAAACGCCCAACAGCTTGGCGACGCCAGGTTCTGCTTGCAAAAACTGCCCTCTGCCGATGTTGACGTTAAAACGACCATTCAAACTGGGGTAGTGCAACGTCAGGGGCGAGCCTTGCCAGCTGACTTGGCCTTCTAGCTTGCCGCCACCGCCTTTGAGCGCATCCTTGGTGCCAAGTCGATTCAGCAACTCGCCGGCATCTGAGACGTCTAGTTTAAATACCATGTCTGTGTTGGCTTGCACAGTGCCATCTCTGGAGGTCACCCACTTGCCGTTGGCCTTGAAACTTGCTTCTGGCACCGTGATGTTCAATTTGTTCAGGCGCCATTCGCGGCCCGTATTGGTTTTGGAGGGCGCGCTGTCGGTGTTGACGGCTTCAATTTCGACGCGGCCCATCTTCTTGCCGCGTAACTCCAGCTCGTCGACCACGATGTCCAGTGCCGGAATGGCAACGGGCGAGTCTTCCAGCAAAGACTCAACCGCTTGATCGGCGGAAGGCGGCAAACTCAAACGCGCCAAACGCGCGTAAATGCGAGCTGTATTTTGTTGATTGGGCTGACGGTACTCTAAGTAGCCGCTCAGCTCTTTGGCGTCTAAGTTGGTGCGCCACAAATAACCGTCACGAGAACCATTGACGACCACGTTGTGCAAGTTTCTACCTTGCACGAACAATTCATTGGTTTTCAAGTTCATGCGGGTCGGTAAATAGGCCTGAGCCGAACTTGAAAGATTTGTGTTTTGTGCAAGTTGATGGGTTGCGCCGGACTTGGGTGGCGCAAAAATTTGCAGCCAGTCGTCAATCGAAAAGGACGTCAAATTGAGGCTGGCAATGACACCCGTGTCATTTGCATTGGTGCTTGCTGAGAACGCATCACCCACGACCCAGCGGCCACTCAGAACACGCGGTTCATTGCCACTGACATCGCGTGTGTAGAACGCAGAAAACGCCCGGCCCCAAGCAATTTGTACCTGATCGCGCTGCGCTTTGTTGAGACTTGCATTGCTTGTGCTTTGAATGATGTTCTCAAATTTCACCGCCACCATCTCATCTGGGCGTTTGTTCAAAGGGGCCGGTAGATTCAATGCCAGCCCTTGAAGCTGCGACTGAATGCTCAACTCACTCTGCCCCCCCTTGAAGCCCAAGCTGGCTGTGTAGGCGGTGGCGCCACTGGCTTGTTGAGCCAACAGGCTCAGGAGCGGAATTTCTTGGGCTTGACGCATGCCATTGGCCGTGGCTTGACCTTGAATGCGAATGAGCGGATTGGCGTCAGTGCTTTTTGCCGCCAACTTGCGTGTGCCACCGTCCAATTTAACGGCGCCGCCTAAAAATTGCGCATTGACACCAGCCAGGCTAAAACCGCTTTCATTGAAGTTGATGCTGCCTTGTGTTTTTTCAAAGGCAGGCAAGGAGGACAGCATCCGGACATCGTTGCCTGCAAAGGTCACGCTGCCTTGAACCACTGTTTTGTCCAATGCTGCGAGGGGCAAAATTAATTTCAGCCGTGCACTCAATGCGCCCGTGCTGCTGGCTTGCGTCAACGCGCCGCTCAGCATGTTGTTCACGGGCGATTGACGAAGCTCTGTGAGCAATTGTTTGGCGCTCGGCTTGGTTTCGCCCTGCACATTGACAACGACGTCTGCCCGGAGGTTGGGAATTTCTGCTTTGATTTGCGCAAAGGGAACGTTGCCCCACTTGCCGCTGGCGCCATTGACTTTGAAGCTCAGGCGATCGAAGAGTACATCACCGCTCACATTGTTCATCGCAGGCCACAAGGGCTCATTGGCGGCATTGCGATTCGAGGTGCCTGCGATGCTGACGGGCACATAGGCGTATTGAACGTCTTCTACCTTGCCCGCAAAGCGGAAGTCGCCGTCTTTGGGATTGGCAAAGGGCAACTCATGCAGGTCGCCCTTGATTTTGACGGCCATGTTTTTGACGCTGCCTTTGAGAATGCTGTCACGCACGTAGTAGCGGACGGACTGCGGAATGGACAAGGGCAAATAGCGGTGCACTTTGGTCGCGTCGCCACGGATGATCGTGCCTTGCAAATCTAAAACCCCCAAGCTGTTGGGCATGGTGCTGGGCTTCCAACTGCCATGCCATTCGCCCGTGACGTCTTGGTTGTGCACACTGAGCTGCCACTCAGGAACAACAACCTGCCCCTTTTGGTTTTGCCACTTCATGCTGGCTTGCATTTTCTCCAGGGGAATGCGTGGGTCTTCAAAAATGCGGTTGATGCTGACGGCGCCATTTTGAATGACGGCCTTGAATTGGCCGCCGTTGGCGTTGACGTCGAAATGGATATTGGCGTTTTCAATGCCAGGCCAGTTTTCAGACCTTGAGCCAGGTTTGCCGCCTTCAAAGGAAAAGTCTTCAATTTGGCCGTTGGCAAGTTGGACGTCAATTGACTTGCCTTGTGCCGTTTGCTGCTCAGTCCATTCTAGGTTCAAGGTGTTGACCAGGCCATTGACCTTGTGATCGATCAAGCGTTGCCGGGCTGTTTCGGGCAAAGGCAATTGCAAGGCAATGTTACGCAAGGCGAATAGGTCGAGCTTGTCCCCTTGAAAGTGACCTTTGGCGGACTGACCATTCTCTGCTTCGAGGTAGGAGATGTTGACGTTGCCGCCGGGCCAGTGCAAGCCATCTGCGGTATCAAAGCGCAGGCCTTCTGTTGAAACATCAAAGCCGCTGTGCTGAGGTTTGATGGCAACACGGCCCGCAATGTTTTTAAATGACAAGGCTTGTAACTCTGGTCTGAGTTGCGCGGTTGCGTTTTCTAGCACCAAGTCCGCTGTGGCTTGTTTGACATTGCCGTGTTGCATGTCAACCCACATGCGAAGGGCCCCTTGGCCTTGGGTGGCATTGAATTTCCAAGGCAAATGAGGCCCCAGTTCTGCCAAGTTGACGTCTGGAAACTGCACATGAACTTGGCCACTCCAGTCTTTGAATCGACCAGCGTGGGTCGACAGAAGACTTCGGTGAAGATCGCCCATGAGCACAAAGCGATCGCCCCAACCCGTGGGCGGTGTTGCATCCAAACGCCACTGATGATGCCGGGCAGAGTTGCGAAGTACCCAAGACACATCGTTCAAATTCAGCGAGGGCTTGTCCTTTTGACGCGGATTGAATTGATCAGTCCAGACGACGGTACCGTGCTGAATGACAATTTCCTTTTGTGAAAAAAGCCAATCGACGGCCGCCGAATCGGTGTCGGTCTCTTTTTTCAGGGCCAGTCCAGCGATGCGCCAATCGCCTTGTGCTGTTCTGCGGATGTCCAGCGTGGGCGAGTCGATCACCAGTTGTTCGACGCCCAAATTGAGAACGGATCTGACGCTGATGGCAAAAACAATTTTAGGCAGCGTGAGCGCGCGGCGTCCTTCAGGATCTAGCAACGTGAGGTCGTGGATTTCAAAGGTGGGCATCCAGCCAGAAGAAACTGCCACCAAGCGTCCCATTTGAACGGGAACCCCAATGGTTTGACTGGCCATGTTTTCCAACTTAGGACGGAAATCCTCAATTCGCGGCACAATCCAAAAATGCAATGCCGTCCATGCCATCGCCAAGACCAAGCCCACGACCAGCAGGGCCCAGGCAGCCATGCGCAGCGTGACGTTGATCAGCTTGGACCACGAAGAAAAATTGAGCATTCGGAATACGGGATGGGACATATTGGCTTAGGCATGGAATTATGACTGCCATACAAGCGTTTGAGGCAGGCAAGGCGATTGAATCCAGGCGGAGTCCGGCCATGGCGGAGGGGTCGCGGTTTTATCAGAGGCTGCAACGGCGCTATGCCGATGTATTTGCTGCTTTGCCAGAGGGTGTTCCGCAACGAGAACTGCTCAAAACAGCCTATGCCCAATTGCGCGCGCAGGGCTACGAGGTGGGCGCCGCATTGCGGATCTTGCGTCAATGGACACTCGCGCGTCTGCTGACCCTGGATTGCGAACAAGGGGCCACCCTTGAAACGGTCACCTTGGCGGTCACGCATTTGGCGGAAATTGCGCTCGATGAAGCCTGTCTGCAGGCATTTCAAGATTTAGATGCTCGGCACGGTGCGCCGTTGACGGCAGCAGGCGCGAGGGCCCAATTCTGGGTCATTGGCATGGGCAAGTTGGGCGCACGCGAGTTGAACGTCTCCAGCGACATTGACCTCATTTACGTTTACGACGAAGACGGTGAGACAGCGGGCAATGCCCAAGGTCTTGGGCGTATTTCTGTACAAGAGTACTTTAGCCGCGCCGTCAAAGCCATTTACACCTTGGTGGGAGAGACGACCGAACATGGCTTTGTCTTCCGCGTGGATTTGGCGCTCAGGCCCAACGGCAACTCGGGTCCCAGCGTTGTATCACTCGGTGCTTTGGAAGAGTATTTGCTGGTCCAGGGCCGTGAGTGGGAACGCTTTGCTTGGATGAAGAGTCGCGTCATAGCGCCGCGCCGCGCCATTGAAGATGGCTCTGCTGCCAGCCTTCGCACGCTCATCTTGCCTTTCGTCTTTCGCCGCTATTTGGATTACAACGTTTTTGAATCCTTGCGCACCCTGCATCAACAAATTCGGGACCATGCGGCCAAGCGCAGCGCTGGTCATCCGGAGCGAGCCAACGATGTGAAGCTCTCGCGTGGTGGCATTCGAGAGATTGAGTTCACGGTCCAACTTTTGCAAGTGGTGCGAGGGGGCCAATTTCCGGAGCTCAGAACGCGGCCCACCTTGGATGCTTTGAAGCGCGTGGCCAAGGCTGGCTTGATGCCCTTCGAGACGGCCGAGGCGCTGTCCAAGGCCTATGTTTTTTTGCGCAAAGTAGAGCATCGGATTCAGTACCTGGACGACCAACAAACCCATGTCTTGCCCACGCAGGACGAGGATTTGAGCTGGATTGCGCAGACCATGGGCTACGGCGACAGTTGCGATTTTCTGACCGATTTGGATGCTCACCGAGAAGTTGTGGCCCATGAATTTGACATTCTGTTGGGCGGCGACAAGGCGTGCAAATCTTGCAACACGGCAAGTGCCCGTGAACGTCCCGAGCTAGAGGCGGTTTTGGATTTGTTTGAGGGCGAGGCGCGAACGCGTTTGGCGCATTGGCAGGACAGTCCCAAAGTGAAAGGCCTGCGCGATGACGCGCGGGCGCGCTTGATGCGGCTTTTGCAGCGCACTGCGCAGTGGCTCAAGGAAGGGCGAGTCGAGTCCGTGGCCGTGGTCCGCATGGCCGACTGGATGGAGCCCTTGATGCGGCGTGAGAGTTACCTGGCCATGCTGCTGGAGCGCCCCAACGTCCACGAACGTCTGTTGAGGTTGTTGGGTGCGGCCAAATGGCCGGCACGTTATTTGGTTCAGCACCCCGGTGTGATCGACGAGTTGGCCAATGGTGAGGTGCTGCAGCAGCGCTTTGTGGCCGATGACTTTGAGGCCGAACTCATGGCGCGCAGAAACGCCCTTGCGCGAACCGGCGAAGATGACGAAGAGAGCTTGTTAAATTTGCTGAGGCGAGCCCACCACGCCGAAGTCTTCCGAACTTTGGCCCGCGATGTAGAAGGCCGCTTGACAGTTGAGCAGGTGGCAGATGATTTGAGTGCGATGGCCGATGCCGTGCTGCGCGTCACAGCACAGTGGTGTTGGTCGTGTCTGAAAAACCGGCACCGGGACAGCCCCCAATTTGCCATCATTGCTTATGGCAAATTGGGCGGCAAAGAGCTGGGCTATGGCAGTGATTTGGACATCGTTTTTGTGTACGAAGACGCAGACGAGCGGGCCCAAGAGGTCTACGCGGGCTTTGTCCGAAAGCTCATCAATTGGTTCACCGTGAAAACAGCCGAGGGCGATTTGTTTGAAATCGACACCGCCCTCAGACCCAATGGGAGCTCAGGTTTGTTGGTAACCACTTTCGACGCATACGCTGACTACCAACAGCAACGCGGCAGCAACACGGCCTGGACATGGGAGCATCAGGCCATGACACGTGCCCGCTTTGTCATGGGCGATGCAGACATGAAGCAGCGCTTTGGCGATGTTCGGCGCGCCGTCATCAGCGCCCGCCGCGATGAGGTCGCCCTGAAGGCAGAGATTGTGACCATGCGCAATCGGGTGCGCGCCGCGCATCCCATCAAGTCCGGTTTGTTTGATGTGAAGCACAGTGCCGGTGGCATGGTTGATGCCGAGTTCGCGGTGCAGTTCTTGGTCTTGGTCCACACAGCGAACCATCCTGAATTGGCCGACAACGTGGGCAACATTGCCCTGCTACAGCGCGCTGAAACGGCTGGCTTGTTGCCAACGGGTGTGGGTTTTGCAGCCTCCTCTGCCTACCGCGCATTGCGCAAGGTGCAGCACCAAGCGCGTCTGAATGAAGAGCCGACCCAAGTTCAAGCGGCCTCGGTGGACGCGGAAATGAGGGCGATTCTCGCGCTATGGCAGGCTGTTTTCCCCGAGGTCAAGAGGCATTCGATCATTCCGTGACAAGCTGAGAAATTAGAAGTAAACTGCCCAGTCACAAAATAGAATGAGTAGTTCAATGGCTAATTTCAAAGGACTTGGTTTTGGCGTTTCAATAGGGCTGCTCTTTTGCAGCATGTCCTTGCATGCCCAAAATACCGCGGTGTCTTCCCCTGCCGTCAGCCCGCAGACGTGCCCTGCACTGCTCAACCACAGCTTTCCAAGGCTGCAAGATGAGAAGTCACAATCGCTGTGCCAATACAGCGGCAAAGTGATATTGGTTGTGAACACCGCCAGCTATTGCGGCTTTACCCCGCAGTACAAGGGCTTAGAAAACCTGTACAGCAAATACAAGGACAAAGGCTTGGTCGTTTTGGGTTTTCCCTCTAACGACTTTGCGCAAGAGAAAAACAGCAACCAGGAAATTGCAGACTTCTGCGAAAACACCTTTGGCGTGAAGTTTCCAATGTTTACCAAAACTGCGGTGACGGGCGACGCAGCGGTGCCATTTTTCAAACAATTGGCGCTGGAGCCGGGTCAAAAACCTAAATGGAATTTCTACAAATACCTGATCGGACGAGATGGCAAGTTGCTGGACAGCTACAACAGCATGACCAGTCCTGACAACAAGAATTTAATACAGGCGATTGAGAAAAACCTGGCCATGAAAGCACCCTGAATCAATCATGACATTCAAAAAAATTGCGATTGTGGGTTCAGGTGTTTCAGGCTTGGCCGTGGCACACAGTTTGAAAGGTCAAGCGGACATCACGTTGTTTGAGGCCGGTAGCTACTTTGGGGGCCATGCCAATACGGTCGACATCACTTTGCCAACCCAGAAGGGCTTGGTGACGCACGGTGTGGACACGGGATTTTTGGTCTTCAATGAACGGACCTATCCGAATTTGATCAATCTGTTTGCAGAGTTGGGCGTTGAGACGTCCTTGTCGGACATGTCGTTTTCTGTTCAAGCGCCCAAGGTCTGGGGTGAAGAAGCCTTGGAGTGGAGCGGCAGCAATTTAGACACTGTCTTTGCACAGCGCAAAAATTTGCTTCGACCTGCTTTTTTAAAAATGTTGGCAGACGTTTTGCGTTTCAACGCCCTGTGCACCCGCATTGCACAGGCGCAAAAAGAAACTGAGATGCGTCAGCCCTTGTCTGAATTTTTGAAGCAGCATCAGTTCAGTGAGGCCTTCAAAAATTGGTATTTCTTGCCCATGATGGGTTGCATTTGGAGTTGTCCAACAGACCAGATGTTGGCTTTTCCGGTGGCCACCATGATTCGGTTTTGCCACAACCACGGCTTGATTCAGGTCAGCAATCGGCCCCGTTGGTTCACGGTGACAGGTGGCTCCAGAAATTATGTGGAAAAAATAGTCAGTGGCATTGCTGACAAACGGTTGAACACGCCCGTCGAATTGATCGAACGAGATGCGCAGGGTGTGCGCGTGATGACGAATGGCCATGCCGAGCGATTTGATGACGTGGTGGTGTGCACTCATTCAGACCAGGCCTTGCGCATGTTGAAAGCCCCGAGTGCGCAAGAGCAAGCTTATTTGTCAGCCATTCGATATCAAAACAATGTGGCGGTCTTGCACACCGATGAGGGGGTGTTACCCAAGCGGCGAAAAGCCTGGGCCGCATGGAACTATGAACGGGCAGACAGTGAACAACAAGAGAGCGCAAACGTATGCCTGCACTACTTGTTGAACAAACTGCAGCCATTGCCCTATGAGCAAGCCGTCGTCGTGTCCTTGAACCCGAGCAAAGCCATTGACCCCAGAAAAATCATTCGCAGCATTGATTACGCGCACCCTGTGTTTGACCAAGCCGCCATGGATGCACAGCAACACATGCCGTCCATTCAAGGCCAGCACAACACTTGGTATGCGGGCGCCTGGTTGGGGTATGGCTTCCATGAAGATGGTTTGAAATCTGGCTTGGCGGTTGCCAGAGAACTTTTGTTGAAGGTGAATGCATGACCACCAGTGGCGCGCTGATCGGTGAAGGCCAAGTCAGGCACTTACGCCTCAGACCTGTGCACCACGCGTTTCACTACGGCGCCTATTTTTTGATGCTGCCCATGCGGCGCATTCGCCTACTGCGTGCGCAGCAAAGCGAAGCCCTGAATCAGGGTCTGGCCATCAACCGCGCAGGCCTTTTGTCGTTCCACGATGTGGACCATGGCGATGGACGTACGCTCGAACAAGGTGGTGCGCTAGGTTGGTTAGAAGACGTGCTTCAACAGGAAAACATTGTGGATGCGCAAGGTGAAGTTTGGTTGCAGACTTTTCCGCGGGTCTTTGGTTACACCTTCAAGCCCGTGAGTTTTTGGTATTGCCATAGAGCGGACAACAGTTTGGCCGCCATCGTGGCAGAGGTGCACAACACCTTTGGTGAGCGTCATTGTTATTTATTGGACGCACCGCACTATGGAAAAACGGCCTATGCCAGCAAAGCATTTCATGTGTCACCTTTTTGCGAAGTGACGGGCAGTTATCAATTCAGATTCATGCGAACCGAGTTGCAAGGCCAAGAGCGATTGGTCGCACGGGTTGACCATGATGATGCGCAGGGCGCATTGATTCAAACCAGCTTGAGTGGCGTTCTCAAGCCGGCAGACGCCAAAGCCATTCGACGTGCCTTGCTCAAATATCCATTTTTCACATTGGCAGTGATGGTGCGAATTCATTGGCATGCATTTCTGCTATGGCGAAAGCGCGTGCCGTTTTTTAGCAAACCAGAAGCCCCAGCGCAATTCGTCACGCCTGCACAAACCCCGTCAACGACTTCTTCTTAAATCATCTGTTCATGAACACAAGCACCACACACCAAACGGACTTGACCATTCAATCAGCCCCCCTGGCTGCGCGACGTGTCTTGCGTTTGCTCGAAAAAATTGAGCACGGCACCTTGACCATTCAGTTTCCAGATCGAAGCACGAAGGTGTATGGCAATGCCACCTTGCCTCATGCTGCGATCAGTTTGCGCAATTGGAACGTTTTTTCAGCCAGCATGAAGTCGGGCGATATCGGTTTTGCAGAAACCTATATGGCAGGCGATTGGCGTACACCTTCGTTGAGTGATCTGTTGCGTGTCATGATTCAAAACAGGCGCGCTGTGGAAGACCTCATTTATGGCTCTTGGTGGGGCCGCATGGCTTATCGCGTGCGTCATTTGTTGAATCGGAACAACAAAACCAACAGCCGTAAAAACATTCACGCCCATTACGATTTGGGCAATGCTTTTTATGAGTTGTGGTTGGACGGCACCATGAACTATTCGTCCGCATTGTTTGAGGGCGACTTTGGCCAAAGCATGGCACAAGCACAGCAGGCCAAAGTACGGCGCGCTTTGAAAATGACCGATGTGGCAGCAGGCTCTCGGGTGTTGGAAATTGGTTGTGGCTGGGGCGCTTTGGCGGAAATGGCCACCGTCGATTTCGGCGCTCATGTGGCTGGCGTGACCTTGTCCACCGAGCAACTGGCCTTTGCCAAGGCGCGTATGAAATGGCTTGGCAAATCTGAACAAGCCGATTTGCGTTTGCAAGACTACCGCGACATCGACGATGGTCCGTATGACGCAGTGTGCTCGATTGAAATGATTGAAGCGGTTGGCCAATCATATTGGCCTACCTACTTCCAAACGGTGAGCAAGCTTCTTAAACCAGGTGGCAAGGCTTGCATTCAAAGCATTGTGATTGATGATGCCTTGTTTGATCGGTATGTGAAATCGACCGACTTCATTCAGCAATACATCTTCCCTGGTGGCTGTTTGCCAAGCCCTGAAGAATTTAGAAAGCAAGCTCGCATGGCCGGCTTGGACGTGATAGATGAGCTGAAATTTGGCCCAGACTATGCAGAGACCCTGCGCCGATGGCGCCACGAATTCATGGCGCAAGAAGCGCAAGTCTTGACCTTGGGTTTTGACACCAAGTTCTTGCGTTTGTGGGAGTTTTATTTGGCCTACTGTGAAGCCGCATTTGACGAAGCCAATACGGACGTGATCCAGTTCACTTTGCAAAAGCGTGCCTGAAATATGAACGACATAAGCCCGACGGTGCTGCAGGAGGCGTGTTGTGGCACGCGTCGGCGTTTGTTGTCGTCTTCGTTGGTGCTGGTTTCTGTCCTCCTCGCTCAAGTTGCAGGTGCCAACGATGTGGCCCTGCCTGGCACCAAACCCTCAGCCCCGCAACGTTTGAAAATTTGGGGCTTTGAAATTTATGACGCCCGCTTATGGACATCGGCAGGCTTTTCAATGTCGCAATACAGCGAGCAAGTTTTTGCTTTGGAGTTGACGTATTTGAGAAGTTTTGAGGGCAAAGACATTGCCAAACGCTCTATCGATGAAATGAAGCGCATTGGCGCCTTCAGCGCTGACCAAGAAATGGCTTGGCGCAAAGCGATGAGCGATATGTTTCCGAATGTTGAAAAAGGCGATCAATTGCTGGGCATTCACAAACCCAATGCGGGGGCTGAGTTTTGGTCTCAACACAAACGTTTGGGGTTCATTGCCGACCCTCAATTTGCCAGGCTGTTTTTTGGCATCTGGCTGCATGAAGCCACCGCCGCACCTGCAATCCGGCAAGCCTGGATGGCGCAGCCATGAAACCGCAATGTGTGTCACATGCCGACGCAATGGCCTACGGGTTTTTGGCCCTGCCCTTGGCTTTTGTGGCTTTGCCGATGTACGTCAATGTGCCGCATTTTTACGCCACGCACTTGTCAGTGCCTTTGGCGCTCCTCGGCTTTGTCTTGCTAGGCAGTCGCTTGATGGATGCCCTGACAGATCCATTTTTAGGGCGCTTGAGTGATTGGCTCTACGCGCAAACGCGGTTGAAATTTTTCATGTGGGCGGGCTGTTTTGCCCTCTTGCTCGCGGTGGCTTTTGCCGCACTGTTCAATCCACCGCACCTGTCGGACACGGCTTTTTATGCGGCATGGGTTGGGTTGTGCGTCACGGTCTGTCATCTGGCCTACAGTGGCCTGAGCATTCTTCATCAAGCCTGGGCGACGCGTTTGGGCGGTGATGCGGTTCAGCAATCGCAAGTGTTGGCTTGGCGCGAAGGTGCGGGCTTGTGGGGTGTTGTGATGGCGGCCATGTTGCCTGTGTGGCTGAGTTGGACGCAGACCGCAGCCCTGCTGGGTTTGTTGCTGGGGCTCGGTTTGTGGGCTTGGCATGCGGTTTTTCAAAGGGAGGAGACCAGCCCTTTGGGCGGTCTGGCTGGTGCCCTCCATTCATTGCCGATGAACTGGCATTTTTTTGCGCCCTTCAATGCCCCTGCGTTTGCCAAACTGCTTCTGATCTTTGTGATCAACGGTATTGCCAGCGCAGTGCCTGCAAGTCTCGTTTTGTTTTTTGTGGAAGATCAAATTCGTGCACCCGCTTCTCAAGCGCCTTTGTTTTTAGGTGCGTATTTTTTGTCTGGTGCGTTGTCACTGCCCTTGTGGTTGAAAGCCATCCAGCGATTTGACTTGCCGCGAATCTGGTTGGCGGGGATGTTGTTGGCGGTCTTCAGTTTCATGGGCGTGACCCAACTTGGAGCCGGGGATGTCTGGCCATTTTTCTGTGTGTGTTTGGCTTCTGGTACCGCTTTGGGTGCTGACTTGGTCGTGCCGGGCGCCATGCTCAATGGTCTGATCCAGCGTTTGGGTCATCGGGGCAAAACTGAAGGGCTGTATTTAGGTTGGTGGAATTTGGCAACCAAATTGAACTTGGCCTTGGCGGCAGGTCTCAGTTTGCCGCTGCTGTCTTGGTGGGGCTATGTCCCTGGCGCCCAGCACGTCGAAGGCCTGCACGCTTTGACATGGGCCTACGGCTTGTTTCCTTGTGCTTTGAAACTGTGCGCGGCTTTTGGGCTGTACAACTCTAGGAATTCAATATGAATCGTCGACACACATTGCAAAAAATGGCGCGGGGCTTGACGGCCCCTTGGCTGCTCACCAACACGGCGGTGCTGGGTTTGGCGGCAACGGCGACCGGTTGTGCGGGGCCACAAGTTGCCGACTATCGGAACCAAAAACCAGTGCTCGATTTGCGCACTTACTTTGACGGCATGGTGGATGCATGGGGTCTGTTCACAGATCGCAGTGGCGCCGTGGTCAAGCGATTCACGGTTCAGATGAACTGCAAGTGGCAAGGTGATGAGGGTGTGTTGGACGAAGCTTTTGTGTATGCCGATGGGACGCAGCAACGCCGTATTTGGCGCCTCAAAGCCTTACCCCATGGCCGTTACGAAGGACGCGCGGACGATGTGGTGGGTGTGGCCCAGGGTGAAACGCAGGGCAATGCGTTTCACTGGCAATACACATTGGCTTTGCCCGTGGACGGTACGGTTTGGAATGTGCAATTTGACGATTGGATGTATTTGATGGATGACCGCGTCATGTTGAACAAGGCCGTCATGAGCAAACTCGGTGTTCGTTTGGGGGAGGTCACCTTGTCCTTTACCCGGCGCACCCCTGTTGCCAATCAAGGCCAATCATGAGTACGCCAGCATCGGATGTCCTCGAGTTGAAGGTTCGTGGCCCTCTGCCCTTGCAAGGTGAGCCGTCAAGAAAGGCTGTGCGGCGCTGGGGACAGCCCTTGAATGCGCCCATGCGCGAGTGGCAAGGCAAACGTGTTTGGTTGGTGGGTGCTTCGAGTGGCATTGGATTGGCGTGTGCCAAAGCATTGCAGGCGGCAGGTGCCTCTGTGGTGATTTCCGCCCGTGAATTGGGCGCACTTGGGGAATGGGCGCGAGCGTGCGGGGTACAGGGTCCACCGGTGGCATTGATGCCACTTGATGTGACGGACAGTTTGCAAGTGAAGTATGTGACGCGGCAAGTAGCGATGGGCGGCCAGGTCGACTTGATGTTGTACTGTGCAGGGCATTACCGCGCTCAGCGAGCCACAGAGTTTGATTTGGCCGACATGTTGCGCCACCAAGACGTCAATTACAACGGCCTGTTGCGGGTCTTGGCTGAAGCCTTACCGGTCTTCTTGCAACAAGGCTTTGGTCATGTGAGTTTGGTCAGCAGTGTGGCCGGCTGGCGGGGTTTGCCTAATGGCTTGGCTTATGGGCCGACCAAGGCTGCCATGACCAACTTGGCCGAAATTTTGTACATGGATTTGCAAGACAAAGGCATTGGGGTGAGCTTGATCAGTCCGGGCTTTGTGGCCACGCCGCTGACAGCACAAAACAGTTTTCAGATGCCGGCGTTGCTCTCGCCCGAGCAAGCGGCACAGGCCATGCTCCAAGGTTGGGCCAAAGGCTTATTTGACATTCACTTTCCAAAACGTTTCACGGTTTGGCTCAAGCTCATGCGCTTGTTGCCTTATCGTTTGTATTTTGCGTTGGTTCGTCGATTTACGGGACTTTAAGCCATGACGCAGCGTCAACAATTCGACCGCATTGCAGCCTACTTTGAAAGCTTGACGCCACAGACATTGGTGGGCTTGAAAAGTTACTACAGCGCACAAGCGCGCTTCAAGGATCCGTTCAATGAGGTGCAAGGTTTGCCCGCCATTGACGGCATTTTCCAGCACATGTTTGTGTCTCTTGAGAATCCGCGCTTTGTCATCACGGGCCAGGTGGTGGAGGGATCTCAGGCGTTTTTAACTTGGCAATTTAAGTTCAAGTTCAAACGCTTTGACACCAGCACCGAGCAAGTCATTTTGGGCACCACCCATTTGGTCTTGGATGCACAAGACCAAATCATCTTGCACCGAGACTATTGGGACGCGGCCGAGGAGTTGTATGAAAAACTCCCCTGGGTAGGCAGTTTGATGCGTTGGCTGAAAAGGCGAGCTAACGCCTGAGCTTACTTGGGCAAGCTGTCGATGAAGCTTTGACGCTGCATCAATTTGGCCAACAGTTTGTCCAAGTTGGGGTAGTTGCCGCGCCAATCGATTTGCGGGAAACGGAAATCCAAGTAGCCAAGGGCGCATCCCACAGCAATGTCAGACAGGCTCAAGTGAGGGCCCGAGCAATAAGGCTTGTCGGCAAGCCCATGTGACATGGCGCGCAGAGCCTCTGCAATTTTGGCCAATTGCCTGTCAATCCAGGCTTGACTGCGCTGTTCTTGGGTTCGGTGAGGCCAGATGGTTTCCATGCGCGCCAACAATGCAGCGTCTAGCAGGCCATCGGCCAAAGCTTCCCAGGTTTTGACTTCGGCACGTTCGCGGCCGTTGCTGGGGATGAGCTTGCCAACGGGCGACAAGGTGTCCAAATATTCCACAATCACGCGTGAATCAAACACCGCCTCGCCACCTTCCAAGACCAAGCAAGGCACCTTGCCCAAGGGGTTGGAGGCGTGAATGTGGGTATCGGCTGACCAAACATCTTCAATCACCATGCGGTAATCCAGTTTTTTTTCAGCCATCACAATGCAAACCTTGCGGACATAGGGGCTGGTCAGTGAACCGATCAATTTCATGGGGTGAGTCTTGTCAAAAATAATTCAAAAATACGCGTCTAACTGGCCTGCATTCTAGAGGAAGAAGCGGGTACGCTGGCTGTCAGGCTCAGAACTTACAATGCACACATGACTTCTTCTCCTATCTCCGCCCTCTCCCCTCTTGATGGCCGTTATGCCAACAAGCTCAATGCTTTGCGCCCGCTCATGAGTGAGCAAGGCTACATGCACCGCCGTGTGCAAGTTGAACTGGCTTGGTTCATCGCATTGTCAGATGCAGGCTTTGAAGAATTCAAGCCGCTGACCTTGGGTGCAAGGCGCTATCTCACAGGACTGGTGAGCCAGTTTTCTGAGCAAGACGCTTTGGCCATCAAAGAGATTGAGAAGACCACCAATCACGATGTGAAGGCGGTGGAATACTGGATCAAATCAAAATTCAAAGATCGGCCTGAACTTGAAGCGGCTTCTGAGTTTGTTCACTTTGCATGCACCAGCGAAGACATCAACAACACCAGCCATGCTTTGCAACTCAAGGGCGCGCGGCAACAAGTGATCTTGCCGGCATTGGACGAAGTGATTGAACAATTGCGCAGCATGGCGCACTTGTATGCAGCGGTGCCCATGCTCAGTCGAACCCATGGCCAAACGGCCAGCCCGACCACCGTTGGCAAAGAGCTGGCCAACGTGGTGGTGCGCTTGCGCGGTACGCGCGAGAAAATTGCAGCGGTTCCCTTGAAAGCCAAAATGAATGGCGCAGTTGGCAACTACAACGCCCACCTGTCTGCTTGGCCAGACTTTGACTGGGAGGCATTTTCAAAGACCGTCGTTGAAACGCCAGAAGCCCACGAAGCAGGCGCCTCATCCGAGCATTGGGGCTTGGGCCTGTCGTTCCAGCCCTACAGCATTCAAATTGAGCCCCATGACTACATGGCTGAATTGTTTGATGCGGTGGCGCGAACCAACACCATCTTGATCGATTTGTCGCGTGACATCTGGGGCTATGTCAGTTTGGGTTATTTCAAACAACGCTTGAAGGCCGGCGAAATTGGCTCTTCCACCATGCCGCACAAAGTCAACCCGATTGACTTTGAAAACGCAGAAGGCAATTTGGGCTTGGCCAATGCGGTGCTCAAACACTTGTCAGAAAAACTACCCATCAGCCGTTGGCAGCGTGACCTCACCGACTCTACGGTGCTGCGCAACATGGGCGTGGCGCTGGGATATGCTGCCTTGGCCTACGCCTCTCTCATGACCGGTTTGAAAAAGTTGGAGCTCAACGAAGAAGCCTTGGCACAAGACCTCGATGCATCGTGGGAAGTGTTGGCTGAGCCCATTCAAACCGTGATGCGCCGCTATGGTGTGCAAGGGGCCTATGAAAAACTGAAAGAAGTCACACGTGGCAAAACGGTGACTGCACAAGCCCTGCATGGCTTGATTCGCGACCTTGAAATTCCGCAAGCCGAAAAAGATCGCTTGTTGGCCATGACACCTGGCAGCTACATTGGCAAAGCCATTGAGCTGGCCAAACGGGTCTGAATGGCATGGCACTGAAATCCACCATCTACAAAGTCAATCTTTCGATTGCCGACATTGACAACAGTTATTACGCCGACCATGCGCTGACACTGGCGCGCCACCCTAGCGAAACAGATGAGCGCATGATGATTCGTCTGCTGGCATTGGCCTTGAATGCCCACAAATTGCAAGCCGATTTAAATGGCGATGGCGTGTTGGCTTTTGGCGCAGGCTTGTCGGATGTGGATGATCCAGATTTGTCCTTGCGCGACTTCACGGGCCAAACACGGCTGTGGGTAGAAGTGGGGCAACCTGAAGACAAGCCCTTGAACAAGGCGTGCCAAAAGGCCGATGCTGTGATGGTGTATTGCTTTAACCATGCCGCCGAAATCTGGTGGAAAGGCATCGAGAACAAGCTCACCCGCATGGAAAAATTGCAGGTCTGGCGCGTGCCGACAGACGCCAGCCAAGCGCTTGCCAAATTGGCGGAACGCAGCATGCAGTTGCAGGCCACTGTGCAAGAAGGCGCCTTGACTTTGAGCAATTCAAAAGACAGTGTGCACCTTGAAGTGGTGCGCTGGAAATAATCAGCCTTGAAAGCCTAAGGGGACTTGGGCATCGGCCGCAGCCCGGGCCAGGCTTCGGTCTTCGGCAGCGCGCTCGGCATAGCGATTGAAGCGCCACGAGGTGCCATCGACAGTGATGCGGCGCCAAACAGTGCGTTTTTCACCAGGGCTCATTTCGGTCCACAGCTGCACTTCTTCGAAGCTTCGGCCGCAGCCTTTGCATTCGGGGTCACCTTGAAAGGTGGAGCAAATGGCAATGCATGGGGTGTCGGGTGTGCTGGCATACCAAGCCTGCCATGCCTCTGCAGCAGCCAAAGGCAATCTGAACTCGTCAGCCTCGTCTTCTTTGAAGTACACCATCAAGGCATACACCTCGGCGAGTGCTCGCAACTCGCGTGGCAAGGCCACACCATCAGGTGACGGATTTTTTTCACGCCAGTAGTTGATGGCCGCTTCGATGTCGGTGATGTGGATGCCTGCCATTGAAACAGAAGCTACTTTGAAGAGAGGGATGCGAATTCTAACGGTTTCAGGCCGGCCTTGTGCGGCGTCATTGCAAGCCAAAGCAGGCCCTGAAATTGCCGTGCGCGCCTAGCATTGATTTCTTGTTTCAGCCTTTTTCATTTTCACAAGGAACTCATCATGCAAACTTTCAATTCAGAAATGGCCAGCCACGTGCATGGCGGTGGCTTTTGGAGTTTCTTTCAATTCGACTCAGGCACCAGCAATGGCGCCAGAGCAGATGGCAATGCTTTGGGCGCAGGCTGTGGCACCGTCAAAAGCGATGCCTATGTCCCGGACATGCTCTTTGGCATTGACATTTCACAAGCGTGCGTTCAGCACGATCAAAGTTATTCAATGTGTGGTTTTAACCGTGACACCGCAGACACCAAACTCGCCACCAACATTTTGAGTGAATGTGCCTCACAGGGAGGCGGCCCCATCACTTGCCACGCCATCTCCAGCATTTATTACGTGAGTGTGAGCTTGTTGGGCGAAAGTGCTTATCAAAAGGCGCAATCCGAAAGCTGCATGATAGGCAGTTGAGCGTGATGTTGACTTCAGGTTTGTCATTCAGCATGGCACGCATCACCATGCAAGTCGTCGTCGGCTTCCTGGCGCTATTTTTGTCAGGGTGTGCCTCTGAATTTTTTGTAGACGAGGGGCACGTCGATGTCGTGGCGGGGGTTGCATTCAAAATATTGCCGCCGCATCTCTTTGTCAAAAAAGCATTCAAACTTCGAGACGAGAACTTAGACGGCGCTCAGCTGCAAACGCTTCGTGATGCCATGCCAGCCATTGCAGCGTTCACGCAGCAACTGTTGTCCACTGCCAGTGCATCGCACATGCAAGCTTCTGCCGAGCCAGAAGTTCGAAGTATCCGCCGCATTCAAAACTTGGACGTGCAAACGCCGTTGTATGTCCGCACCCTCAAAAATTGGCAAGTGACTGAAGCAGACATTCAATTCACAACCGATTATTTTTACACGCAGCAGGGCCAACCCACTGTGAATTTTCGAGACAACTACCGTTTTGCAAAAACACGCCATGGTTGGCAATTTGCCGGTCACCCTAGCGCTATCCCGGATGGGGTCTTGGCATGCCATAAAGCAAACAGCGGTTGGATGCAGTGTGATGCGGAGGGAAGCACTGTGCAGCCCCTTAGCGTTCAGGCCGCTCCATCATTTGCTCTTTGAGCAAACCTTGGGCAAAACGCAAACGTGCATCCACAATCGACGCTTCAATGTGATCACTCATTTGAGCGGTCCCTTTTCGAGATGCATCTTGAGCCGCTCTCAAGCGATCAACCGCAGCGCCAACATCCATGCGAGCCAATTGCGCTTCGCCTTCTGCGCGCAAACTGGCCAATGGGCGTCCTTGCGCCGAGAGTGCCGTGGCCAATATCTGCCAGGCTTGCGCATCTTGTGGGTTGAGAAGGACATGACGTTGCAAGGCGGAGGTGGCACTGGCAAGCAACTCAGCATTGTTTTGTGTCGGTGCTGCTACTTGGAGGCGTGAACTGGCTTGGGCCAAAAAGATCATTTCGGGTCGCTGCCAACTGGAAGGGGCTTGCCGGGTCACTGCGCTCAATGATTGGATGGCCCCACGCATGTCATCTTCTTTGAATGCCAACTCGGTCTCAAGCAATTGCACCAAACGCATGGCAGGCGGGTGTTCCCCAGCCGTCTTTTTCAATCGCAACAGTAGACCCCGCGCTGGTTGAAAGTCACGCAATTGCAGGAAAGAAAGATAAGCGCCGTACAAGATGCCCATGCGCTTGGCAACAGGCAGTTGCTCAACGCCCTTGTCCGAAGCCTCGTTGGCCCAAGCCCGCAACGCATCAACCCCTGGCTGCGCCAACACACGGGCCCTGGAAGACATCATGGCTTGTATCAAATCGTTGTCGAGGTTGCTGGCCTTGGGGGTCTGAAGTTGTTGGCGCGCCTGCATGTCCGCCATGCGTTCTGTGGACAAGGGGTGGCTTCGCAAATATGGAAAGCCACCGTTGTCATTCAGCCCAGAAGCCTGTTGCAGTTTGCCAAACATGGTCACGAAGCCTTGCGTGTCAAAGCCGGCTTCTGACATCACGCCGTAGCCAATGCGATCAGCCTCTCGCTCCATGTCCCTAGAAAAATTCAGTTGAGATTGCGCGGCAACCGCTTGGCCGCCCACAATCATGGCTTGCGCGCCCTGTGCGCTTTTACCAGCCGCCAACATGCCTAAGATCATGGCGCCAATGAGCCAAGGCGTCATGCGTGCTTGATCGCCCATGGAGCGAGAGATGTGCCTTTGCGTCACGTGACTGAGTTCGTGCGCCATGACGGACGCCAGCTCATCGCGGGTGTTGACGACACTGATCAATCCCAGATGAATGCCTAAATAGCCGCCAGGCAAGGCAAAGGCATTGACCGAACGATCGCGACCAATCAAAATTTTCCAAGCAAAGCGCTCTTGCAATTCGGGCGTCAGTTCCCCGCGCGCTTGAGCGCCCTTCACCAAGGGCTGCCAAATATTTTGCAAGTACTCGTCGAGGACAGGATCTTCTAAGTAATCCGGGTCGCGGTAGAGCTCTCGGGCAATTCGATCGCCCAGCTTGCGCTCTGCGCTCAAGGTGATATCAGCGCCATCGCCAAGAGAGGGCAGGCCTTGTGAGCTTGGCGGCAACTGTGACCACACGGGCGTGAGCCACAGGGAAGTCGCCAGTAAGGCGATCAGTGCTTTGGATTTGGGAGACGTCAGCTTCAAAGTGGGGCTACCGAATTCTGTGGAGAATCTGAAACACGTATCATGCGCGAACTAAGTCAAGCTTTTGTAAATGGTTTTCCCCTCCCCATTGAAGTATCAGGTCATGTCCAACACTTTGCCAAACTCATCATCGCCACTGACTCATTTTGACGCACAAGGTCAAGCCCATATGGTCGATGTGGGCAGCAAGGCTTCGACACATCGTGTGGCCGTGGCCACGGGGCAAATCCACATGTTACCTGCCACCTTGGCTTTGGTTCAAGCCGGAACTGCCAAAAAAGGCGATGTCTTGGGCATTGCGCGCATCGCCGGGATCCAAGGCGCCAAAAGAACTTCTGATCTGATTCCTTTGTGCCACCCCTTGGCTTTAACACGTGTGGCCCTTGCATTCGACATTCCACCATCAGCGCAGACGCCAACCATTGTGTGCACAGCCACCGCCGAAACAGTGGGGCAGACGGGCGTGGAAATGGAGGCGCTGACAGCCGTTCAAGTGGCCTTGCTGACCATTTATGACATGTGCAAAGCAGTTGACAGAGGTATGACCATCACCAATGTGAAGCTGCTGGAAAAGCAAGGCGGCAAGTCGGGGCATTGGTTGGCCCCTTGATGATCGCCTTGAGGGTTTGACGGCCTGCTGGCTTATTCCACAAAGGGCTCGATGCCAATGGGTTTGAGCACTGAATCGGCAGGCGGGGTGCTTAAAAATTTGGTCAAAGCGCGAGCGGCTTCTGCGTGCTGAGACTGTGGGTTGATGCCTGTGGCAAAGCCAATCCAAGTTTGAAGTTCGCTGGGAATGAGACCCAACATGTCAACGCCAGGCACGCCGTAGATGCGCGAGGCCACCACCACCACCATGTCGACCGTGCCCGTGGCCACCACTTCAACGTTGTACTCGCCGGGCATAGGGCGCAATTTAGACTTCATTTCTGCCCCAATGCCCATGCGATCAAGCAGACTGACAAAGTAAATGCCACTGGCACCGTCGCCTGGATAAGCCACGGAGTTGAGGCTGAGCATCGTCTTTTTAAAGCCCTCGACAGTGGAGATGTCGGGTTTCGGCGCGCCGGCTTTGATGGCGGCGCCCAGGCCAATGCGCCCAATCACAGCGCGCGAGTCAGCGGCGACTTTGCCTTTTTTGATCAGCTCGTCCAAAACAGGCGGATTGAGAACTGTGACGTCAAAGTATTCGCCGCCTTCGATTTTTTTCTTCACGTCTGGATTGACGAAAAAGTCCACGGTGACTTTGTGGCCAGTCGCTTGTTCAAATTGCTTGGTGAGTGCAATGACTGCTGGACGCGAGCCATTGCCACTCAGAACTTTGAGTTCAACAGCTTGTGCCGCATGGAAAGTCAGGCCTAAGCCAGCGAATAAAGCACTGGCAAGCCAGGTGGAAGTTTTCATGAAGGTCTCCGGTCGTTGTTTTGGCCGAAGTATAGAAGCGCTGGCTGCAGGGTGAGCGCTATATTTCCTCACGCACCTTTGCAGGAATTGGGCAGGTATTTCAAGTCCAAAGGGTTGGTGCCTGCAGGACCGCACAGCCAGGTGCCAATGGCTTTGCCGCCATCGGTGGTGCCAACCAGTGGCGTGCTGCCGGTTTGGAGGGGGGAAAGTGCCAAAGCATTGGCCGTGGCGCTGGTATTGCCGCGAAGGGATTCGGGGTTGCCAACCACAGTGATGATGCCATTGGCATCCACAGACATGCTGCTCACATATTTGGTACTTTGCGAGGGGCATGTGGCAGGCAGTACCGCGCTGATGTCGGCTTGAGATGCCGTGCTCACGGCCTCGCTCACCGCTGTTTTGCACTGGGTTGCGGCCAGCATCATTTCCGACACTTTGGCGCGCACAGCGTAATCTTGGTAAGCCGGTAACGCCAAGGAACCCAAGACGCCGATGATGGCAATCACCACCATGAGTTCAATCAGGGTGAAGCCGCGAAAATAATTGGAGCGTTGATGGGTCATGGTGTTCCTTGCTAAACATGAATTTTAATCTTGTGCTGTCATTCTGAGACGTAAAAAAGCCGACCACAAGGGGTCGGCTTGGACACAAATGCTTGCAGCCCAATCAAGCGTTTGCTTCTGGCGCTTCTGAGGCTGAGTGCTTGGTTTGGAAATACTTGCCAATGGCCAATACAGCCAACGCACCAGCCGTTGCAGCCGTGTAATGAAGCCAAGGATTGGCCGCAGAGAACTCACGCAATGCCACGTCGCTGGCGATGGTCTCGCCGCCCACCCAGCCGATCAAACACGCGCCGAAGGTCACCACAATGGGAAAGCGCGTCATGAGTTTGATCATCATGGAACTGCCAAACACCACCAAGGGAATGCTGATGGCCAAGCCCAAAATGAGCAAGGTCATGCTGCCTTTGGCGGCAGCGGCCACGCCAATCACGTTGTCCAAGCTCATCACCAAGTCGGCAATCAGAATGGTACGGATGGCTGCGCCCATGGTGGACTGCGTCGGCTCGCCGCCTTCTTCTTCGTCTTCTTCGCTCAGCAATTGAGCACCAATCCAAAGCAACAACAGGCCGCCCACAATTTGCAAATAGGAGACTTCTAAAAGTTTGGCGGCCACGACGGTTAAAGCGACGCGCAACACAACGGCCGCGCCAGAACCAAACATGATGGCTTTGCCTTGTTGCTCTGTTGGCAATGAGCGCGCAGCCAATGCAATCACCACGGCATTGTCACCGGACAAAATGATGTTGATCCAAATGATCTTCAACAAACCTATCCAGAACTCGCTTGTTTGCAAAAATTCCATGTTTTATCTCCAGCAATAGAAAAGGAAGAAGCGCTGACAACTTTCGTTGACAGCGCTCTCGAAACTCTGTGGGCAGAGTGTAACGGGCTAAAACCACCCGTCTAATCCGTATTTGTGCTTACAGCATGGCTTTCAGCAAACGGCCCATTTCTGAAGGATTGCGGGTAATTTTGAAGCCGCACTCTTCCATGATGGCCAATTTGGCATCGGCTGTGTCGGCGCCGCCAGAGATCAAGGCACCGGCGTGGCCCATGCGCTTGCCTGCGGGCGCTGTGACCCCAGCGATAAAGCCAACGATAGGCTTTTTCATGTTGTCTTTGCACCAGCGAGCCGCTTCGGCTTCGTCGGGACCACCAATTTCACCGATCATGATCACGGCATCGGTGTCGGGATCGTCGTTGAAAGCGCGCATCACGTCGATGTGCTTCAAGCCGTTGATGGGGTCACCACCAATACCGACCGCAGAAGACTGGCCCAGACCGATTTCGGTCAATTGCGCCACAGCTTCGTAAGTCAATGTGCCTGAGCGTGACACCACGCCAATGCGACCCTTGCGGTGAATGTGACCGGGCATGATGCCGATCTTGATTTCATCGGGGGTGATCAAACCGGGGCAGTTGGGGCCGAGCAGCAAAGTTTTCTTGCCGCCAGCCGCTTCTTTGGCGCGCATGCGATTGCGCACTTCGAGCATGTCACGGACAGGAATGCCTTCGGTGATGCAGATGGCCAAGTCGAGGTCGGCTTCAACGGCTTCCCAGATGGCTGCGGCTGCGCCTGCTGGCGGCACGTAGATCACAGACACAGTAGCGCCAGTGTCAGATGCTGCTTCTTTGACGGAAGCGTAAATGGGGATGTTGAAGATGGACTCGCCCGCTTTTTTGGGGTTCACACCTGCAACGAAGCAGTTTTTACCGTTGGCGTACTCTTGGCATTTCTCAGTATGGAACTGACCGGTCTTGCCGGTGATACCTTGGGTAATGACTTTGGTGTCTTTGTTGATAAAGATAGACATGTAATTAACCTTTCACCGCTTTAACGGCAGCTTGTGCTGCTTCTGCCATGGTGTCCACGGAAATGATGGGCAAACCGCTTTCTTGGAGCATCTTCTTGCCCAGATCTTCGTTGGTGCCCTTCATGCGAACGACCAAAGGCACGTTCAAGTTAGTGGCCTTGCAAGCGGTGATCACGCCAGTTGCGATGGTGTCGCACTTCATGATGCCGCCGAAGATGTTGACCAAAATGGCTTTCACTTTGGGGTTCTTCAACATGATCTTGAAAGCTTCAGTGACTTTCTCGGGGGTGGCGCCGCCGCCCACGTCCAAGAAGTTGGCAGGCTCGGCGCCAAACAACTTGATGGTGTCCATGGTGGCCATGGCCAAGCCGGCACCGTTGACCAAGCAACCAATGTTGCCGTCCAAGCTGATGTAGGCCAAGTCGAATTTAGATGCTTCGATTTCTGCGGGATCTTCTTCGTCCAAATCGCGGTAAGCCACGATTTCAGGGTGACGGAACAAGGCGTTGGAATCAAAGTTGAACTTGGCGTCCAAAGCGCGGATGCCGCCGTTGCCTTCCAAGATCAAAGGATTGATCTCGACCAAAGACGCGTCGGTTTCCATGTAGCACTTGTAAACCTTCTGGAGCACGTCAGCGGCTTGGGCTGTGGAGCCAGCAGGCACGCCAATGGCATCAGACAACATCTTGGCTTGTGCGTCGGTGAGGCCCAAAGCGGGGTCAACGATTTCGGTGATGATTTTCTCGGGTGTGTCGTGTGCCACACCTTCGATGTCCATACCACCTTCGCTAGACACGATCATGGCCACACGTTGTGAGGCGCGGTCTGTGACAGCAGAGATGTAATATTCTTTTTTGATGTCGGCGCCGTCCTCAATGAGGAGGCGACGAACTTTTTGGCCTTCTGGACCAGTTTGGTGAGTCACCAACTGCATGCCCAAAATTTCACCGGCGAGTTGTTTGACCTCGTCGATGGAGCGGGCCAGCTTAACGCCGCCGCCCTTGCCGCGGCCGCCCGCGTGGATTTGTGCCTTCACAACCCAAACAGGGCCGCCAAGTTTTTGAGCGGCTTCGACCGCTTCTTGCACTGTAAAGGCCGGAATGCCGCGGGGCACTGGCACACCAAATTGACGCAAGATTTCCTTGCCTTGGTACTCGTGGATCTTCATGAGGTTTCTCTCAGAGGGTGGTTATTCTCACCAGCCAGTCAGGGTGAATTGCCCTAAACAAGCACTGGACACTGCAGCCGGCGACTGTATCATGTTGCAACGCACCAATCTTGAGCCGAGTCACTTACAGTGACATGACGGCGGCATGAAATTTCTTGGGAGAGCCCTGAATGGCCAAAATATTCATCGACGGCGAAGCTGGAACCACTGGACTTTTAATCAGGGAGCGCCTTTTGGCCATGCCTGGCATTGAAGTGGTCAGCATCGCGCCAGAGCGCCGCAAAGACCCAGAGGCCAAACGTGAACTCATGGCCCAGGTCGATTTGGTCATTTTGTGTTTGCACGACGATGCCGCTCGCGAGTCTGTGGCCATGATTGATGCCATGACAGGACACAAACCACGCATCATCGATGCTTCAACGGCTCACCGCGTCAATGACAGTTGGGTTTTTGGTTTTCCTGAAATGCGTGCTGGCCAGCGTGAAGCTGTGATCAAGGCCGAGCGCGTCAGCAACCCTGGGTGCTATGCCTCGGGGGCCATTGCCATCTTGGCACCCTTGGTCAGTGCCGGGATTATCCCTGTTGATTTTTCAATAGCCTTGCCCTCAGTAAGTGGTTACTCCGGTGGCGGTCGTCCCATGATTGAAGACTATGAAGCGGGTCGTGCGCCCCTTCACGAGGCTTACGCCTTGAGCCTTCAACACAAGCACGTGCCCGAGATCATGAAGTACACCGGTCTCACCCGCAGACCGCTTTTTATGCCCTCAGTGGGCAACTTCCGACAAGGCATGTTGGTGCAATTGCCTTTGCATTTGGACGACTTGCCCAGCAAGCCCAAGCTGGCCGATTTGCACCAAGCTTTGTTGAGTCACTATGCCGAAAGCCTGAAAAATGGTGGTTGGGTGGATGTTTTGCCAGCACAAGACAGTGGCAAATTGGGCGCCACAGCCAACAACGACACCAACAAAATGGAGTTGCGTGTGTTTGGCAACGAGGCCCATCGACAAGCCGTGGTGATCGCCCGCTTGGACAATTTGGGCAAAGGCGCCAGTGGCGCCGCCGTCCAAAACCTGAAGCTGATGTTGGGACTGTCCTGAGCAATTTCGCGCCGCCTAGCGCTCGCACCAAAGTGCGGGTTAGTTGTCTCCGTCTTCGTCGCTTGAGCCGGCTTGTTTGACCACTTTGCGAACCACCTCGGCAGAAAAGCCACGCGTGAGTAAAAACCGGTAATGCTTGGCCCGTTCATTGGCATCGACGGCGACGGAGCCAAACTTTTTGTGCCAAACGCCTTGGGCGCGATCAAATTCAGAGTCTTTCAAGTCGAGCATGGCTTGCGCCACGGCCGCAGGCGCCAAACCTTTGGCTTGTAACTCCTGTTTGATGCGGCCATTGCCAAGTTTGGACGCACGGTGGTTCAGCACCGACTCCAACACGCGGGTTTCGTCGATGAAACCCTTGGCTTGCAAGTCGTCTAAAGCTTGTGCCAATTCGCCTGGCACTTCTTCGTAAGAGGTCAGTTTGCGAACCAGCTCAGCCCGTGAGTGTTCGCGTTGCGACAAAAGCCGCAACGCACGTCCTTTGAGGGACAACTTAAACCCGGGCTGAGCCATTGATCAAGGAGCGCAACTGTGAAACAGAGTTCGTGACCCCGTTAGGCCGCAGCCACGGCTTCGGCCAACAAAGGAATGCCCAAGGATTCGCGAACTTTGTTTTCTATTTCTGCCGCCAGCTCTGCGTTTTCACGCAAAAACTCACGGGCGTTGTCGCGGCCTTGGCCGATTTTTTCGCCGTTGTAGGCGTACCAAGCGCCGGACTTGTCGATGATTTTGGCTTCGACGCCCATGTCGATGATTTCACCCTGGCGGCTGATGCCTTCGCCAAACAGGATGTCGAACTCTGCGGTTTTGAATGGCGGTGCCACCTTGTTTTTGACGACCTTGACTTTGGTTTCATTGCCAATGGCCTCGTCGCCACGCTTGATGGTGCCTGTGCGGCGAATGTCCAAACGCACAGACGCATAAAACTTGAGCGCATTGCCACCCGTGGTGGTTTCGGGCGATCCGAACATGACGCCAATCTTCATGCGAATTTGGTTGATGAAGATGACCATGCAATTGGTTTTCTTGATGGTGGCCGTGAGCTTGCGCAGGGCTTGGCTCATGAGGCGGGCTTGCAGGCCGGGCAGAGAGTCGCCCATGTCGCCTTCCAATTCGGCTTTGGGGGTGAGTGCAGCCACAGAGTCAATGACGACCAGGTCAACGGCACCGGAGCGGACCAGGCTGTCAACAATTTCAAGCGCTTGTTCGCCGGTATCGGGTTGGCTGATGAGCAGGTCTTGCAAGTTGACGCCAAGTTTTTGAGCGTATTGGATGTCCAAGGCATGCTCGGCATCGACGAAGGCACATTGGCCGCCGATTTTTTGCATTTCGGCAATCACTTGCAAGGTGAGTGTGGTTTTACCGGAAGACTCTGGACCGTATATTTCAACAACGCGGCCGCGGGGTAAACCACCGACGCCCAATGCGATGTCGAGACCCAAGGAGCCCGTGGACACGACCTGGATGTCTTCGATGACTTCGCCTTCGCCTAGGCGCATGATGGTGCCTTTGCCGAATTGTTTTTCAATTTGGGCCAGGGCTGCTTGCAGGGCTTTGGTTTTGTCGCTGTTTTGGTCGCTCATGAAAATCTCCTTGAAAATCAACGGGTTAAAAAATTTGCATTCAGAGGGTTGATCAAAGACTGGATGCTTGAACAGTACTGTAACCCCATTGTCTCGGTGCGTAAATAGATTTTTTGGTCAGTTTGCCTTACTATTATCGAATGCCAGTGAATGACAGTTTTTTACCCAATCCAGACCTGCAAAAGCACTTAACCAAGTCCATGGATGACCGTTGGCGCGAGACCCATCTGGGGCGGCTCATGGGCCATGCCATGCGCCGATTTGATGCCAGGGTGCTCAGCCTCATGGCTAACAACGACCATGTGCCCTTGGCATTGTCAAATTTGGCGGCCAGAGATCAAATCAGCGCGGCGCATGTGCACATCACGAGACACCTGTCGCTTCAAGGCTCAAGACTGACGGATCTGGCGCAAGCTGCAGGCATGAGCAAACAGGCGATGGGAAATTTGGTGGACCAGTGCGAGGCCTGGGGCTTGGTCACAAGAACCAGCGACACACGCGATGCGCGCGCAAGGCGTGTGGTCTTCACGGAAGCAGGCTTGACGTGGTTGGCAGCGTTTCAAATGGCTGTTGCGCAAGCAGAGGCAGAGTTCAAGGAATCCGTGGGCGCAGAAGTTGCCACCGTTGTGGCGCTGGGACTTGAGGCGTACTGCATGTGAGTCGACTAAAATTTGCGTGAGATGTTGTGAAGCATTTTGCAAACAAGATTGAAAAAACCAAAAAGGCCACCGGCCGCAAAGTAGGAGACAACCATGCGTATTTTGATTGCCGAAGATGATCAGGTGCTGGCCGATGGCTTGTTACGCAGTTTGCGCAGTGCGGGTGCAGCAGTCGATCATGTGGCCAGCGGCTCTGAGGCAGATGCCGCGCTCATGACCAACAATGAATTTGATTTGCTCATCTTGGATCTGGGCTTACCCAAAATGCACGGCTTGGACGTGCTCAAAAAACTGCGCGCCAGAGGCTCTACGTTGCCCGTCCTCATTTTGACGGCAGCTGACAGTGTTGAAGAGCGTGTCAAAGGCTTGGACTACGGCGCAGACGACTACATGGCCAAACCATTCAGTTTGCAAGAGTTGGAAGCACGCGTTCGCGCACTGACTCGCAGGGGCATGGGCGGCGCCACGTCGCAAATTAAACATGGCCCTCTGATTTATGACCAGTCGGGCCGTGTCGCCACGATTGATGGCAAGATGGTGGAGCTCTCTGCACGTGAGTTGGGGCTCTTAGAAGTTTTGCTCCAACGCGCCGGCAGACTGGTCAGCAAAGACCAATTGGTTGAGCGTCTGTGTGAGTGGGGCGAAGAGGTGAGCAACAATGCGATTGAGGTCTACATCCATCGCTTGCGCAAGAAAATTGAGAAAGGGCCCATTCGCATTGCGACCGTGCGCGGACTGGGCTACTGCCTCGAAAAAATTCCTGGGTAATTTTCTGCTCGCTATGACGCATGAAGTGTGGCCTCATCGGCCAACATGAATGAAACCTAAAAACTGGCAAATGTCTATTTTTCGCCGTGAGCAGCGGTCGCTGTTTGGCGAAATTTTGGATTGGATGCTGACGCCTTTGTTGTTGTTGTGGCCTGTGAGTTTGGCACTGACTTGGTTGGTCGCACAAGGACTTGCCAACAAGCCATTTGACCGAGCGCTCATTTACAACGCGCAAGCATTGGCGCAGTTGGTCAAGCTTAGCCCAGACCAACAGCGCGTGCAATTCAACTTACCGCAACCAGCCAGTGAGTTGCTGCGAGCCGATGATGCCGACTTGGTGTACTACCAGGTGATGGGTCCCAAAGGCGAATTGCTGGGCGGTGATCGTGATTTGCCGCAACCTCAAGACGAAGAAAAGTTGGGCAGTTACGAAGTCAAAATTCGTGACGATGAAATGCGAAGCCTAGAAGTTCGCGTCGCCTACACGTGGGTCAATTTGACGTCTGAAAAATCACCAGGCAATCTCGGTGCTGTGCTGGTGCAAGTGGCTGAAACACGAGAAAAACGTTCGGTCTTGGCCACTGAAATTATCAAAGGCGTGATGTTGCCGCAGTTTGCAATCCTGCCTTTGGCGGTGCTCTTGGTATGGCTGGCCTTGGTGCGCGGCATCAAGCCGCTGTCTGAATTGGAAGAACGAATTCGTGCCAGAAAGTCTGACGACTTGAGCCCCCTGGACGAGAAGGCGGTGCCCATTGAGGTAGCGCCATTGGTGTCATCGGTCAATGACTTGTTGGGTCGCTTGAAAGACTCCATTGCGACCCAAAAAAGGTTTCTGGCAGATGCTGCGCATCAACTCAAAACACCCCTGGCGGGTCTGCGCATGCAAGCTGATTTGGCCCAAAGAAAAGGCGCCAGCGAAGAAGACTTGAAACACTCCCTCAAGCAAATTGGCCGTGCCAGTGTGCAAGCCACCCACACGGTTAATCAATTGCTCTCATTGGCGCGCGCAGAAGGTGGCGGCGCCATCGATTTGCAATCGTGTGACATGGAGGCACTGGTCAGCGAAGTCCTCCATGACTCTTTGCCTCGCGCCATGGACAAGGGTTTGGACTTGGGTTACGACGGTGTCGACTCAGAAGAAAAACGCCGCTTCTTGAATGTTCAAGGCAACCCTACATTGCTCAAAGAGATGATTCGAAACTTGGTGGACAACGCCATCCACTACACCCCCAGCACTGAAGAGCGAATGGGCGTGATCACCGTTCGTTTGTTGGTGGACCCTTACAGTCAAGCCTTGGCGGTGCAAGTGGAAGACAACGGCCCCGGTATTTCGCTGGCCGAGCGAGAACGTGTCTTTGAGCCCTTCTACCGTGCCTTGGGCAGCAATGTCGATGGCTCAGGTTTGGGCTTGCCCATTGTGCGAGAAATTGCGCAGCGACATGGGGCGACGGTTTCTGTCGATGTGGCGCATCCCGGTCAAACACCGCCAGGTGCGTGTTTCACCATTCGATTTGCGCGAACCACCAACCGATTCAGGACCCGTATTGCTTGAACCGCAGGTCAGCTGGGTCTGTACAAGTTCAGTTGCAGTCGTTCGCGCTCAATGACACGGGCGACTGCGCTATCAGCAGCGACTTTCTGAATGTGGGCCCATAAAGCCGGATAGGCATTGGGATCAATGCCTGCAATGGAGCCCCAGCGTGTCAGCGTCAAAGCGTAAACATCCAGCGGACCCAAGCGCGCGCCCGACAACCAATGGCCTGTGCCCGCCAAGCTGTGAACGAAGCCTTCTAATTCAGCCAGCAAGCCGCGGTACAGCTGCGTGTTGAACACCTTCAATGCAGCCTGCACCGATTCTTGGTCGCTGTACTTTTGCGGCATGAAAATGTGCGTGAAAGTGGGGTGCACGGTATTGTTCATCCAGGCCAAGGTTTCAATGGCTTTGGCACGCGCCAAGGGGTCCGCTGGCAGAAACTGCGCCGCTGGGAATTTCTGGTCCACATACAAAATGATGGCCAGTATTTGCGTGATCACTTGCGCCTGGTCGACCAACACGGGCACTTGGCCGCGAGGATTGATCGCCTTGTAAGCGGCCTCATTTTGTTCGCCCTTGTGCAGCTTGACCATGAGGGGCTCGTAGGGGGCACCGGAAAGCTCCAGCAAGCAATGCGGTACAAACGAACACGCGCCTGGCGCGAAGTAAAGTTTCAAGCTCATGAGGGGTTCCTTGTGATCAGTACATTGTCTGGGTTAACTTGTTGCAGTTTTCGCTCAGGTTCTCGCACGCTGGATGGCGCAAAGCCCCAAGCTTGAAAAAAACCGTCTTGCCAAATGTAAAACAAGGCGTTCAAAATCATCAAGAGCAAAATGAACCAGCGCAACTTCATGTGTTTCATGGCGCGCTTCCAATTGGCGGGCTGAAAGGCCGAACGCTGACCTCTGCGTTGTTGATGTGGACCCGCCCCTGGTGCGTGTGCATGCGCAGTGTGCCGCTGCCATCGACGCCTTCGCACAGGCCTTCTTGCCCATCGCTGGTGATGACCTGATGTCCCAGCAGTGCGTCGCGGGCATTGAATCTTTCACGCAAGGGTTCAAAGCCTTCGGATTGAAACCGCAAGAGCGCGTCAAACAGTGGCGCCGCAACGCGCTCCAGGAGGCTGGGCGCATCAACCCCTTGCCAAAACTCGTCAACGGCCGCTGCGGGGGTTCTGAGGTCAGTGGCCGCGGGTTTGTGAACGTTCAGGCCCACACCGATGACGGCATAACTCTGCGCCCCTTGGCTGGCCGCCTCGATCAAGATGCCACCCAATTTCCTTTGGTTGCGCCACAAGTCGTTGGGCCACTTCAGTTGAACATCGCCACCCAGTGATTCCGCCAAGCTCAAGCCGACGGCCAAAGACAAACCAGACCAATTGACGGGCTGGTAGGGCAGTCCGATGGAAAAAGTGAGGGCATCGCCAATCTCGCCTGTCCAACTTCTGCCTTGTCTGCCGCGCCCAGCGGTTTGACGTTCAGCCAACAACAAGAGAGGCTCATGCCGGCCTTCGCGGGCACGCCGCATGAGTTCGGTGTTGGTGGAGTCTATGCATGGCAGGATTTCAAGGCTGAAACCAGGCCACTGCGGCACCACCGCTTGCCAGATGGCCTCTGCAGGCCAGCGTTGAATGGGGGCCCAGTCGCTCATGGTTCAGTTGGCTTGAAGCGCCTTGTGCGTTGTTGCAGAGGGTGAACGTCAAGCTTTCTTTTTGACGGACTTCAGCTCTTTCTTGAGCTTCTTGATTTTCTTCTCAATCTTTTTAATTTGACTGGGAATTTTGGGCGTAGCAGGTCGGCGCTTAGGTGCCAGCAATGTTTTGCGGCAATTGGCACTGCCACACCAGCAGGGGTACTCTGCCTTGAGTTTGGGCGTGTAGGGCTCGTCAATGATCAAGCCATAGTCGTAATTGAGCTCTTCACCGGCCTTGATGTTGCGCAGGGCTTTGATGTAAATGCGGTCGTTGTCTTCATCCGCTTCACAGTTGGGGTTGCAGCTGTGGTTGATCCAGCGGGAAGAGTTGCCACCATGCAGCGCGTCAATCACCTTGTCTTCGTTCACATGAAAGTAGAAGGTGTGATTGGGGTCTGAGGGATCATGGGGATGGCGGTCTTGGGCCTCGTCCCAGCTGATGATTTCACCCACATATTCAAACAAGGTCTCGCCCTCTGCAATGTCTTGCAGTGCAAACACCCCTTTGCCGTGGACGCCTGAGCGGCGCACTTGGACCCGTCGGCCGGAGGCCGGGACGACCGCTGGCTTGGCTTGGGGCTTGGCGGCGGGCTTTAAAGTCGATTTTGTCGACAGAACAGTTTTTTTGACCACGGCGTTAAAAATTTGTTATGGTGAAAACATGTGGGCGCGCGTGTGCGCGTGCCCGTGTGTGTACACGTGCGCATGCGCGCACGCGAGACCGGATTGTATGAGATGAAAACATTGGTGATTGCAGAGAAGCCTTCAGTGGCTCAAGACATCGTGCGCGCTTTGACGCCGATCGCAGGTAAATTTGAGAAACACGAGGACCACTTTGAGAGTGAAACCTATGTGGTGACCAGCGCCGTTGGCCACTTGGTCGAAATTCAGGCGCCCGAGAAATTTGACGTGAAACGCGGCAAGTGGAGCTTTGCCCATTTGCCCGTCATCCCGCCCTACTTTGACTTGAAGCCGGTGGACAAAACCAAAACCCGGCTGAATGCGGTGATTAAGCAGGCCAAGCGCAAAGACGTAGGCGCCTTGGTCAACGCCTGTGACGCGGGGCGTGAAGGTGAGTTGATCTTCCGTCTGATTGAACAGTATGCCGGCACGCAAAAAGCAGGGCAGACCATTCCTTTGGGCAAGCCCGTGCAGCGCTTGTGGCTGCAAAGCATGACCCCCCAAGCCATTCGCGATGGTTTTGACAAGCTGCGCTCGAACCAACAAATGCAAGGCTTGGCCGATGCCGCGCGCAGCCGCTCTGAAGCCGATTGGCTGGTGGGCATCAATGGCACCCGTGCCATGACGGCCTTCAACTCTCGCGATGGTGGTTTCTTCTTAACCACCGTGGGCCGTGTTCAAACGCCTACGCTGGCCGTGGTGGTGGAACGTGAAGAGCAAATTCGCAAATTCATCAGCCGTGACTATTGGGAAGTGCACGCGCAGTTTGATGCCGCGGCAGGGACCTATCCTGGCAAGTGGTTCAACACGGCCTGGAAGAAAGACGCTGAAGACGCCGAGAAAAAAGCCGACCGCGTGTGGAGTGCGGCCGAGGCCGAGGCCATTGTGCAAGCCGTTAAAGGCGCCAAAGCCACGGTGACAGAAGAAGCCAAGCCCACCACGCAGGCCAGCCCCCTGCTGTTTGACTTGACATCTTTGCAGCGCGAGGCCAACGGCAAGTTTGGCTTCTCGGCCAAGACCACCTTGTCGCTGGCGCAGTCTTTGTATGAGCGCCACAAAGCCCTCACCTACCCCCGTACCGATTCGCGTGCTTTGCCTGAAGACTACTTGCCCGTGGCCAAGGACACCTTCAACATGCTGGCCGACAGCGGCATGAAGCATTTGGCGCCGCATGCCCTCACAGCGCTGAACAATGGCTATATCAAGCCTTCTAAGCGAATTTTTGACAACGCCAAGGTCAGCGATCACTTTGCGATCATTCCCACCTTGCAGGCGCCTTCTGGCTTGTCTGAGGCCGAACAAAAGCTGTACGACTTGGTCGTTCGCCGTTTTATGGCGGTGTTTTTCCCCAGCGCCGAGTACATGGTGACCACCCGCATCAGCACGGCTGCCGGTCACAGCTTTAAAACGGAAGGCAAGGTCTTGGTCAAACCAGGCTGGTTGGCCATTTACGGCAAAGAAGCCGCCAATGAAGTGGACGACGCCAAAGAAGGCGACAAAGGCCAAAACTTGGTGGCTGTAACGCCAGGAGAGCAAGTGGGTGTGGGTTCGATTGAAACCAAGCCACTCAAAACACGGCCACCCGCTCGCTATTCAGAAGCGACCTTGTTGGGCGCCATGGAAGGCGCCGGCAAGATGGTGGATGACGACGAATTGCGTGAAGCCATGCAGGAAAAAGGATTGGGCACGCCAGCCACGCGTGCGGCCATCATTGAGGGCCTGATCAACGAGAAATACATGTTGCGTGACGGCCGCGAAATGATTCCCACGGCCAAAGCCTTCCAACTGATGACTTTGCTGCGCGGCTTGGGGGTGGAGGAATTGTCCAAGCCCGAGTTGACCGGTGAATGGGAATACAAGTTGTCGCAAATGGAGCAAGGCAAGCTCAGCCGCGAAGACTTCATGAAGCAAATTGCCGACATGACCGAGCACATCGTCAAGAAGGCCAAGGAATACGACCGCGACACCATTCCCGGTGACTACGCCACCTTGAGCACACCCTGCCCCACCTGCGGCGGTGTTGTGAAAGAGAATTACCGCCGTTATGCCTGCGTGGGCAAAGACGCTGGCGCCGATGACACCGCTGCTGCGGGTTGTGGTTTCTCGTTTGGCAAAACACCTGCGGGCCGCACCTTTGAACAAACCGAAGTCGAGCAATTTTTGCGCGACAAGAAGATTGGCCCACTGGAAGGCTTCCGCTCTAAAGCCGGCTGGCCATTCACTTCTGAAATTGCCCTGAAGTACAACGAAGAAGAGAAAAACTGGAAGCTGGAGTTTGACTTTGGCAACGACAAAAACAGCGAAGAGACCGGCGAGATTGTTGACTTCACCGGTAGTGAGTCTTTAGGCGCTTGCCCCAAATGTGGCGGCGCTGTGCACGAGCACGGCAGCAACTATGTGTGTGAAAAGTCAGTGCCCACTGAAGCGCAACCCACCCCCACTTGTAATTTCAAGAGCGGCAAAATTGTGTTGCAGCAAGTGGTGGAACGCGAGCAAATTGCCAAGCTGCTCAGCGCCGGCAAAACAGACTTGTTGGAAAAGTTTGTGAGCAATCGCACGCGTCGCGCCTTCAAGGCCTTTTTGTCGTGGAACGCGGAGGAAGACAAAGTGGTGTTTGAGTTTGAGCCGCGCACCAGCAAGTTCCCGCCGCGCAAGACGCCCGCTAAATATGCAGCTGGCGCCAAAACAGCTGCTGGAAAAACCACGGGCAAGGCCGCCGCGAAAACCAAAGCGCCTGCCAAAAAAGCAGCTGCTAAGAAAACGGCGGCCGCTAAAACACCGCGCAAAGCGGCAGTGGGCAACCTCACGCCCAGCGCCGATTTGGCCGCCGTGATTGGCACTGACAAAGTGGCGCGTACAGAGGTGGTGAAGAAATTGTGGGACTACATCAAGGCGCAAGGCTTGCAAGACCCTACCAACAAACGCGCCATCAACGCCGATGCCAAACTCAAACCCGTGTTTGGCAAAGATCAAATCACGATGTTCGAGTTGGCCGGTTTGATTGGCAAACACCTGTCTTAATTGAAAGCCTCGAGGCGTCAAAGCTTCGAGGGTTCAACAAGGCAAAAAAAAGCCCAGCCAGAAATGGTTGGGCTTTTTGCATTCACGCCGAAGCGTGATGGCTGCAAAGGTGCATTACTTAGAAATGACGCGAACCATTTCCAAGCACTTGTTGGAGTAGCCCCATTCGTTGTCATACCAGCTGACAATTTTCACGAAGGTGGTGTCCAAGGCCAAACCGGCTTCAGCGTCAAACACGCTGGTGCAAGGCTCGCCGCGGAAGTCGGTGGCCACCACTTTGTCTTCGGTGTAACCCAACACGCCTTTCAAAGCGCCTTGTGATTGCGCTTTCATCTCTGCGCAAATTTCTGCGTAGGTGGCTTCCTTGTTGAGTTCAACAGTCAGGTCAACCACAGACACGTCGGAGGTGGGCACGCGGAAAGACATGCCGGTGAGTTTTTTGTTCAACTCGGGAATGACCACGCCCACAGCTTTGGCCGCGCCAGTGCTAGAAGGAATGATGTTTTCCAAGATGCCGCGGCCACCGCGCCAGTCTTTGTTGCTAGGGCCGTCCACCGTTTTCTGTGTGGCTGTGGCAGCGTGCACCGTGGTCATCAAACCGCGCTTGATGCCCCATTTGTCGTTCAACACTTTGGCCACGGGTGCCAAGCAGTTGGTGGTGCAAGAAGCGTTGGACACAATGGCTTGGCCAGCGTAGGTGGCGTGGTTCACGCCAAACACGAACATGGGGGTGTCGTCTTTGGAGGGTGCAGACATCAACACTTTTTTGGCGCCAGCGGCCAAGTGTTTTTCTGCGGAGGCTTTGTCCAAGAACAAACCGGTGGCTTCGATCACGATGTCGGCGCCGACTTCGTTCCACTTCAGCGCAGAAGGATCGCGTTCTTGTGTCAAACGGATTTTGCGGCCGTTCACGATCAGGTTGTTGCCTTCCACAGACACTTCGCCTTTGAAGCGGCCGTGCACGCTGTCGTACTTGAGCATGTAAGCCAAGTAATCGGGCTCGAGCAAGTCGTTGATGCCGACCACTTCGATGTCAGAAAAATTTTGAACGGCGGCGCGGAACACCATGCGGCCGATGCGGCCAAAACCGTTGATACCTACTTTGATCGCCATGATCTATTTCCTTTAAAGTTAAATTTGAAAAGTTTTGTAATGGTTTACTTTTTCTGCAAAGCGGCTTGCACGGTTTCGGCCACGTTCTCTGCGGTGAAACCAAAGTGTTTGAAGAGCACAGGTGCCGGTGCAGACTCGCCATAGGTGTCGATACCGACAACGGCTGCCACACCATATTTCCACCAGCCATCGGTGCTGCCCATTTCAACCGCCACGCGTGGCAAGCCGGCTGGCAAGACTTCAGATTTGTAGCTGCTGGTTTGACGATCGAAGGTGGTGGTGCTGGGCATCGACACCACGCGCACGCCAATTTTCTTCTCGGCCAACAACTCTTGTGCTTTCAAGGCCAACTGAACTTCAGAGCCGGTGGCAATGATCACGGCCTTGGCTTTGGCAATGCCCACGCGTGAAGGCTCGGCCAGCACATAAGCGCCGCGGCTGATCTCACCCAAATCGGACTTGGGTGCATAAGGCAAGTTTTGGCGTGACAACAACAAAGCGGTGGGGCGGTCTTTGTTTTCCAAAGCCACGGCCCAGGCCACAGTGGTCTCGGCTGTATCTGCAGGACGCCACACATCGAGGCCAGGAATTAAGCGCAAGCTGGCCGCGTGTTCGATGGACTGGTGAGTGGGACCGTCTTCGCCCAAACCAATAGAGTCGTGTGTGAACACATGCACCACGCGTTGCTTCATGAGCGCGGCCATGCGAATGGCGTTGCGTGAGTAATCGCTAAACGTCAGGAAGGTGCCGCCGTAAGGAATGAAGCCACCGTGAAGGGTCACGCCATTCATGATGGCGGCCATGCCGAATTCGCGCACACCGTAGTTGATGTGACGGCCAATTTGGCCTTTGTCATTTTTCACCACATCGCCTGCCAAGTTCATGCGCAGCGCAGGTGTGGAGGATGTGTTGGTGAGGTTGGAACCGGTGAGGTCGGCAGAGCCACCCAGCATTTCTGGCAGTGCCGCTGTGAAAGCTTCCAAGGCCAATTGGCTGGCCTTGCGGCTGGCCACGGTTTCGGCTTTGGTGTGCGCTGCAATGACCGCGTCTACGGCGGTTTGTGCAAAGTTCTTGGGCAACTCGCCCTTCATGCGGCGTACAAATTCTTTGGCCAATGTGGGGTGAGCGGCTTTGTAAGCTGCAAATGTTTTGTTCCACTCGGCTTCGCGTGCGGCACCACTTTGTTTGGCATCCCAATTGGCATACACGTCTTTAGGAATGACGAAAGGCTCATGCGCCCAGCCCAAGGCTTCACGTGTCAGTTTGATTTCTTCTGCGCCCAGGGGTTCGCCATGAGCCTTTGATGTGTTGGCACGGTTCGGACTGCCTTTGCCGATCGATGTTTTGCAAACGATCAGGGTGGGCTTGTCGGCGCTGTTTTTGGCGTCAGCAATGGCTTTGCTCACAGCAGCAGCGTCATGGCCGTCCACTGCATCAATCACGTTCCAGCCGTACGCTGCAAAACGCTGCGGTGTGTTGTCGATGAACCAAGGGGCCACTTGACCGTCAATCGAAATGCCGTTGTCGTCATACAAAGCGATCAGTTTGTTGAGCTTCCAAGCGCCCGCCAAAGCGCAAGCTTCGTGGCTGATGCCTTCCATCAAGCAACCATCGCCCATGAACACATACGTGTGATGGTCAACGATCTTGTGTTCAGCTTGGTTGAATTCGGCAGCCAACAATTTTTCGGCCAAGGCCATGCCCACCGCATTGGTGATGCCTTGACCCAAAGGACCGGTGGTGGTTTCAATGCCAGGGGTGATGCCCACTTCAGGGTGCCCCGCAGTTTTGCTGTGCAACTGGCGGAAGTTTTTCAACTCAGTGATGGGCAGTGGGTAGCCTGTGAGGTGCAGCAATGCATAAATGAGCATGGAGCCGTGACCATTGGACAAAACAAAGCGGTCGCGGTTGGCCCAGTGGGGGTTTTTGGGGTTGTGTTGCAAGTGTTCGCCCCACAAAGCCACGGCCATGTCGGCCATGCCCATGGGCGCACCTGGGTGGCCCGAATTGGCTTGTTGAACAGCGTCCATGGCCAGGGCACGGATTGCGTTGGCCATTTGATGAGCTGCGGGTTGGGTGATTGCCATGGGGGCTCCAAATAAAATTCGTGTGAGGATGACATTGCAGTTGCCAATGAAATTAACAACTCAGCCCGATATTTTACTGCGCATGAGCTTGCGCAACCCCTACAGCGTGGCAACATAGCGGCATGCGTTTGAATACCTCGGAATCCAATTTACAGACAGATGCCTCCCAAGAATGGGCGGGCACCTCGGCCGAGACCTTGGCAACGGCCATGGTATTGGCGGCAGGCCGCGGCGAGCGCATGCGGCCGTTGACCGACAGCATGCCCAAACCCATGCTGGCCGTTCAGGGCAAGCCCTTGATGCAATGGCACATGCAAGCCCTCGCCAAGGCCGGTCATCATGACCAACTCATCAACACCGCATGGTTGGGTCCCCAAATCGAGTCTCATTTTGGCCTGAACCCCGATTTACCCGAGGTGGGCCGCATCCGTTTGCGCTATTCCCACGAAGGCAAAGATTTTGGCTATGCGCTAGAAACCGCCGGCGGCATTGTGCGGGCCCTGCCCTTTTTGGCGCCTGTGTTTTGGGTGCTTGCTGGCGACATTTACGCGCCTGACTTTCAATTTGCAGAGGTCGACATGGCGAAGTTTCAAAACAGCCAAAACCTCGCGCACATTTGGCTGGTGCCCAACCCTGCGCACAACCCCGATGGCGACTTTGGTTTGTCTGAACAGGGCCAAGCGCTCAATGTGCCAAAGCCTGCCCAACGCTTCACTTTCAGCACATTTGCTTTGTACAAACAAGCATTTTTTTCACCAGAACTCACAGGCATGCCCAGTGGCAATCCCCAGGGTAAGGCCGCACCTTTGGAGCCCTTGCTCAGAGCCGCAATGGATCGAGGGCAAGTGAGCGCTAGCCTTTATACGGGCGCCTGGACCGATGTGGGTACCCCTGAGCGCTTGAGGGAATTGAACCAATCGTCCGCAGCCCTTTAAACTCTTTGAACGTTGTTACGACTTTAAAACATGACCATTGACTCCAACTTGTATGCAAAACGTCGCGCCCAATTGGCCGCACACATGGCGGCGCTGGCGCCCAACAGCATTGCCATCATTCCCACGGCACCTGAGCGGCAGCGTAATCGCGACAGCGATTTCTTGTTCAGGCATGACAGTTATTTTTATTACCTCACCGGGTTTACCGAGCCCAACGCCTGGCTGATCTTGACCTCTGAGGGACAGGCCACGCTGTTTTGCCAACCCAAAGATTTAGAACGTGAAATTTGGGATGGTGTGCGCTTGGGTCCAGAAGCGGCGCCTGCGCAGTTGGCCGTTCATGAGGCTTGGTCAATGGCGGCTTTGGACGCCAAATTACCAGCCTTGTTGGAAAACAAATCTGTGGTCTGGTACCCGTTTGCAACGCACAAAGACTTGTCGTCGCGCATCGAAACTGGCTTGAATGCGGTTCGCGCCCGCGTTCGTTATGGCGCTTTGTGTCCAGAGCAGCAGCGTGATGTGTGCGGCATTTTGGATGAAATGCGTTTGGTCAAAGATGCGCACGAGTTGGCCATCATGCGCCGCGCCTCACAAATCAGTGCGGGCGCTCACATACGTGCCATGAAGCGCACCGTGGCCATGCTGCGTGCAGGCCAAGATGTGCGTGAGTACCATTTGGATGCTGAGTTGTTGCATGAGTTTCGTCAGCACGGCTCCCAATACCCAGCCTATGGCTCGATCGTGGCCGGTGGTGCCAATGCCTGCGTCTTGCATTACCGCGCCGATGCGGCTCCCATTTTGAGTGGTGATCTGGTGTTGATCGATGCAGGCTGTGAGCTGGATGGTTACGCCAGTGACATCACCCGAACCTTCCCAGCCAACGGCAAGTTCAGTTCTGCGCAGCGAGAACTTTACGATTTGGTGTTGGCTTCACAAGAAGCGGCGATTGCGGCCACGCACGAAGGCGCGCGCTTTGTCGATCCCCATGAAGCCACCGTGAAGGTCTTGGCGCAGGGTATGCTGGATGTCGGCTTGTTGGATGCCAACAAGGTGGGCAATGCACAGGATGTGATTGCCAACCGAAGTTATTTTCAGTTTTACATGCATCGCACGGGCCATTGGTTGGGCATGGATGTGCATGACTGCGGCAGTTATGTCGAGCCTTCGGAAGTTGGCACATTCAGCGAGCGCAAAGACCCCTTGAGCGGAGAGTTGATCAAAGACAGGCCCAGCCGAATTCTGCGACCTGGCATGGTTCTGACCATTGAGCCGGGCATTTATGTGCGACCTGCGCCAGGTGTGCCTGAGCGTTTCCACAACATTGGCATTCGGATTGAAGACGATGCCGTCGTGACCGCCAAAGGCTGTGAGTTGATCACCCGAGATGTGCCCGTGAAAGCGGACGAGATTGAGGCATTGATGCGGGCATAGGCACAGCGGCGCCTTTTTCGGCGCCCTCTTTTTGCCATTCCTTTGACTTTCGGCAAATTTGCAGAGAAAACCCAGTCGAACAAGACTGCGGTTTTCCACATCCAGGGCGCTTGCGACAGAGGTCTAAAATGAACCCATGCAGGACTTGAGCCCCCTCACTCGGTGAGAGGGCCTTGACTGCTCCTTAGGAGACAGAACATGCCCATCACCAATCCCGAACAACGTCGCTCACAACTGCGTCGTGCTGCGCTTGAGTATCACGAGTTCCCTACCCCCGGCAAGATTTCCATTGCCGCCACCAAACAGCTGGTGAATCAACACGATTTGGCTTTGGCTTACTCACCAGGCGTTGCTGCGCCCTGCGAGGAAATCGTCAAAGACCCTGCTGCCGCCTTCAAATACACCAGTCGAGGCAATTTGGTGGGTGTGGTGACCAATGGCACCGCCGTCTTGGGATTGGGTGACATTGGGCCTTTGGCGGGCAAGCCCGTCATGGAGGGCAAAGCCGTTTTGTTTAAGAAGTTTTCGGGCATCGATGTGTTTGACATCGAGATCAATGAAAAAGACCCCGAAAAATTGGTCGAAATCATTGCGGCACTGGAGCCAACATTTGGCGGCATCAACTTAGAAGACATCAAGGCGCCAGATTGTTTCTACATTGAGCGCAAATTGCGCGAGCGCATGAAGATCCCCGTCTTCCACGACGACCAGCATGGCACCGCCATCACAGTGGGCGCTGCCATTTTGAATGGTTTGAAGGTCGTGGGCAAAGATCCTAGCAAGGTCAAATTGGTCACCTCAGGTGCTGGGGCTGCCGCCTTGGCTTGCTTGGGCTTGTTGGTCAAGTTGGGCATTCCTCGCGAAAACATTTGGGTGACTGACTTGGCCGGTTTGGTCTACGAAGGCCGCACCGAGCTGATGGACGAGGACAAAATTCAGTTTTCTCAAAAAACATCGCAGCGCACATTGACAGAGGCCATTGAAGGGGCCGATGTGTTCTTGGGCTTGTCGGCGGGTGGCGTCTTGAAACAAGACATGGTCAAGAAGATGGCAGCCAAGCCACTGATCTTTGCCTTGGCCAATCCCAACCCCGAAATCTTGCCGGAAGATGTGAAGGCAGTTCGCGACGACGCCATCATGGCAACAGGACGCACCGACTACCCTAACCAAGTCAACAACGTGTTGTGCTTTCCCTATATTTTCAGGGGCGCCTTGGACAGTGGTGCCACCACGATCACCCAAGAGATGGAAATTGCCGCTGTTTACGCCATTGCTGAATTGGCGCAAGCCGAACAAAGCGAAGTGGTGGCGGCGGCCTATGCTGGCGAGCCTTTGGTGTTTGGCCCAGAATATCTGATTCCCAAACCCTTTGATCCTCGCTTGATGATCAAGATTGCACCGGCGGTGGCGCAAGCTGCCGCTGACAGTGGTGTGGCTTCACGCCCCATCACCGACATGGAAGCCTACCGCGAACGCTTGCAAAGCTTTGTGTATGCCTCAGGCACGACCATGAAGCCGATTTACACAGCGGCCAAAAAAGGCTTGAAGAAACGCGTGGCTTATAGCGAGGGGGAGGAAGAGCGTGTCTTGCGCGCAGCCCAAATCGTGTCAGATGAAGGGTTGGCACGGCCCACCCTGATTGGTCGCCCCGCAGTCATTGCTGAGCGCATCGAGAAGTTTGGTTTGCGCCTGAAGGAAGGGCTGGACTATGACGTCGTGAATGTTGAGCAAGACGATCGCTACCGCGATTTCTGGCAAACCTACCACCGCATGACCGAGCGCAGAGGCATCACGGTTCAAGTTGCCAAAATTGAAATGCGCCGTCGTTTGTCATTGATTGGCACCATGTTGCTTCACAAAGGTGATGTGGATGGCCTGATTTGCGGTACTTGGGGAACCAACGCAACGCATTTGCCTTATGTTGAGCAAGTCATTGGTAAGCGCGCCGGCGTGAACACCTTTGCCTGTATGAATGGTCTGATGCTGCCCAATCGCCAGATTTTCTTGGTCGATACGCATGTGAATTACGATCCGACAGCTGAGCAGTTGACAGAAATTACCATCATGGCGGCCCATGAAATGAAGCGTTTTGGCATTCGTCCTAAGGCAGCGTTGTTGTCGCATTCCAACTTTGGCACCTCCAACGAGCCCAGTGCAGTGAAGATGCGCCAAACATTGGCATTGCTGCAGAAAAATGCACCTTGGTTGGAAGTGGATGGCGAAATGCATGGCGACATTGCCTTGGACGGCGATGCCCGCGCGCTTCAGATGCCTAACGGCACCTTGGACGGCGATGCCAACCTTTTGGTCATGCCCAACATCGATGCGGCCAACATTTCTTACAATTTGTTGAAAACAGCGGCGGGCGGCAACATTGCTGTGGGACCCGTTCTACTGGGTGCCGCCAAACCGGTGCACATTCTGACCCCTAGCGCCACCGTTCGACGCATTGTCAACATGACGGCGTTGACAGTGGCAGACGCCAACGCCGTGCGTTAATCCCCAGCAAGCAAATCCCCTTGTTTGGGGAAAATGCTTGCAAAAATTTGGACATTGCGGCACACTAGCGCCTTCGAATTTCCGGGTTTACCCGGGGATTTTGAGGGTTTGAAGTGGGTTGGTGGCCGTGAGTAACAGAGATTTCATGCGCAAAAAAACGCTCAGTTTCGCTGCTTTTGCCGTATGTTTGGGATTGTCATTGGGGTTTTGCACAAATTTGGTGCAGGCCAAAGCTTCCCCTGACTTCGTTGTCACTGCACCCATTGCATTACAGGATTTGCCCAAAGAGGGTCAAGACACCTATCAGCGCATCCGTCAGGGTGGGCCTTTTCAATATGAAAAAGATGGGATTGTTTTTGGCAATCGGGAGCGGCATTTGCCCCATGCAGATCGCGGTTATTACCGCGAGTACACCGTCAAAACCCCAGGTGAAAAGAGCCGAGGCGCCCGTCGAATTGTGTGTGGAGGTGAGCAAGTTCGTTTGCCCAAGCAGTGTTTTTATACACAGGACCACTACACAAGTTTTCGGGAAATTGTGAACGTGCCGTGAAAACGGTGGGTGTTGCCAGAGCCAGAAATGAGTCAAGAGATGAATGCTTGCAAGCGAGCATTCGGTGTTTGTCAATCACAGCCCACAAGGCTGAATTAAAAAATTAGAGAGTGAGAACGGCGATGGACCAGCCAATTCGACAGGACCAAGAGACACCTTTGAAAGGTGTACGGACGAACATCGTCCAGTCGATTCGTGCATTTCGTGTGAGCGATTTGCAGGAAGCGGCACAGGGTTTGGGGCACCACTTTTTGTACGCCAATTTGTCTAAAGCCCAGAGCAAGCAAGACGTTCTCGATTTGATCGCAGGTCAGTTCACATTGCCCTCGCATTTCGGCAAAAACTTTGACGCTTTGTATGACAGCATGACAGATCCATTGCACAAGTCTGGCCCACAGCCTGGCTTTATCGTGGTCTTGGAGCAAATTCCTGCGCATGCCAAGTTTGACAAGGAAGCACGTGAGCAATTGCTCGACATCTTCCGCGACACCGCCGATTACTGGGGTGACCGCAAAGTGCCCTTCCGCTGCTTTTACTCGTTCTCTGTGGCACGTGCTGCCACGGCTGGCGCTGAGAAGCTGGCAGAAACAACGCCCGAGCTGGATGCAGACGGTGTTGAAATGGTGGCCGAAGAAGGCGAGAAAATGCCAACCGACAAATTGGTGGATGTGTCACCTTTGGCGCTTCGCATGAGCAGTCCGTTCAACGCGGGTTATTGGCTCGCTGCTGCGTAATCACAATTGAATCATCGCTGTCGACGATCACATCGTCGGTAAGTGATCCCCAAAAAATGGTGCAAGGGCGCAGAGCCACTGCACCATTTTTTTGTGTGTGAAATGTTCAGGCGTTCAATGCCAAAGCCAGCGCAAGATACTCTTGCACCGGAACTTCTTCCGCACGACGCTGCACGTCAAAGTGACCGGCGAAATTTCTTTCAGTGAGCCAAGCGCCCAGCGTGTGTCGGAGCAGTTTTCGACGTTGGCTGAAAGCCACTTGCACCAATTTTTCAAGAAGTTTGGGCTCAATGGGCGCGGGTTCAGCGCGCGGCACCATTCTCACCACCGCACTGTCAACACGCGGGGGGGGGTCAAAACTCTCTGGCGGCACGAACAGCACATTTTCCATTTCGTAGCGCCACTGCAGCATGACGGAGAGCCTGCCGTAGTCTGAGGTCGAAGGCGACGCCACCATGCGGTCAATGACTTCTTTTTGCAACATGAAGTGCTGATCGGTGATCACGTCGACGTGCTCAAGCAGGTGAAATAAAATAGGCGTTGAAATGTTGTAGGGCAAATTGCCAACCACGCGCAATTTCTTGCCTTCTGCCAGAGCCGTGAAGTCAACGCGAAGCACATCCGATTCCACCACACTCAGTTGTTTGTGCAGGCGAAGTCGGAGTGCCAAATCTCGGTCAAGTTCAATGACCGTGAGGTGACCTAAACGTTCTACCAAGGGTTGCGTCAGTGCGGCGAGGCCGGGCCCAATTTCCACCATGGGCTGGCCTGATTGTGGATGGATGGCATCTACGATGGCGTCAATGATCCCACCATCTGACAAAAAGTGCTGACCGAAACGTTTGCGAGCGATGTGCTTCATTGGGGAGGTTCGCGCAACTCAACATAGGCGCGACCGCGCAACTCTTCGACCCAAGTGGTGTAAAGCTCTTCCATTTTCTTTTCGCGCAATTGATTGCGGACCATTTCTCGTTGTTCGCGAACCGTGACAGGCACTTCACGACGCTCCATGACTTGGATGAGGTGCACGCCAAAACGTGAGACCAATGGATCACTCACCTGACCGGGCCGCAAGCGGGACATGACCTCTTCAAACTCAGGCACAAATTGCCCGGGGCTGGCCCAACCTAAATCACCGCCTGCAGAAGCGCTGCCATCTTGTGAGAACTGGCGCGCCAATTCTGCAAAGTCTGTGCCCGATTGAATGCGCTGTTTGTAAGTCATCAGGCGATTGCGAGCGGTGTTTTCGTTCAGGTCATTTCCCAGGCGCAGCAAAATGTGGCGCGCACGAGTTTGAATGATGTTCAGACCACTCAAATCACTTTGCTTTTTCTCAAGAACTTTCAAAATGTGAAAGCCAGCGCCAGAACGCAAGGGTTCAGAGATGTCGCCTTTGGTCAATGCTTGAACACCTTCCGTGAAAAGTGCGGGGTAACGGTCGGCAGGCCGCAGACCCATTTCGCCGCCATTGGCGCCTTTGTCGGCAGCCTCTGAGAATGTGCTGGCCAGCGTTGCAAAGTTTTCACCTCGCTTGGCCCGCTGTGAAACTTCGAGTGCTTTGGCTTGGCGGTTTGCGATTTCTTGATCGGTGCTGTTTTCGGGCACGGCAATCAAAATCATGCCCAAATTCAAATCCACTTGCGCAGACGTTGTCAGCTTGTTGGACTGTTGGGTTTGGATGAATTTTTCAACGTCAGTGTCAGAAACCCGCGCACGATTTTCAACTTCTCTTTCGCGCAAACGGTTGATGGTGATCTGTGTGCGAACCTGTTCTCTGAACGTAGCGACTGTCAAACCATCTTGGCCCAAGCGCTTGTAGAGCTCTTCTTTGCTCAGTTGGTTTTGTCGCGCAATGGTCAACTCCGTTTGATCAACTTCCAGGTCATCGATCCGAATGCCGTTTTCACGTGCGACTTGCAACTGTGCTTTTTCAATGATCAATTGATCAAGGGCTTGCTGCATCAACACCTTGGCTTCAGGCAGCTGGACGCCTGGCGGCGTTTGTTTTTCCATCCTCGTTTTGAGACTTTGGACTTCGTTGTTGGTGATGGGTTCGGAGTTCACAACCGCCACAATGTAATCGGCGGGACGGGCCTTCAACGGTGCTTGTGCGTTTGCAGCACCCAACAAGCCAAGCCCCAGCGACAACACAATGCCTGAAGCCCATTGCGCTAGCGCTTGGTTCACCTTGCTTGTCATTGGGGCCAATGTCAAAGGCGCGTCATGGGCATGTGAAGGTGAGAAAGTGAATTTAGTCATAGTTGCTGAATCTGCTGGTAGGCGCCAAGTCTTCTCGAAGATATTGGTAACGGGGGATATTGTCGCGCAATGTTTTCAGCGGGCTGGAGCCAACTCGGGCTAAACCCACAAATTCGAGCTGAAACAAAATGCGACTGCGCGATGTGCTGGTCGTACTTTGGAGGCGTTCATAGACCACGCGTCCCAACCAACAACCTGCGTCATATTCGAAACCTAGCAAGGTGTCGACCACTTTTCGGTCTTTCACACTGTAGTTCATGCGGCCCACGCTGTACCAGCGGTCTGCACCCAGGCCTTGACCGGGGCCAAGAACGGGGCCTGAAGTATCGGTCTCTGGCTTGAAGAAGGACACATCTTGCAAAGGCCATTGCCAGCCTACATCGATTTGTTCACTTTGATCACGTGTAAAACGATAAGCTGTGTTGAAGACTCGGTAGGGGCTTGGGTTGAATCTAGACGTGAGCGTGGTTCGAGTCGTTTTATGCGTTTGCGCATCGAATTGCAACGTAGAGTCAAACGACCAGCGATTGTCCCAACGGGTGCCGGCACCTAACAAAATGTCGCTGAAGCCAGAGGCTACGGCTGACTCGCCTGGGAGTCGAACCATTTGATCAGAAAAGCGAAAGCGCTGTGCAAAACCGAATCGCGCCAATTCTGCCCCTGTATTGGCATCAAAGAAACGGCTGTTCACGCCGAGTGTCACCAAGTTGTTGTCTGCAATCCGGTCTTGGCCCACATAGGGGTTTTCTGAGTAGATCGTCGTGAGGTTGAAGTCGGTTGCACCGCTGTCGTAGCTGGGCAATTGACTTTGGTCTCTGTAAGGCGTTCTGACAAAAAAGGCCCGGGGCTCGAGGGTCTGCCGCAATCCACGGCCAAAAAAGGACGCGTCACGTTCGTAAATCAAACCGGTGTCTAAGCTGTAGGTCGGCAGCAATCGATTGGCTTCCAGCTGGCCATTGGACAGTGGCGAGTCCAGTTGGTAGCGCGTGCCGTGCAGCTGAACCTTGGGCGTGATAAACCCCCATGAACTGATCCAAGGGCGACTCAATTGAGCAGCGGCATAACTTCGCTGGCCGTTGCGCAGCAAGGTGCTGGCGCCCCCCGGAATTTGACTGTAGTCGGCTTCAAAGCGTGTGGTATCGGCCGTGAGCGAGAAGTCAAACCCATGCACGTCCCACTTGTTGTAGCGAGCCACAATTTGCGGAGAGCGGTTATAAGGCGGGGTGATGGGCGAGCTGATGTCTTGGAGCGTTTGGAATTGCAAGACCTGCGCCATCATGGACAGGTCACCTTCAGACCAGTTCAAACTGCCAGAGGCAGGCAGCAAGCGTTGAGTCAACGACAGTCCGGCACGCGGAAAGTCGCGCCAATAGTTGTCATCGCTGACCCGATTGATGTTGACGTTCATGCCAAGACGTCCCAAGCCAGAAATGCCTGTGTCAATTTCACCGATGTTTTGACTGGACAAGCCCCAACGCGACTGTTGTCGCAAAGAGTCGGTGGGCATCCAGTTCAAACGGGTTTGACCTTGGCTGACAGTCTCCAAATAACGGAATTCAGAGTCCAAGGCGACACCGCGTTTGGACATGAGCGTGGTCGTTAAGGTGGCATCGCGGTTGGGGGCAATGTTCCAGTAATAAGGTGAGGACACCTCGAAACCACTGACGGAGTCGATGCCAATGAGTGGGGCTAAAAATCCGGATTGCCGATTGCTGTCCAAGGGGAAGGTCAAAGAAGGTGCCGCCAAAATGGGCACATCTTTGAAGCGCAGCTGCAAATCTTTGGCCTGGATGGTGTTGTCTTCTTCGTTGACTTGAAAGCTAGCGGCCTTCAAGACCCACTCGGGCAACCAACTGGGACCTGGCACGCGCGAGCAGGTGGTGTATGTGGCGTTTTTGATGATGGCCCGATGAGGGTCAATGAATTCAATTTCTGAGGCTTGACCATGGCCACCACCTTTGAGGAGCTCGAATTGCGCCTGCACAAACGTGCCCTCAAAGGCGTCCACTTGCAAGCTCAGGGCGGGCCCATAAAAAAGGTTGCCTTCGCGCCGGATGCGGACATCTCCTTCGGCCTTGATTTTGTCTTGCGACTGGTCGTATTCGATGCGTTGGGCCTTGACGTTCAATCCCTGTTTGCGAAGGGTGGCATCGCCTTCGATCACGATGTCCAAATCGGGCCTGGCATGGATGCGTTGACCCGACACAAACAGGGGCGCTTGCTTGCGCTCTTGGTCAGAAATCTTTTCTTCGAGGCGCAGGCTGTTTTGTAAGACGACGCCTGAGCTGCCAGGTGCAGGAACAGGCGCGGGTCCTTGAGTTTGTGCAAGGCTAAGTGTTTGCCACAATAAGATGCCACACAATGTCAGTGCTTGTGCAAGCTTTTTGGTCTGAAATGGGTGTGTGGTCTTCAAGGGCTGTCGTCCGGTTTGACGGGTGTTTGTAGAATGGATTATCCATGAGTGCTGGCAGAGAGGTCCTGAAAAGTGATGAACCTGCCGACTTGTTGTTTGTAGGGGTGCTTTGATGCTCAGCGCACCGCCCTTTTCCTAGGACGAGAACTTGAATTCTGATCAACACAACAAAGACACGGTGATGTGGGCCGACCCGCAGCGCCAATTAGCCTGTGAGGCGTGGTTGCAAGGCATGGCCCAAGCCCATGGCCTGCTGCCCCAAAGTTTGCGAATCGCTTCGGCAGACGCCAGTTTCAGGCGCTATCTGCGGGTGGACACGCAAGCCGGCCAAAGCTTGATCGTGATGGATGCGCCGCCGGACAAAGAAAATTGCGAACCTTTTGTCAAAGTGGCGCAACTCATGAAAGACGCAGGCTTAAAGGCGCCGGAGGTGTTGGCTTGGCACCAAGCGCAGGGTTTCATGTTGCTGACCGATTTGGGCGATCGCACCATGATGTCAGCCATCGACGTGCAAAATCCGCAGGCCAACCATGCCCTTTACATGCAAGCGGTGGAGACCCTGATCGCCTGGCAACTGTCTTCCAAACCCAGCGTTTTGCCCGCCTACGATGAGGCTTTGTTACAACGAGAGTTGAGCTTGTTCCCAGATTGGTACTTGACGCAACACCGAGGTGTTGCAGTTGAAGGCAAGATGCGCCAAACCTTGGACAGCACCTTTCAAACCGTGGTGGCACGCAATGTGGCTGCACCGTCTGTGTTTGTGCACCGTGACTTCATGCCCCGCAATCTCATGATGCCGGTCGGTGCAGATTCGGCTTTGGGCGTTTTGGACTTCCAAGATGCTGTCTATGGCCCCGTGACCTATGACGTGGCCAGTTTGATGCGCGATGCGTTCTTAACATGGGAAGAAGATTTTGTGCTTGACGTGACCATTCGGTATTGGGAAAAAGCGCGCAAAGTGGGCTTGTTGGACTTTGAAGATTGGCACCAAGACTTCGGCGCGTTTTACCGCGCAGTGGAGTGGATGGGTTTGCAGCGGCACCTGAAAGTGGCCGGCATTTTTGCTCGGCTGACGCTTCGCGACGGCAAAGAAAAGTACTTGGCGGATGCGCCGCGCTTCATCGCGTACATCCGCGCCACAGCGTCACGTTACATTGAGCTGAAGCCATTGTTGCGCTTGATCGAAGGCGTTGAAGGTGCTGATGGCTTGACCGGCTTTGCATTTGGCCGTTTGTAAGCGAACACTTCATGTCAAATTTGCCACGTTTTCATTGCCCTTCTGCGTTGCATCCCGGCGACGAATTGGACTTGCCCGCAGGCACCGCGCGCCATGTCCAAGTGCGGCGTTTGCAACCTGACGACGCCATCACGTTGTTCAACGGCGACGGCTGTGAGTATCAAGCACTCATTTTGCGCATGGGCCGCAGTGATGTGGCTGTGCGGGTGGTTGAGCAAACCGAAGTCTCACGTGAACTGGCCGTGAATGTGAACGTATGGTGTGGCGTAACTGCCAACGAGCGCATGGACTGGTTGTTAGAAAAGGTCACGGAGTTGGGCGCGGCAAGCGTGCTGCCCATCACAGCGGAGCGCAGTGTTTTGAAATTGAAAGGCGAGCGTTCGGACAAGAAATTGGCCCATTGGCAAGCCATTGCAGTGGCCGCCAGCGAGCAGTGTGGTCGCAATCGGGTGCTTCAGGTGGCTTCGCCCCTGAGTTTGGCCGAGGCGATTGTCAGCCACATCAGCCCCGCCAAAGAAGGCAGTACGACCCCCGTGCGTTGGGTCTTGTCGCTGTCTCAGGGCACCCAAAGTTTGAAAGTGGCTTTGGCCAATGCTCAAATTGCGGCATCTGGGCAATCCCTCGACATCACCTTGCTGAGCGGTCCGGAGGGCGGACTCAGCCCTGTCGAGGAAGCGCAAGCCTTAGAGGCTGGGTTTTTGCCTGTGAGTTTGGGTCGCAGGGTCTTAAGAGCCGAAACGGCACCGATTGCTGTTTTGTCTGTTTTGAGTGCGTTGATCTAGATACACTCGGGTGTATGAACCCCAATCTCTTTTTATTGGCCTTGTGCCAAGGCTTATTCCTCACCAACAACGTCACCTTCATCGCCATCAATGGCTTGGTGGGGCTCAGTTTGGCGCCCGTTGGCTGGATGGCCACTTTGCCCGTCATGGGCTATGTGGTGGGAGGCGCGCTGTCGACGGGCTTGGTGGCCAAGTCGCAAGCCAAGTGGGGCCGCAAAGTATCATTTCAGCTGGGTTTGTTGGTGGGTTTGTTGTCCGCTGTATTGGCGGCGTACGCCGCTCACACACACAACTTTGCGTTGCTGGTGACGGCCACGGTGGTGGCCGGCTACTACAGCGCCAACGGTCAGCTGTATCGCTTTGCAGCGGCCGAATTGGCCGAAGCGTCGTTCCGTGAAAAAGCGGTGTCTTGGGTCATGGCCGGTGGCCTGATCGGCGCCATTGTGGGTCCTAACTTGGCTTCGCGCAGCAAGGGCTGGTTTGAGACACCCTTTATGGGCGCTTACGTGGCCCTCACGGTGGTGGCCGTGATGGGCATGGCGCTGATGCATTTTGTGAAGTTCCCGCCTGTGGTTGAAAAAGCCAAAGGCAGTACAGAAGGACGCCCGCTTTCTGAAATCATGAAACAACCGGTGTTCATCGTGTCTGCAGCGGCAGCGGCACTGGGTTATGGCGTGATGAATTTGCTCATGGCGGCCACCCCCTTGGCCATGCAGGTCTGTGGCTATCAATTCAGCGATGCCGCTTTCGTCTTGGAGTGGCACGTGATTGGCATGTTTGCACCAGGTTTTGTGACGGGCAGCCTGATCAAAAAATATGGCACGCTGCAAATCATGGGTGTTGGCGTGTTGCTCAACTTTGCATGCATCGCCGTGGCATTGACTGGTACAGACCTGAGTCAGTTCGTGGTGGCTTTGTTTTTATTGGGTGTTGGCTGGAACTTTTTGTTCACGGGCAGCACCACCTTGTCGATGACTGCCTGGCGCCCTGAAGAAAAAGACCGTGCACAAGCCGCGATCAATTTCTGTGTGTTCGCCACCATGGCGTTCACGTCTTTTGCATCAGGTGCCCTTGTCACCACCCAAGGCTGGGACTGGTTGAACTATGGCTCTTTGGTGCCTGTGACCCTGACTGCCGTGGCTTTGTTGTGGCTGGTGTGGATTCGCAAAAACCACACCCCCGCATGATCTTGACAGGCGTTATGCTTTTTTGAGGGCATGCCCTCAGGGCATGGCGGCCATCACTTCGGACACCGAAGCTGTGAGTTTCTTGGCATAAGGCACATGCAAAAACTCATTCGGTCCGTGGGCATTGCTTTTGGGGCCGAGCACACCGCAGACCATCATTTGCGCTGTTGGAAAACCTTGGCTCAACATGTTCATCAGGGGAATGGTGCCGCCCTGTCCGATGTAACCCACCGACGCGCCAAAGTGCGCTTGGCTGGCGTGTTGCAAGGCTTGCTCAAACCAGGGTGTGCTGCTGGGGGCGTTCCAACCGGTGGCGCCGCCATTGGACTCAAACGTCACGCGCGCTTGATAAGGTGCGTTGTCTTCCAATAACTTTTTCATTTCAGCAACAGCTTGGTCGGCTTCGACCAACGGTGGCAAGCGCAAGCTCAGTTTGAATGCGGTGTAGGGGCGAAGCACGTTGCCTGCATTTTCTAGCGAGGGGAATCCTTCTGCACCCGTCACACTGAGGGTGGGCGTCCAAGTCCGATTGAGCAAGGCTTGCAAAGGGTCGGTGGTGGTGGGCAAAGCGAAAGTGGTCGAGCCGCCGCAGTCGTAATGTGCCCAAGGGAATCGTTTGTAAACTTCTTCACCCAAAATGTTAGCTGTGGCCTTGGCCTGTGCCAATCGGTCAGCAGGCACTTCGCAGTGAAAGCTGGCGGGCAACAAACGGCCCGATTGGCTGTCTTCCAAACGGTCCAGCACTTGGCGCATGATCCGAAAACTAGACGGCACCAAGCCAGAGGCGTCACCAGAGTGAATGCCTTCCGTCAAGATTTCTACTTTCAAGGTACCACTGGCCATGCCCCGCAAACTGGTGGTGAGCCAGAGTTGGTCGTAATTGCCTGCGCCACTGTCCAAGCAAATGACCAAGCCGACATCGCCCAAGCGCGGACGCAAGGCATCGACGTAGGGCAACAAATCGTAAGAGCCCGACTCTTCGCAGGTTTCAATCAAACCCACAATGCGAGGGTGAGGCGTGTTCTGACTTTTCAGAGCCTGAACAGCGGCAATGCTGGCGTAGGCTGCATACCCATCGTCTGCGCCACCGCGGCCATACAACTTGCCATCTTCGTATTTGGGCGTCCATGGGCCCAAGTCATTTCGCCAGCCACTGAATTCAGGTTGTTTGTCGAGGTGACCGTACATCAGAACGGTTTGTCCCGAACTGTCTGCTTGCGCGCGCGTGGCAGGGATGTCAAAAAACAGCACGGGGGTGCGGCCGGGCAGTCGCACAATTTCCAAAGTCAGACCGGCCACCTTTTGCGCTTCAATCCACTCAGCGGTTTGACGCAGCACCGTGTCCAAATAGCCGTTGGCTTCCCAGTTGGCATCAAAAGAGGGTGACTTGGCTGGAATGCCAATGTAGTGCGTCAGCGCTTTCACAATTTGCGTGTCCCACGCGCGTGTCACGTCGCTCAGGGCTGTTTCTGCATCCAACACATGTGCAGGCAGTTCTTTGTGGATCGGTGCGTTCATGAAAATCTCCCATCAATTCGAAGTCAGCCAAGACAAGCCGCGTGAGGTGCCACCGGCCGTGATGTCTGCAGGAATGTATTCACACCCCACCCAGCCTTGCCAGCCGGATTCTGCAGACAATCGATCAATCAAGTCAAACAAATAAGGCCAGTTTAATTCGCCCGTGCCAGGCTCATGGCGCAGCGGAACATCGGCAATTTGAATGTGGCCCACGTTGCCACTGGGCAAATAACGCTCAAGCTTGGTGGTGACATCGCCTTCGACAATTTGGCAATGAAACAAATCCATTTGGACTTTCAAGTTGGGGGCATCCACCAGGGCCAAAATTTCGTGTGCGTGATCTTGTCGATTGACAAAGAATCCGGGAATGCCACGTGGGTTGATCGGCTCTAACAAGACATCCAGACCCAAGCTGCGAACTTCTTGGCAGGCCCATTTCAAATTGGCAACCAAAGCAGCCTGAGCTTGTTCACGAGAAACGCCGGCAGGCAAGACGCCCGCCATGGAATGAATGCGGGGGCAAGCCAAGGCCTCTGCGTATCGCATGGCACGGTGCACGCCCGCTTTGTATTCCGCTTCACGACCTGGCGTACAAGCCGTGCCGCGGTCGCCTCTTTCCCACGCGCTCAATGTGCTGACATCGTCTGTGCCGCCTGGCGGCATGTTGAAGAGGACTTGCTGCAGACTGTTGCTTTGGAGGCGGGCTGCCAACTCTTCAGGGGCGTAGGCATAGGGAAATAAATACTCAACGGCTTTGAAGCCATCTTTGGCCGCTGCTTCAAAGCGGTCTAAGAAATCCATGTCGGGATACATCATGGAAAGATTGGCAGCAAATTGAGGCATGTTCAGCTTTCAAGTAAAGGGTGCGCGCGAAGTGGATTCACCAGGAGGCGCCAAACTGTTGACGCAGTTCTTCGATTTGGGGCTCAGTCAATCCGCTTTCGGGTGTCGCCTTGGCGAGGTGCATCAGCTTGGCGGTTTCTTCCAGCTCCTCCAAAGTGGCCATGGCACTGGCCAAATCTTGGTGCCAGACGTTGGGGCCGAGTTTGGCGAGCATGACCGCTCGAATGGGCGTGCCACGCTGTGCATAGGTTTGAATGGTTTGAGCCACTGTGGCCGCGGCAGCAGCGTCGCCTGGCCGAAAATAAGGCATCAGGGGGACGCGCCCAACTTTCATCACAAAGTAAGGTGTGAGGGGTGGCAAGAGTTCCGCATCCTGCGCGTTCAGACTGAGCGACACGCAGTGCGAACTGTGGGTGTGGATGATGCATTGCGCGGCCAAACTGCCCGCCGCGTTGTCGGATGCTTCATAAATTGAACGGTGCAAGGCGATGGTTTTGCTGGCGCGTTTGCCGCTGATTTGCGTGCCGTTTCTATTCAGCAGCGCCAAGTCGGTTGGGTCCAAAAATCCCAAGGCAGCATCGGTGGGGGTGATCAAAAAGCCGTCGCCCACGCGCATGCTGATGTTGCCTGCTGTGGCATGCACATAGCCACGCTGAAAGAGGCTCAGGCCTACGCGACAAATTTCTTCACGCGCTTTGGTTTCGCTGGTGTTGCCCAGGATCTGAAACGTCATACTGCGGCCTCGTTCAGAATTTGGAATGCTTTGGTGAAAAAGTCTGGCGTGCCGAAATTACCAGACTTCAAAGTGAGGTGGCCTGCTGGATGTTGAGGTGCAAAGCACCAAGGCACACCAGGATCAATTTGCACGCCGATTTGCATTTGTGCAATGTTCAAGGCCTGCACGCAGGCACCAGAGGTTTCTCCGCCCGCAATGACCCACTGCTTGACGCCAAGTGCTTGCAAGCCCGCGCTGACTTGAGCGAGCGCGGACTCCATCCACTCGCCGGCTTGTTCGCGGCCAAACTTGGCTTGCACTTGCTGCAGCGTGTCTGCATCGGTGGTGGCATAAATGAGCACAGGACCCTGGCTGAGCAAAGGTTTGGCCCATGCCAGCGCCTTGGTCACGTCGGCTTGAATTTGCTGCGGCACCTCGCTTGGCGACCAATCCAGCGGCTTGAATTGCCAGCTGGGCAAACCCAGCGATTTGTAATGCGCCACTTGTCCTTGGGTTGCCAAAGAGCAACTGCCAGACACGATGGCTTGATGGCCTTGCGCTTTGGGCAAGGCCGATGCTTGGGCTGAACTTTGCAAACCCCAATTGCCGGGCAATCCAATGGCAACGCCAGAGCCGGCTGTGACCAAGGCCATGTCTTTCAAGGCCGGGCCAAGCGTTTGCAAGTCCTGGTTGCTGGTGGCATCCACAATGGCAACGCCAACCCCCTCAGACGCAAGCTGTTTGATTTTTTCGGCAATGGCTTGCGAGCCACGCGCCATCACGGTGTGATCGATCAGGCCCACTTTGCGTTGGGTTTGGGCTTGCATGACGCGAACCAAGTTGGCGTCTGTCATGGGCGTGAGCGGATGGTTTTGCATGCCGCTTTCATTCAACAAGACGGCGCCTGCAAACAAATAGCCTTTGAACACAGTGCGGCCGTTGTCTGGAAACGCTGGTGTGGCAATCGTGAAGTTGCATGCCAAGGCGTCCATCAAAGCTTCTGTCACAGGCCCGATGTTGCCTTCGGGCGTGCTGTCAAAGGTCGAGCAATACTTGAAATAAATTTGGCCAGCCCCTTGGGCTTGCAACCACTTTAAGGCGGCTAAAGATTGTGCAACGGCTTGCTGGGCTGGAATGGTTCTGGACTTGAGGGCCACCACCACGGCATCCACCTCTGTCGACAAAGGCTCGGTCGGCACCCCAAAGGTTTGCATCACGCGCATGCCCGATCGCACCAAGTTGTTGGCCAAATCGGTGGCGCCGGTGAAGTCGTCGGCAATGCAGCCTAGTTTCATGGGTTGCCGCCCTTGTTTGGGTCGGTGTTTTTGCCTTTTGGCAATTCAATGCCCGGGAAAATTTTGATCACTGCGCTGTCGTCTTCTTTGGCAAAGCCAGCAGTGCTGGCCTGCATGAACATCTGATGCGCAGTGCTTGAGAGTGGCAGCGGAAATTTACTGGCGCGGGCCATGTCGAGCACCAGGCCCAAATCTTTGACAAAGATATCGACGGCCGACAAAGGTGTGTAGTCTGCTGCCAAGACATGGGCCATGCGATTTTCAAACATCCAACTGTTGCCAGCGCTGTGGGTGATGACTTCGTACAAAGCTTCGGCGTCAACGCCTTCGCGCAAACCCAAGGCCATGGCTTCAGCTGCTGCGGCAATGTGCACACCGGCCAAGAGTTGGTTGATGATTTTCACTTTGCTGCCTGCGCCTGCGCTGTCGCCAAGTTTGTAGACCTTGGCGGCCATGGCATTTAAAAAAACTTCGGCCTTTTCGTACGCTGCGGGTGTGCCCGCAGTCATCATGGTCATTTGACCCGAAGCGGCCTTCGCTGCGCCCCCAGAAATGGGTGCATCGATGTAGAGCAAACCTCGGTCGTTCAATTGCTTCTCTAAGCCAACAGAAAAAGCGGGATCGACGGTTGAACACATGACAAACACGCTACCGGGTTTCATGTGCTTCGCGCAGACTTCATCATGATCACCAAACAAAATTGCGTTGGTTTGTGCTGCATTCACCACGACAGAGACCAAGACATCAGTGGCCTTCGCGATGTCGGCCAATGTGGCGCAGGCAACCCCGCCTTCGCTGGCAAATTTTTGTGCCACTTCTGCGCGCACATCAAACACATGAACGGTGTGGCCCGCACGCCTGAGGGATTGCGCCATGCCCATTCCCATGGCACCCAAACCGATCACGCCGACTGATAAGCTTGTATTCATGATGTCATTCTCCGGTCACGTTGAGCATGATTTTCCCGATGTGCAGCGATGACTCCATCAGCGCATGCGCTTGAGCGGCATCTTTCAAGTCAAATACTTGATGAATCACGGGCGCGACTTTGTGGCTGGCCAATAAGGGCCAGACCTGCGCGAGCAATTCATCGGCAATGTGCGCCTTGTCTTGTGTACTGCGGGGTCTGAGTGTCGAGCCGGTAAAGCACAGGCGTTTGGTCATGAGAGAGACCCAATCGACTTCTACTTTGGAGGGCTGCAAAAAGGCAATTTGTAACAAGCGCCCTTCGATGGCCAGCGCTTTCAAGTTGCGCTGGATGTAACTGCCGCCCACCATGTCCAAAATGGCGTTCACGCCTTTGTGATCGGTGAGTGTCAAAACTTCTTCGACAAAATCTTGCGTTTTGTAATTGATGGCGGTATGCGCCCCGGCTTTCACACAAGCCGCAACTTTTTCTGCATTGCCCACCGTACAAAATACGCGGGCACCAAAAGCATGAGCCAACTGAATGGCGGTCAGGCCAATGCCCGATGAGCCACCGTGAACCAAAATGCTTTCGCCGCTTTTCAGTTTGCCGCGCTGAAACACATTGGTCCAGACGGTGAAGAAGTTTTCAGGTAACGCGGCCGCTTGCAGCATGGAAAAACCTTGGGGAATGGGCAAGGCCTGTCCTTCTGGGACGGTGGCATATTCTGCGTAAGCCCCGCCATTGGTCAGCGCACAAACTTTGTCACCCACGTGCCATTTGCTGACCCCATGGCCAAGTGCCACCACTTCGCCAGAAATTTCCAAACCGACAATGCTGCTGGCGCCAGGCGGCGGCGGGTAACGACCGCTGCGCTGCAGGCAATCGGGACGATTGACACCCGCGAACGCTACTTTGACCAAGACCTCACCGGCGTGGGGGGTGGGCGTGCTGCATTGACCGAGGCGCAAGACTTCAGGGCCTCCGCCTGTGCCATGGTCAACGAAATTCATGGTGGGTGGAAGCGTCATCGAAATCTTTCTAAGAGATGTTCACAGCAGCTTCAGCGCTGCAATTTGAATACAGCGGTGCCGGCCATGAGATTGGGCCAGTACCGGACCTCTTGGCCTTCTTGCAAGCCAAAACTGTCCAGGATTTTCAGATGGTTTTTGACCGCCAGTTGTGCAAAGTCTGCGTAGGTGCCGACCCGAATGTTGGGCGTGTCGTACCACTGGTAAGGCAAGCGTTTGGTCACAGGCATGCGGCCAGTCAAGATGCTCAGTCGATTGGGCCAGTGTGCAAAATTGGGAAATGCCAAAATGCCTGTACGGCCAACGCGCACGGTTTCACGCAACATCACTTCTGCATTTCGCAAATGCTGCAAGGTGTCAATTTGCAAAACTACATCGAAGGATTGGTCTGCAAACATGTTGAGGCCTTCATCCAAATTCAATTGAATGACGTTGACGCCACGTTTGACGCAAGCCTGAATGTTGGCATCGTCAATTTCAACGCCATAGCCTGAACAGTTTCGATGCTTTTGCAGGTGGTCCAGCAAAGCGCCGTCGCCACAGCCCAGGTCCAGCACGCGTGCGCCCTCGGGCACCAAGCGCGCAATGGCATGCAAGTTCACGTGCTCGCTCATGCGTGTCCTCCTTCGGGCACCACGGAGAGCGTTTTGGCAATGTTCTCAAAATAAGAGCGCACCACACTCATGTAACGTGCATCGTCTAACAAGAATGCGTCGTGGCCATGGGGTGCATCGATTTCGGCGTAGCTCACATCGCGTTTGTTGTCTAACAAAGCGCGCACGACTTCACGGCTGCGTGCAGGTGAGAAGCGCCAATCGGTGGTGAAACTCACCAATAGAAATTTGCAAGTGGCTTTGGCCAAGGCTGCCGTCAAGTCACCGCCCAGTGTGCGTGCTGGGTCGAAATAATCCAGTGCGCGGGTAATCAACAAATAGGTGTTGGCATCAAAGTACTCACTGAACTTGTCACCTTGATGGCGCAAGTAGCTTTCAATTTGAAATTCGACGTCTTGTGTTGAGTAGCGGTAACCCGTGGCATTGTGGGTGACGGCATCGCGAAGTTCACGGCCAAATTTTTCATTCATCACGTCGTCACTTAAATAAGTGATGTGGCCAATCATGCGGGCAATGCGAAGCCCGCGCTGCGGAACCACACCATGCTTGTAAAAGTGCCCGCCATGAAAATCAGGGTCGGTGACGATCGCGCGCCGTGCCACTTCATTGAAAGCAATATTTTCTGCCGTCAGGTTTGGTGCGCTGGCAACCACCACAGCATGGGCAACACGCGCCGGGTAGCGCAATGTCCATGACAAGGCTTGCATGCCGCCCAAACTGCCGCCCATGACGGCGGCCAAAGCTTGAATGCCCAAGGCGTCAAGCAGCCTGGCTTGCGCATCGACCCAATCTTCCACGGTGACCACCGGAAAGTCAGCACCATAAATTTCACCGGTGTCGGGGTGTGTGTGCATCGGACCGGTCGAGCCAAAACAAGAGCCCAAGTTGTTGACGCCAATGACAAAAAATCGGTTGGTGTCGACGGGTTTGCCAGGGCCAATCATGTTGTCCCACCAACCTTCACTCTTGTCTTGACCTTCGTACACGCCCGCGACATGGTGTGACGCATTGAGCGCGTGACAGATCAAAACGGCATTGGATTTGTCGGCGTTGAGTGTGCCGTAGGTTTCGTAGGCCAGGTGATAGGCGCGAAGAGAGGCGCCACTTTGCAAATCAAGTGGTGCCTCAAAAAACATCGACTGTGGCGTAGCAAACAATGGCATGGATGGTTCAACCCGAAAATGCGGTTTGGCCAATTATCAGCGCTTTAAGCCTGCTTTAGGGTTTGGGTGTGTCCACGACGGCAGGGGCGGTACTTTGCTGAAGTTCGGCTGGCGCCAGATTTTTTTCGGGCAAAGCGCCTGTTCCGCCCCACAAGGCGAGCGCGCCCAAAACAGCAAACACCACGGCTGAGATTCGGTGAACCCAGGTGAGCGAAATTTTGCGCGTGATGGCGTCGCCCAGCCACACCACAGGCGCATTGGCCAGCATCATGCCAAAGGTGGTGCCAGCCACCACCCAAAACCAACTTTGAAACTGCGCCGCCAACATGACGGTGGCGACTTGGGTCTTGTCACCCATCTCGGCCAAAAAGAAGGCGACGACGGTCGTGGCAAAAATACCAAACCGGGGGCGGGTGTTTTCTGCCTCATCGTCCAGTTTGTCAGGCACCAAAATCCAGAGGGCCATGGCCAAGAACGATGCACCCAATACCCAGCGCAAGGCTTGTGGGCCCAGTTGCGTCGTCACCCAACTGCCCACAGCGCCAGCGAGACCGTGGTTGGCCAAGGTGGCCACCAAAATGCCCCAGACGATAGGCCAAGGTTTGCGAAACCGGGCCGCTAAGAGCAAGGACAAAAGTTGTGTTTTGTCGCCCATTTCAGCCAGGGCCACGATACCGGTAGAGATCAAAAATGCTTCCATACGCCGATCATAACTTTGGACCATGTTCGAATTTGGCGTGTTTTTTGCTTGTTTTTGGTGCGAATTGCGCGAAAGTGCTTTTTGCGCACCAATTTAATTCAAAAATAAACAGAGAAGAGTATGGAAGCACTAAAACAGGGCGCGGATGCGCTCTTTATTTTGTTGGGCGGCATCATGGTGTTGGCCATGCATGCGGGTTTCGCCTTTTTGGAACTGGGAACCGTTCGCAAAAAAAATCAGGTGAATGCCTTGGTCAAAATCTTGGTGGACTTCTCAGTCTCCACGGTGGTTTATTTTGTGGTGGGCTATGCCGTGGCCTATGGCACCGGCTTCTTTGTGGGCGCTGAACAACTCGCGGCCAAAAATGGTTACGAGTTGGTCAAATTCTTTTTCTTACTGACTTTTGCGGCCGCCATTCCGGCCATCGTGTCGGGGGGGATTGCAGAACGCGCCAAGTTCTGGCCCCAGTTGATTGCAACCGCATGCATTGTGGGTTTTGTATACCCCTTCTTTGAGGGCATTGCCTGGAACCAACACTTTGGCGTCCAGGCTTGGATCAAAGCCACAACGGGAGAAGAGTTTCATGATTTTGCGGGCTCTGTGGTGGTGCACGCCATGGGGGGCTGGATTGCCTTGCCCGCAGTCATTTTGCTGGGCGCACGCTACAACCGCTATCGCAAAGATGGCGCTGTATCCGCCCACCCGCCTTCCAACATTCCATTCTTGGCATTGGGTGCTTGGATTCTGATTGTGGGTTGGTTTGGCTTTAACGTGATGAGTGCGCAAACCCTGGACAAGATTTCTGGCTTGGTGGCCGTCAACTCGCTGATGGCCATGGTGGGCGGTACCTTGACCGCTTTGCTCTTGGGCAAGAACGACCCTGGATTTGTGCACAACGGCCCTCTGGCCGGTTTGGTGGCCGTGTGTGCCGGTTCAGATTTGATGCATCCCTTTGGTGCCTTGGCTGTAGGCGCTGTGGCGGGTGCGCTGTTTGTGGTGATGTTCACCCTGACACAAAATAAATGGAAGATTGACGATGTGCTGGGCGTTTGGCCCTTGCATGGTGTTTGCGGTGCTTGGGGCGGGATTGCGGCTGGTATTTTTGGACTTCAATCAATGGGTGGCTTGGGCGGCGTGAGTTTTCATGCACAAGTAATTGGCACCTTGATGGGCATTGCGTGGGCGTTGTTAGGTGGCACCGTGGTCTATGGCGTTTTGAAATTAGTCATGGGATTGAAGCTCAGCCCAGAAGAAGAATATGAAGGCGCTGACTTGACTGTTCACAAAATCAGCGCAACACCTGACAGAGAGGTGAGCTGGTAAGGCGCTCCTGAAAAGGCCCTGATTGCAAGCGAATGAGACAAAAACATGTCTCAAAGCAAGTATTTACAGGGCTTTCGCAGAATTAACTTGCCAAACAGTTTGTTTTATGGCCCATAATGGCTTAACACACGTTCCAAGAGCGTGTGTTTAGTTCGCGGTGTACAGGTGTCAGTTTCGCTTCCTTCCAGAGTTTTTTAGGTTTGTTGATGCGTTTTTGGGGCTCCATCGCTTTTGTTTCTGTGTTTAGAGGAGTCCCTTTCAATGGGCAAAAAACTATACGTCGGCAACCTGCCGTACTCGGTTCGTGACGGTGA
>CANBWP010000011.1 GCA_947373185.1 Comamonadaceae bacterium | reverse complement strand
TCGAGGTTGTATTCGTAACTGGCAATGGTTTTGCCATCGGCTTCCAAGCTGCCATCCATCATGACGGAGCTGAAACCCAAGTTGATGGCGCCTTGGCACACATCGGGGCTTTGGCCGTGGTCTTGGTGCATCACCACTGGAATTTCAGGGTAGGACTCGACCGCGGCTTGAATCAAGAGCTTCAAAAAGCCTTCGCCGGCATATTTACGAGCGCCAGCCGATGCTTGCATGATGACGGGGGCACCGGTTTCTTTGGCGGCCTCCATGATGGCCTGGACTTGCTCCAAGTTGTTGACGTTGAAAGCTGGAATGCCGTAGCCATTGGCCGCCGCATGGTCCAGCAGCTCGCGCATTGAAACGAGTGCCATGATGAAAAATCCCAGAGAGTTAAAAAACCTTTTCAAGCGCATGGCTGCATCTGACCCCCATGACGTGAATCATGTTTCGAGCATGTAACCGGCTTGTAACTGCCCATGATTTTAACAAGCGTCTGTCCAAATGACAGGTTTTTTTCACCAGTCCGACTATCATTTCGGGCATGTCGCATCCCTCAGCACCCCTTTCTCAGGCCCCAGCGCCCTTCGCATGGCGAACCTACGCCCTGATCAGCGTGGTTTTGGTGCTGCTCTTGTGGGGCTGGGACAACACCCGTGGCGACCTGCTGCTGGCCCAACTCTGGGGTCAAGACACGGGTTTTGCGCTGCGCGACAACTGGTGGATGGTCAAAGTCATGCACGAAGGCACACGCAACTTAGGCTGGCTGATCTTGTTGGCCTTGCTGGGTGGCATTTGGCGACCCTGGGGTCATTTACGGGGCCTGGCCACGGCTGAGCGAGCAGGCGTCTTTTTCTCAGTGTTGTGCGCCTTGCTGTCGGTCACCCTCATCAAGGGCTTCAGTCAAACCAGCTGTCCATGGGACTTGCAGTTGTTTGGCGGCACGGCCTCCTACATCTCGCATTGGGATCTGTTGCAAAGCGATGGCGGCGGCGGACATTGCTTTCCAGCCGGTCATGCGTCTACCGGCTTTGCCTTCATGGCCGCTTATTTTGGGCTGCGCCATCAACGGGCGCCTGGCGCCGCTCTCTGGCTGAGTCTGGCTTTGGTGAGCGGTTTGGTCTTGGGCATTTCACAGCAAATGCGCGGCGCCCATTTCATGAGCCACACCCTTTGGACCGCCTGGCTGTGCTGGACCTTAGGCTGGCTCAGTCACCTGCTGTTCTGCAAATTTCGGCGCGCCTGAATCAGGCAGCGCGCGAAATTTTCAGCATGTTGGTGCCGCCTGGCGCACCCATGGGTTCGCCACAGGTGATGGCGTAAATATCACCCGAGGCCACAATGCCGCGGCTCTTGAGGTGATTTTCAGCTTGTACCAAGGCCGTATCGCGGTCGGCGCTGGTGTCCATCAACAAAGGACGAACATTGCGGTACAGGGCCATTTTGCGTTGCGAGCTGAGTTTGGTGGTGACCGCGTAAATGGGAATCTGCACACGATGGCGACTCATCCACAAAGCGGTTGAACCTGAATCTGTGAGGGCCACAATGGCTTTGGCATTCAGATGGTGCGCCGTGAACAAGGCTCCCATGGCAATTGACTGGTCGATGCGGCTGAAGAACTGGCCGCTGAAATCGGCATCGAGCTCCACTTCTTCGGCAGCTTCAGCGGCCAAACAAATTTTGGCCATTTCCTGCACCGTCTCCAAGGGGTACTTGCCTGCTGCAGTCTCCGCACTCAACATGACGGCATCGGTACCATCAAGCACGGCGTTGGCCACGTCACTCACCTCGGCACGGGTTGGTACCGGGTTGGTGATCATGCTCTCCATCATTTGGGTGGCGGTGATCACCACCTTGTCATGTTGGCGGGCCAGCTTGATCATGCGTTTTTGCAAAGCGGGGACCACCGCATTGCCGACCTCAACGGCCAGGTCACCCCGGGCCACCATGATGCCGTCGCTGGCCAACAAAATCTCTTCCAAACGGGGAATGGCTTCTGCGCGTTCAATTTTGGCAATCAGGCCAGGCTTGTGGTTGTATTCGGCAGCCGCCACATTGGCCAATTGGCGGGCCATTTCCATGTCGGTGGCATTTTTTGGAAAGCTCACAGCCACGTAATCGGCTTGGAAACTCATGGCGGTTTTGATGTCGTCCATGTCCTTGGCCGTCAGGGCCGGCGCCGTCAAGCCACCGCCTTGTTTGTTGATGCCTTTGTTGTTGGACAACTCACCACCGAGTTTGACGGTGGTGTTCACCCTTTCACCTTGCACGGCATCCACGGTCAAAACAATCAGGCCATCGTTCAACAACAAGACATCGCCTGCTTTCACATCCCGCGGTAGCTCTTTGTAGTCCAGGCCCACACCAGTCAAGTCACCCAAGGCTGTACGAGACGCATCGAGCACAAACTTGGCGCCTGGCTCGAGCATGACTTTGCCTTCGGCGAACTTGCCGACCCGAATTTTGGGACCCTGCAAATCGGCCATGATGGCGACTTCACGGCCGGCACGGGTGGCCGCCTCACGCACCAAACGCGCACGGTCGATGTGGTCTTGCGCCTTGCCGTGGCTGAAGTTCAAACGAACCACATTCACACCCGCACGAATCATGGCTTCGAGCAATGCAGGATCGCTAGAAGCAGGGCCTAAGGTGGCAACAATTTTGGTAGCGCGACTGGGCATGTGAACGGGTCTCCGATGTAATTTAATTTCAATTTTCCCACGGAATTGGTTACAAGCAGAGAACAAATTTTCAGTTGTCCGCCTTGATGCCGGCCTTTTCAACCACCCGGGCCCAACGGCTCAATTCGTGTTTCACCAAGTCGTTCATGCGGTCTGGTTTGCCACCTGCAATGACCATGCCTTGTTTGAGCATGGTTTCTTTGACGTCGGGCTGTTGCAAGAGACTGTTGAAGTCGGCATTCAATTTGGCCACGATCTCAGGCGGCGTCCCTGTGGGCACCATCACGCCATACCAAGTTTCGACCACGCCATTGGGCACCCCCAGCTCCTTCAAGGTGGGCACATTGGGAAACGCTGGCGAGCGCTCAGCACTCATCAAGGCCAGCATGCGCAAGGCCCCATTTTGCAAATGGGGCGCCGCTGTTTGCAAAGCTACAATGCTGGCGTCCACATGGCCGCCCATCAAATCGGTCAGCGCGCCAGCTGTGCCTTTGTAGGGCACATGCAATAACTTGATGTTGGTTTCTTGTGCCAACAACTCCATCGCCAAGTGCTGCGGCGAACCCGTCCCAGGCGATGAATAATTCAAAACACCGGGCTGCTTCTTGGCAGCATCTTGAAACTCTTTGAATGAGTTGAAAGGCGACTTGCCTGCCGTGGCGACGCCCAAAGCACTGGTGCCCAACAAGACAACGGGCGTGAAAGCCTGCTGCGTGTTAAAGGGCAATTTGGGCATCAACGCAGGAAAAGTGCCGTGCGCGGTTGCCGTCACCAACACCGTCAATCCGTTAGGTGCGGCCTTCGCCGCAATGCCTGTGCCAATGGCACCACTGGCACCTGCCTTGTTGTCGGTGACCACGGGCACTTTCCATTTTTCTGACAACTTGGGGCCTAACAAACGGGCCAGCAAGTCCGCGCCGGTCCCTGCGGTGAAGGGCACCAACAATGTGACAGCGCTGCCAGGGTAGGCCGTGTTGGGTGAAGTGTTTTGCGCTTGCGCTGTGCCAATGAGCAAACCACTCAAGCAAGCCAAGGTTGCCAAACACAAAGTCCCTCGGCGGGTGAATGAAGCGGGTTGATGCAAGGTATGAAGCATAAAAATTTGAGAGTAAAGAGGGGAGGGCCAATGCAATCACGCTGGCAATTTGCTTTTCCAAACATTCCAGGGACGCTCGACTTGTCCCGCATTGGTCTCTGCAGAATTGCGCGCCTCGGCCTCAGACAAATACACAGGTTCACCCGCGCCCATGCCAAAGCTCATGCGCATGGCGTCGGCTTGCAGTTTGGCATTGCCTTCGGTGTAATAGGCACGGAACACGGCCAATTGAATGGACTCTGCCACGACCACATTGCCGTGGCCACGCAGCAAAGCCACGGTGTTGTTGCCCAAGGTGTCGGCCAGTGACTCGCCAATGCTTTGATTGCGGATGAGCATGTCAGAGGTTTCGCCCAAAGTGTCGCGAATTTCAAAGGTTGGCACGTTGCTGCCCAAGAAGCCACTCATGTGGCAAATTGGGCGCAAGCGTGCACCTGTCACGCCAAATGGAATGATGGCGGGAGAATGGCTGTGCACCACTGAGTTCACATCGGGGCGTTTTTTCATAATGGCGCTGTGAATGAAACGCTCCAGATAGGACTTGCGACCTTGTGCGTCGTGCACCTCGCCATTCAGGTCGCATTCCACGATGTCCGCTGCGGTCACGTTGGCTGGCGCCATGCTGCGGGCAATGAAAAACCGCTCTGGGTTCAAAGGGTTGCGAACACTGATGTGGCCAAAACCATCGAACACGCCTTCGTTGGCAAGGATGCGATTGGCGGTGGCCAAGTCTTCTAACAATTGGGGGATCGATACAGGAGAGGTCATGCTGAGGTACTTCTTAATTTACTTATTTAAAAACAAACGGTTCCAATGCTGATTCCATTTCTCAGCCTCGTCGACAACGAGGCCAGGATCGGTCAGCACGTAATTGAAATTGTTCAGGTTGGATTTCACTTTTTGATTTGACGGCGGACGTCCCATGCTGTTGAGCAGGGTTTGGGCATCGGGTGAAATCATGAAGTCGGCCAACAACAAGGCCGCATTCGGGTGCGCTGCATGACGCGCCACAGCCACACCTTGCGGGCGTGCCAGTGTCGGCTCAATCGGCACCCAGTCAATCGGCGCGCCGCGCTGCTTGAGTGATTGTGCATTGGCGTTGTAAATGGTCAAGCCCACATCAGCCTCACCCGCAGACACCATTTGCGCCAACAAGATGTGGCCTTTGCGAACGTCTGGTTTTTGTTCCGACAGCTTTTTGAAGAAGGCCATGCCACGTGACTCACCCAGTGCATTGACCAAGCCGCCCATCCATTCGGCATCTGTGGATTCAATGGCAATGCGGCCTTTCCATTTAGGATCGGTGAAGCCTTCGTAGTGTTTGGGCAAGTCTTCACGTTTGAGTTTTTGAGTGTTGAAGGCCACCACAAAAAAGTTCACACGGTCAGGCATCCACATCCGATGTTTGGGAATCATGGCTTGGGGCAAATCGGCAATGTGCGGACTGTGAAATTCGGTCAACACTTTTTCACGGGCCAACATTTCCATTTCAGGGCCATTGGTTTCCACCACATCCACCACATTGCGCTTGGCACGACCTTCATTGACCACCCGCTGAACCACGCCATCGCTCAAAGCGCGCCAAACCGTCACCTTGATGCCGTATTTTTTTTCGAACTCGGCCATCAAAGGGCCCGATTCCGTCGGTGCCAAAGAGGTGTACAGGGTCACGCCACCTTCCTTCTTGGCTCGCTCCAACAGCATCGCTTCGCGATCAGCGGCCTTGTTCATGAAGATGGCTTCGTGCGGACTGGCACCTGAAGAGTTGGCTGGCTGCGCAATGGCAGGCCAAGCGGCACTCAAACACCACACCAGCCCCGCGACGCAGCTGATTTTTCTGCACACCCGATTCGTGAACACCGTTTTCATGCGGGACTCCTTCAAGCCTTGGTCAACAGGGATTTCACACGGGCAGGGTTCAAAGGTGCTTGGCGCATCCGAACGCCGGTGGCATCAAAGAAGGCATTGGCGACCGCTGCAGGCACCACACGGCAGGTCGCTTCACCCGCGCCTGTCGGTGGCGCTTCAGGTCGGTTGATCAACACGATGTCGATGTTCTCTGGCGCATCCTTGATTTCCAAGATGGGGTAGCTGAGCCAATCCACACTCTTGACTTTGTCGGGCGCAAACTGCACCTCTTCATACAAGGTACGTGACAAGGCTTGAACCAACGCACCTTCAATGGTGTAACGCAAACCTTGGGGGTTCACAATCAAACCGCAGTCATGGGCCACCGTGAATTTACGGCCCCAGATGCGGCCTGTTTTGCGGTCCACTTCAATCTCAGCCACCACCGCCACGATGGTGCCCGCGCGTTGGGCGTAGGCAATGCCTCGGCCTGTCAGCACATTGCCCGTGCGATCTCGTTTGGCGTTGCCGCGCGGCTCCCAACCCGATTTTTCGGCAGCCGCTTTGAGCACCGCAATGTCACGCGGCGCCTTGGCATATTTGACGCGGAATGCGATGGGGTCTTCACCGGTGGCATAGGCCAGTTCATCGATGAATTGCTCGCTGGCAAATTGAATTTGCAAACCCACTGGGTCTCGCATGTGGGAGGTGCGCATGGGCGAGGCGCTGGCAATCAAATCCGGAATGACTTCCCAAGCCAATTGTTTGTTGTCGAAGCCATAGCTCTCTTCGGGTGTGCCGAAGGTGATGCCGCCTTTGGGCGGCAAGCCCATCTCCATGCCGGCCAAGCTGTCTCGCGGGTCAGACTCATTGCTTTCAATGGTGGCTCTGGAAAAAGCACGCGTGGTGAAATCGTAAGCCACCACTTTGCCATTGGCATCAATGGCTGCGCGTGCACGGTGCACGGAAGCTGGCGCTTTGGGATCCCAGGCTGTAGCGTCGTGGCGCATGCCTTGCACGCGAACAGGCTGACCCACCATTTTGGAAATCACGGCGGCATCCATCACCGCATCGCCCGCATCGTTGCGACCATAAGAGCCAGGGCCTTGCACCCAAATGGCTTCGACGCTGTCCACTGGCACCTTCAAAATGGCGGCCACACCGTCGCGTGCGTAATGTGGTTTTTGCGAGCCCGTCCAAATCGTGACTTTGTTGGGTTTGACATCGGCAATTGCGCAAGCAGGCCCCATGCTGGCGTGTGATTGGAAGGGCCACAGATATTCAGCCTCCACCACCTTCACCGCCGACTTCAAGGCCGCCGCCACATCGCCTTGCTTCACTTCTTCGGTGCGCTTGCGTGTGGGCGCTTGGCGAATATGCTCATGCAACTTTTCAAATTCAGGGAAAGGCTTAGGAGATGCGCTCCACGTCACCTTCAACTCTCTGGACGCACGAATGGCATCCCATTCGCGTTCGGCCACCACGGCCAAGAAATTTTTCTCGCGCACCACGCGGGCACCTGCAATGTGCTTGATAGAGGCCTCTTCCACTTTTTCGGCCACACTGCCGGCGACAGGCGTGCGAATCACCCGTGCATGCAACATGCCAGGCACCTTCACATCGGCCATGTTGCCTTGTGTCCCAAAGACTTTCCAAGCCACATCTTTGCGCGGCAATGACAAACCGACCACTTTGTATTGCGAAGGCGACTTGGGTTTGGCAATGCCTTTGACATCCAATGGATTGCCAATTTGCTTGTTCCATTCAACTTTGGAATTGAAGAACTTACCGCCAATCAACTCTGCGTAAGTTACTTTTTGAGACGACTTGCCAATGACAGAAATTTCACCGTCGTCTACTTCCAAGCTGGCCACAGGCACGCCCAACTTTTCGCTGGCCAGATTCAACAAAATGCGACGCGCCTCGGCCGCAGCATTGCGCAAAGGCTTGGCGCCCGCTTGAATTCCAAGCGCGCTCGAAGCGCCGCCTTGGTTCATCGAGCTGGCTGTTCGGCCCATCACAATGCTGACTTTGCGATAAGACACGTCCAACTCTTCCGCCACGATTTGGCCAATCGCCACTTCCAAGCTCTGACCCAAATCGACTTTGCCGTAGTAAGCCACCACAGAACCATCTGCTTGAATGGCCACCCATGAATCGAGCTCGTCCGCTTTGAGCGAGGGCTTCACCGCGCTGATGGTGGCCAGCGTGGTGCCGACCATGCCAGCGCCAGAAGCGGCTGGTGCAGCCGCACTCGATGCGGTTTGCGCCATGGCATTGCCGGTCGCACCACCACTGGCCACAGACACCACCAAGGCACCTGCAGCACTCAAAAAATCCCGGCGCGAGGGGCCGCTCATGGCGTCCGAATTCTCTTTCGGCATGGGCGATGTCGCGTTCACTTCTGCGTTGATGTTGTGGTTCATGAAGTGCTCCTTAAGCCATCAAAGATTGTGCGCGCTTGATGGCTCGCAAAATGGACACGTGCGTTCCGCAGCGGCACTTCAAGCCTTCCAATGCCGTTTTGATTTCGGCATCGGTGGCTCTGGGGTTCTTCTTCAAGAACGCCGCAGAAGTCATGGCCCAACCATTGATGCAATGGCCACACTGTGGCACTTGCTCTTCCAAAAATGCCACCTGAATCGGATGTGGTTTGTCTGGCGTTCCCAAGCCCGCCAAGGTGGTGACTTTCTTGCCTTTGACAGCCGACACGGGCAGCACACAGGAGCGCACCGCTTGACCGTCCAAGTGCACGGTGCAAGCACCACATTGCGCCAAGCCACAGCCAAATTTGGGGTTGTTCAGTTGTAAATCATCGCGCAATGCATAGAGCAAGGGCATCTGCGGATCGCTGTCAATTTGGACAGATTTACCGTCAACAAAGAAAGGTGTCAAAGCCATGTCGTCTCCTGTTTAAATTTTTTTCATTCTGAGGACAGCATCTCGTCCAATGCGGTCACCAATGCACTTTGCAAAGCTGGATCTTGACTCGAATGGCCAGCGGTGTGCACCATGCGCAACTGCGCTTTGGGCCAGACCTGTTTCAATTGCCACGCAGTCTCTGCGGGCGTCACCATGTCAAACTGCCCCTGCACAATGATGCCAGGCATGTCCTTTAAAAAATCGTTTGCCGTTTGCGGCACGATGTGGCCGCGGCTGCCCAAGCCCGGATCGTGTGAAAACATGTGCGCCGAAATCCTGGCCATGGCCAAACATTTCAAATCATCATCCGGACTCATTTGCGACGCCAACACAGGTTCACTTGGATGCACGCTGCTCAACGCGTCTTCCCAAGTGCACCAAGCGCGCGCCATGGCCAACACTTGTGCAGGGTTTCCGTTTTGCAAGACTTCGTTGTAGGCGCGCAGCCATCGGCTGTTCTGTCCACTCTGATGCATTTCGCTGGCCCCTTGTGCATTCACTGCATTCACTGCCTGCGCTTCAATGGCCGCCACGTAGGCCTGCCACTGCGCCTTGAATATCCGGCTGGCACCACCTTCTTTGTAGAGCCAATCGAGTTCATGGTCTTGCGCCGCAAACACACCGCGCAGCACCATGCCCGACACACGGTCCGTGAATTGTTTGGCATAGGCCAGTGCCAAGGTACACCCCCAAGAGCCGCCGCACAAGAGCCAGGCATCGACCTTCAAGGTCATGCGCAATTGCTCCACATCGGCCACCAAATCGGCCAAGAAATTGTGCGCCGTTTGGGCATGTGGCGTCGAGCGGCCACAGCCGCGTTGGTCCATCAAAATGATGCGGTAGCGGCGTGGGTCAAACAGCCTGCGCGACGTAGGCGTGCAAGCGCCGCCAGGCCCACCATGCAAAAACAACACGGGCCTTCCCATTGGATTGCCACACTCTTCCCAATACACCTCGTGTCCATGCCCTACAGCCATGTGACCTGAGCGATGCGGTGCGAGGGGTGGGTACAAGTGGCTCATCTGTGACTCCAAGGTGCTCAGTGAAGGCTCACGCCTGTAAGGCCGTGCGGCCTAATCCAGCAGACCCCGGAAAGACCAAACTCTTGATGACAACAGGGACAGCACCAGACGTTTCGAGCATCTCACCAATGTCAATGAAGTCGAGTTCTTTCAAGGTGATGCCGTCGATCGACAACACCGGACAGCGCATGCGCGCCTCTTCATGGCAGTGAATGCCAATCAGGCCGCCACAATCGGCCTCGCCCACCAGCAGCAGGGGATGGCCTTGGTCTATGACCACTGACATGCCATCTGCCACGGCGCGGCAAAACGCATCGAGCCGTTGGAAGGTGGCAGAACCTTGCCAGCGATAGCACAAGGCCACCGCTTGGTGTCCTTCGTGTAAGTCGAGTCGGCGTAGGGCTCTGCGTATGTGGTCTGCAATTTCTGTGGGGTTCAATTCATCGGCAGCCAAGTCCAATTGCGGCGCGATCACCGGCACATTGCGCACTGGCAAAATGCTGGAAGGCTCGACATAAATGGTGCTGCCACTGACTTGCACGGTGTACTGCGACGCACCAATCACGGTGGCCCGAATGCCCTGATCGGGTACTTCCAAACGCGGCCCCCATGCCAGCGCTTTGCGGCGCACTGCGGCGGCCAACAAGGGGCCTAAGTCACCATAAGCCTGTGCCTCGCGGCCATACACATACTCTGAGACACCGCCAGAGAAGGTCAGTACGTCCGGCACTTTTTGCGATCGCAATGGCTCCAACCTGAGCAAAGATTGGCTGATGGCATCGGGCGTTGCCGTGCCGGCCACTTCAAAAATCCTGTCGGCCATGCGTTCCACCATGCGCTCTAAATCGGCGATCGCAACGGTTTGGCCCAACTGCAAATTCAATCCGACCTCGGCTGCAAAACGTCGACCGGCTTCTTCCAAACGCACCAAGCGGCCCTCTGCATCCAACGCCACAATGCGCGCGCCAATGTCAACCGCCGTCAAGTCGACCAACTCACCGTTTTCACAAACAGCAATTTTGGTGGTGCCACCGCCAATGTCGATGTTCATCACGCGTGCCGTCTCACGCACCGAACGCGCTGCCGCCCCTGAGCCGAAAGCGGCCAAGGTGGTTTCGAGCGCATCGCCCGCACTGACCGACACAAACTTGCCTGCCTGCGCAGCAAACAAATCGGCGATGGCGCGCGAGTTACTTCGGCGCACAGCGACGCCTGTGAGGATCAGGGCGCCGGTGTCAATTTTGTCGGGGGCCACACCGGCCGCTTCATACTGCGCCGCAATGAACTTGCCCAGGGCCACGGCATCAATGCTTTGATCGGCGGCATAGGGCGTGAGCAACACATCAGACTCGTGCAGTACCGTGCGCTCACTCACGATGTAGCGATTGTCCAGGCGCTCCAGCACCAGCCTTGAAAAGACCAAGTGCGAGGTGGACGAACCAATGTCCACACCCACACTGACCAGAATGATTTCGTCTTCGCCTTCTAGGCTGCGACGCACATTGCTGAAAAATACGCGACCGCCCACCGGCGCTGCTTGCGCTGTGGGCTGTGTCGTGGCGTCACTCATTATTTTTTAGGACCAAACTTGGCCATGAACTCAGCTGGAATGTTGTACCAGTCAGGGTCCATGCGATCGGGCACGCTGTTTTTCTTCAAGAGTTCTTGGTACTCTTTGCGAATGTGTGGATCTTCCAACCAATACGGAATGGTGGTGCCGCCCTCGGTCACATCTTGTGCGGTGTAGTCGGTGTGCTTTGAGCCCGGCGCACCTGGGTCGCGACCGGGGTTGTGCGGGCCAAACCAAGCCGTCAATCGCAAGGCTTCTTCGCCTGAGCTGAAGTGCTGGTGGTACCAACGCGCACCACCAGGGGCCGCCGAAACCAAGCCCACAGGCTCGTAATCAATGCGGCGCACCAAATGTTCTTTGCCATCTTTCCAAGGTGTTTCGCCTTCATCTTCTGGCCATGTGTAGGTGTAGCCCTTGCCGTTCAAACAAATGAGCACGGCTGCAGATGTGTGGGCGTGCGCGCGTGAGTAGCGGCCGTTTTCGTGTTGACCAATCCAAAAGTAAAAACAATTGTTGGTCATGAAAGGCTCAATGCGGCGATAGCCGGGCGAGCGGCGATTGTCCAGGGGCAACTCGCACTTCATCACATCGGGAATGAAGTTGGTTTTGCGCATGGCCAAGCCTCGCACAGGATCCGCCTCCACCTCATCGCGTGCTTGGTAAAAATCGTCTGCGCCATTGAAACGGTCACGGAACACGAAGGGGTTGTTGAACACCGATTCCGTGCTTTGCAGCATGTTGAGCACATTGGGGGCCGTCGTGCCTGCCAACAACAAAGCACCGCTGGAGGTGGCGTTCACAATCCGGTGCCAGGCGTTGATCGGAATCGAGAACATCGAACCGGCTTGCCATTCAAACACGTGTTTCTTGGTGTCACCTTCTTGCCAGACTTCGGTGGTGCCGCGGCCTTCGACCACCAAATAGATCTCTTCGTACATGTGCTTTTCTGGGTGCAAGGCACCAGCACCTGGCACTTCAACCACATAGCAACCCCATTTGGTTTCTGTGCCGTAGAGTTGAATGAAGTGACCTTTACCGCCTGTGCGCTTCCAAGGCACCAAGGGCAAGTTCTGCACTTTGTTGATGCCGACATCGCGGAACACTGGCAGACCTTCCGCTTCCATGTAAGCGTCATAGGGTGTCGGCTGTTTTTTGAAAACGCCGTAGCCGGCTTTTTTGTTACCCGCTGGCTCGTGCCAGTGGCTGGTGTCTTTATCGTGTGGCATGTCTCGTGTCCAAAAAAAGAAGCGTTGCAAAAGAGCGCCAACGAGGCGCCAAGAAAGCGAATTAGGCCGTTCTTTTATACAGAACAGCGTTCTACTATGCTAAACCAGCCCCTCTTGAGCGTCAACAGGGTTCCACTCCAGAAGGGGGGCTGAGGCTGTTGCTTTTTCTCACGCAGCGCTCGACCAAAAAGTGTTGTTATGACGCAAATCAAACGGGTCGCTAGGGTTTTTACGAATGGGTGATGGGGCTGATTTTTCGCTTAATAACACCACTGTCTTTCAAAAGAGAACAGTGTTCTTCATGCCGGAACGGCCGGCAGACAACCCCAGATCACTGGGTCTCAATCTTTTACTTTTATTCACTTGGAGATCAACATGAGTTTCAAAATCCGCGCGATTACCTTAGGCTGCATTGCAGCCGTTGGCATGGTCACTGCCGCACAGTCTGCCGAAGTCTTGGGCAGCACACTCGAAGTCTATGGCACCCTGTACCCAGAATTGAACCGCACCACTTACACAAGCGGCTCTGCTGTGGGCACTGCGCTGAGCAACATGACCAAAGGCTTGGTGACACCTGGCACTCAAACCACTCTCCCTGCAGCCCCAACAGCCAAAGACCAAACCAACTGGTCACAGTCTTACATTGGCGTGAAAGGCCAAAAAGGCTTTGGTGACGTGACCGTGGGTTACGACTTTCAAGGCGTTCTGACACCAAACAAAACTTTGGACTCTTCCATTGCAACTGGCGGCCAACAACCTTTGTTCGGTGACACACGCGATGCGTTCATCTCTTTGGGTCACAAAGACCTGGGTGTGATGCAATTCGGTCAAATGGACACCATTTACAAAGAGTACGGTGATCGTCTGCGCATGATGGGCGTGAGTTCTAGCAACTTCACATCAACCAGCGGCGTCTTGTCTGGTGTGGGCTGGAAGTCCATCACCAAAGATGTGGCCGCAACGCCCGTGAGCTGCACAGCAGCAACACCGACCGTTTGTACAGCCGGCACCCTGGCGACCAGCGCAGCAGGTACAACGTCTTTCAACACACGCATTGGCGGTCAAATTCGTTATGAAACACCCGTCTTTTTCAATGGCTTCCAAGCTGGTTTGACATACCGTCCTGACACCGCCAAAACGGCCGATCGCAATCAAAGCTTGTCAGCTTTGGCATTGCGCTGGACCAGCGGTGATTACTACGCTTCTGCCCAAAAGGAAATTCACACCGACTACCGCGCATTCAGCGGTACCGACTATGTTGAAAAATCAACCACCATCCTTAACAGAAACCCCCACTCCAAAGACACAGCCACTCGCATGAGCTTTGGCTATAAGAGCGGTCCTTTGCAATTGGCAGCAGACTTTGCAACCCTGAATTACACAGAATCCGCTGTGACAACAGGCAAATTCCAAAGCTACAAAACCAACACATGGCAAGTCAGTGCTGACTACGCCATTGGTTCACAATGGAATGTGGCCGCCAACTACGCCAGTGGTGCAGCCGGTACATGTGCTTTGTTAGGTGGTGCAGCTTGCTCAACAACAGGTCAAGGCGGTACGTTGACCAGCTTGGGCGCCAAGTACAACTATGACAAGAACATTGGTTTGTTTGCCATGTATGGTTTGAACCATTCCAACGACAGCGCAACATTTGCTTCCAGCGCAGTGGGTGGCAAAACCACCAACTTGGGTCTGGGTGTGTTGATCAAGTTCTAATTGAAGCACCTCGGTGCATTGATTGAGCAGGTGTTCCTCACGGAGCACCTGCTTTTTTCATGCTTCATCGGACAACTGACATGAAACATCTGATTACAAACTTCTTCATTTTGAGCAGTGTTGCCATCAGTCCGGCTGTGCAAGCGGCCGACCTTGAAGCCGCCCAACGCGGCGAGGCACTTTTTATGCAAAACCAATGCGACAGCTGCCATGGCACCAACGGCCAAGGTGGCGAGCGGAGTGCAGGACCGAAGATTTTCCCCAACCCAACGCCGTTTGTCGCGTTTGAGTTGCAACTGCGCACACCGCGCAGCCTGATGCCGCGCTATCCGGTTCAGGTGATCAGCGATGCGCAATTGAAAGACTTGTACGCGTTTGTGGAGAGCATGCCGCAGAGTCCTGCAGCCTCTCAAATTTCACTGTTGAAAAATGCCATGCGCTGAAGGCGCAGCACTCACTTCATCGACAAGACAAAGGCGATGACATCTGCGCGCGCCTTTGCCTCTGGCAAACCGTCGTACTTCATCTTGCCACCACTGACCAGCTTTTTGGGTTGTGTGATGTAGGCATCGAGTTTCTCAGATGACCACACAATGCCGCTGTCCTTCATGGCATCTGAGTAAGCCGCATAGTCAGCCACCGTTCCAGCTTTGCGGCCAAGCACCCCAATCAGGCTGGGGCCTTTTTTATTTTTGCCCTGCGCGCTGTGGCAGTCGCCACATTCTTCGGCAAAGGTGTCCGCCCCCTTTTTGGCGCTGCCTTGAGCCCATGCCAGGGGGACGCACAACATTGCGAGCATCAATGCGCCTGCATATTTCTTTGATTTCATTTTTCAAATTCCGTTTAGATGGCGGTCCACAAGAACAGCATGCTGGTGTTGTTGTCTTTGGCTTGTCGGGTATTGCCGCTGCCATCCAAGTAAGCTGTGCCGCCCATGAATTTGCGATAGCCCGTGTATTGGAAACCTAAGCGAATGTTGGCAAGAGGTGCGGCCCAAGAGCCGTCTTTGCCCCAGGGCGTCCAGTCGGCCTGCAACACATAGCCTTGTGTGGTGGGGCTGCCATTCAAAGCCGATGCGTATTTGGTCGCGTCACTTGAGCCACGGGTATCAAACAGCCCCACTGTGGCACCCCATGTGTTGTTGTAGTTGTAGGATGTGGAGAGCTTGAATTGCTTCAACGAATTTTTCAGTTGATCCGCCTCGTCGATCACGCCATGCGTGAAATTCAACTGCTGCTTTTCCAAGGTGTAGCTGGCGTTGACTGCCACAATGTGCTTGCGATTGCCAAGAAATTGATAGGCCGCATCGATGCCGTAATCGCGGTACTTGTCCGAAGCACCCAGCTGCGTACGATCAGGTTGCACACTGGCACCAAAGCCAAATACACCGACAGAATAATTGTCACGCTTGTTGTCTTGAAAGTACGCCAGACGGCCATAGTTGCCAAGGCCTTTGAAAACGCCCATGTCACTGCCATTGAATGTTTTCAGGGCTTTGGCGGACTGGTTGCTGTACAAGCCAAATTCACCATAAAAATGATCGTCCAACAAAGCGTAGGCATTGGTTCCCCAAACCGCCCCCCCTAAACTTTCCATGAGCGGTGCAGGACCAAAGCCCGCATTGAAATCTGAGGCCGTGTATGGGAACCGCCACTGTCCAATGGTGTGAAATGGATCTGTCAAGGTTGGGTTGTTGTTCAGAGAAATGCCCGCCGTTGTATCTTTACCGGCCAAGCTGAAGTTGCGTGCATACCGAACGTCCAGTTGGTCAAGGCCCCACTTGCGCTCAATGCCAGAGTAAGTCGCCTGGACAAATGAGCCCACGTTGTCCATCAATCGACCTGCCAGAAAGACAGAGCCTTCTTGCGCGGCTGTATTGTTGTTGGGTTTGAAATTTTCCAGCGTATCGCCTTCACTTGCATCCTTGGCTGTGCGCGTGGTGTTGACCACCAACATGCCTGACAAAGGTGTTTTGCCGGATTGACCGTCGCTGTCCACATAGCCACCAATTTTGAAACGCACACCAAATGGGGTGAGCTGAGGCCCGTAGCTGCCCACATGACACGCAGCGCATTCAGCGCCTGTTTGACGCGCGTAGCTGGGCACAGCATGGGCCATTGTGGCCATGAAAAACAAGATGATCCCTGCTGCAAAAGACTTGCACATCGCACGATGGGCATGGACGAGGCGCGCAGCGACTCTGAGTGAAAGAATGGGCAACATACGTAGAGAGACGGTAAGAGTGAATGTGCCGTGATTCTCAATTGAACTAACTTGCGAACACCTGACGAAACTTTGTTTTTAGTCAGGTGTTCGCAAGCCTCTGTGTTCAAAGATCTTCGATCTGATCACTGAAAGTCATTGAATGCGCCGAAACGCCAGTACCGCGAAAAGAATTTTCTACTTTGCAATGTGCTTCATTGCATTGGGGGCAGCGCTCCTGCTGGCAGGAAAAAATGTGCTTGATCGCACCAACACCTTGAGCTTCTGCATTTCCTGTCATGAGATGAAGGACAACAATTACAAGGAGTACAAAGACACCATTCATGCCAAAAACAGGACGGGCGTCAAGGCCATTTGTTCTGATTGCCACGTCCCCCATGATTTTGTTGGCACCCTCATTCGCAAAATTGAAGCGTCCAACGACCTCTACAAACACTTCACAGGTGCCATTGATACACCCGCCAAGTTTGAAGCCCATCGGCTTGAATTGGCGCAACGTGTTTGGCAACACATGAAAGCGACAGACTCGCAAGAGTGCAGAAATTGTCACGACGTCGCGACGATGGATCCCGAACAACAGGGCAAGACCGCACAGAAACAGCATCAAAAATTACGCTCAGGCGAAAAAACGTGCATCGATTGTCACTATGGCATCGCACACAAAGAGCCTGCGGGCGGGCATTCGCCAGATGAACTCCGCGTCGACTCACATAGACAACTTTGACCCAAGGACACCATGCGCGTACTCATTGTGGAAGACGATGACCTCGTTGCCAAAGGCCTGAAACAGGGACTGCAGCAATTGCAGTACACCGTCGATCTGGCCAGGTCAGCGGAAGAGGCCAGCATCATCATGAACTCTGAAATGTTTGACATTGCGGTTGTCGACATTGGCTTGCCAAAAGCAAGCGGCCTTTCATTTGTTGCCCAACTCCGAGCGATGGGCAACACCCTTCCAGTGCTCATGCTGACGGCTCGGGGCACCATGGAAGACACCGTGCTTGGCTTAGATGCTGGCGCAGATGACTACATGACAAAACCATTTCGCTTGCCTGAATTGGGCGCACGAATTCGGGCTTTGCTCAGGCGCTCGCACGACAAGGCGGATGCCTGCATTCGCCACGGAGAGCTCAAACTTGACACCCTCACTCGCACCGCCACCTACAAAGAAAACATCCAACTGGACCTGACAAAACGTGAGTGGGGCCTTTTGGAAATATTGCTCATGGCATCGCCATCTGTGGTCAGCAAAGACCGCTTGCTGCAAAGCGTTGCGGGGTGGGACAAGGACATCACCCCCAATGCCATTGAAGTTCATATTTCGAGGCTGCGCAGCAAACTGGCGCACGCCGCTGTGAGCATCCGAACCATTCGCGGGATTGGATACAGAGTCGATGCGCCTTAAATTTTCGAAGCTGTTGTCCCACATCCAACCTTGGGGCTTGAACCAAAGGCTGATCGTTTCACTGAGCATTCCACTCATGGTGATTTTTTGCATCAGCTGCATTTGGGACTATGTGGTGGCCAAACAAACTGCCAATTCAGCGCACGATGTGGCATTGGCAGACGTTGTTTACGACTTAGAAGAACTCATACGCAAGCAGCCTTCCCTGTCTAATCTCAATTTGGCCGCCGAATCTGAAGCGATGATTTTGAGCAATGCGCCTGACAAACTTTATTTCTCTGTGCGCAATACGGACGGCACGACTTTGCTCGGTGACGCGGCATTGCCCGTCCAATCGCAAGTCGATCATCGCATCGTGACGTTCCTCGATGGCAGCTATCGCCAACAACCCGTCAGAATTGCCCACCATCAAATCCAACTTCATGACTCGGATTTGCTGATTCAAGTTGTTGAGACCATCCAAAAACGCGAGCAATCCAGCCACAAATTTTTGACGGCCATGGTCGTTCCCAATTTGCTGGTCATGCTCACCGTTCTTCTGGCTGTGCTTTGGGGTGTTCGCAAGGGCCTCGAGCCACTTCACACACTGGAAAAAGAAATAGCCAGCAGGTCCGTCAATGATTTGCGCGAACTTGAACTGGCGCAAAACCCTTTCGAGCTAAGGCCCCTGCTCAAGCGATTGAACGAATTGTTTCACCTGCTTCGCGAGTCAAATGCCATTCAACAACGCTTCATTGCCGATGCTGCGCATCAGCTTCGCACACCCCTTGCAGGCTTGCAAACTCAAATTGATCTTGCTGTGGCTGAAGGTATTTTTGGCCAGCACCCAGCGCGAAAAGAGAACATTGAAGAAGCCACCACACGGATTGAACATCTGCTCAGTCAATTGCTCAGCTATGCGCGCACTGAAAGCGCCATGTCACTGACTGACAGCTTCGAGCAAGTTCGACTTGCCGATGTGATTGAACGCTCGGCCTCTATGTTCATCGACCGTGCGTTGGCTAAACAAATTGATTTGGGGTTTGAAATCTCAGAAGTCCATGTTTCAGGTTTGTCTTGGATGCTTCAAGAGGCCATTGGCAACTTAATTGACAATGCGCTGCGTTACACGCCAGAGGGCAGCGTTGTCACTGTGAAATGTGGCATCCTGAATGGCGCCGCTTTCCTAGAAGTTGAAGACAGCGGCATGGGCATTCCAGCCACTGAGCTGCCCACTATTTTTGATCGTTTCCATCACATCGCAGGCATCGACGGCAGTGGTTGTGGATTGGGACTGTCCATCGTCAAACAAATTGCATCCGTGCACAACGCCGAAGTTGAATTTCAAAGCAGAATGCCGCAAGGTTTTTCCGTTCGCATTGTCTTCCATCAGCGGCCAATGTCTTTGACCAAGATAGACGGAATGCGTGCATCAAAAATAATCTTTTGAGCAGGCGTCAAGATGAGGTGCAAACCTTTGGCCGCTGCTTCTATGTCTTCTAAATCTGCGTAGCGATTGCGCACAGAATCCACCATCTTGCTGAGGTAGGCCATGCCTGTCAGAAAGCCTGCTGCTTGCACCTCGCCGGCTGGAACAGGAATGGATTTGATTTTTTCGCGTTCCAAGTCTTCAATGTAAGTTCTCACCTTGCCTTCGAACAACAACCACGGTTGCAATTGCGCTTCCGTCATTTTCAAATCAAACTGCAAGGTACCCAACCGCGTCAAAAGTTGATCAGAATTGTTCAGCGTGAGCATGGGGGTTTCCGAATTCTGGCTTCTTGGGTTTTCACCTCGGCCTGATCGCTCGTACCCCCCTGATCTTTTGCCACCCATACCGCCCATCCCTCCCATGCCACCCCCAAATTGGGCAAAGGCATTGACCCCGCTCAAACTGAGCATGATCACAAGCAGCAACTTGTTCTGTTTCATCCAAAGGAAAGCGTCCATGGTGTCAAGACCTCGATGTTTGAGCAAGGCCCATCTTAGCGCGGCAAGACGGGGCCTTGTCACGCCAACGTAAATTTGCAAAGACTTTACATCTACTGCGAAGAACTCAGCGCAGCAGCCAGCAGGTCAACGCGCCTGACACACCACATCCAAGAGTGCAGGACGTCCTTGTTTGACTTCTGCCAATGCCCGCTGCAATGCGCCCTTGAGCTGAGAGGGGTCCTTGATGGGACCCTCTGCCCAAACACCCATGCCCTGCGCAATTTTTGCAAAGTCAATGTCGGGGTTTCGCAAACTGTTGCCAATCCACGCTTGATCGGTGCGGCGGTTGTGCATCGAAGCCATGCGCTGCAAGTGCATCACTTCTTGGTAGTAGCCGCCATTGTTGTGCATCACCATGAGCAAGGGAATTTTGTGATGCGCTGCAGTCCACAATGCGCCAGGCGCGTAGAGCAAATCACCATCGGGCTGAAACGTCACCGTCATGCGGCCCAAGGATTTATTGGCCAAGGCAGCGCCCACAGAAGCTGGCAAGCCGTAACCCACACCTTGTCCACCCGAGCCACCCAGCATTTGATGAAACTCTGTGGTGGGCCACAACTTGCGTGCCCACGCAATGCGGTCACTCACGGCCAAACACCAAGGCTCATTTTTGATCACTTCAAAGGTTTCCATGGCCAATCGGGCCGTGCTGATGGGTGACGCGTCCCAGCCCAAAGCAGCGCCTTCTTTGGCGTCCTGCAACTGTTTGGCCCAGCGCTTCTTCATGGGCTCACGACGGGCTTCAAACACGGCCTTTTGGGCGGCTGTGGCGTTCTTTTGAATGTACTCAGTGATGACTGGCATCGAGGCTTGCGCCTCACCCGGGATGGCCATCTCGACCGACAAGAATCTTTGGAAGTCTTGGTAGTTGGAGCGGATGGACACATCGTTCATGCCAATGGTGATGACTTTGACATCGGGCTTGGACTCAGAACGAACGGTCTTGAAGGGATCGCTGAGTGCATTCACTTGGCCCCAAGGATCGGCCACTTCCAACATCAAAATGACATCGGCATCGCGCACCAAAGGACGCTTCAAATCACTGAGGCACAGGTGGTGCGTGTTGGGGAAGTTCATGCGGCCACCCAAATCAATCACGGGGGCCTGCAAGCTTTCTGCCAAGCTCACCAAGGCTTTCACGCCATCCTGATTTCGCGCCGCGCGATCAGCAATGATGACGGGGTTCTTGGCATTGAGCAGCAGCTTGGCGGCCTCTTGCAAAGAGCCCGTGTCGCCTTGAATCGGCAAAGCCGGTTGCAACTTGGGAATGGTGGGCGGCTTGCCGTGAATGGCGTCTTCTTGCAAATCAATGTCGGCCATGATGACCACCGGGCCCATCTGGCCTGTGGTGGCCACGCGATAGGCGCGCACAGTTGATTCGGCAAAGTGTTGCAAAGAGCCTGGGGCGTCATCCCACTTGATGTAATCGCGCAGCAACAACGCAGGGTCTTGCACCGAGTGCGACCACTCCGTGCCCGGACGCCGCTTGTCGGCATCAATGCCATTGCCACCAATCATGATGACCGGCACCCGATCGCACCATGCGTTGTACACACCCATGGCCGCATGCTGAAAGCCCACGCTGCCATGCGCCATGACGGCCATCGGTTTGCCAGCTGCTTTGGCATAGCCATGCGCAATGGCCACGGCCGACTCTTCATGCAAGCACGTGATCAGCTCTGGGCTTTTGTTGCCGCCGTAGTTGACCACCGACTCGTGCAAACTCCTGAAACTCGACCCTGGATTGGCCGCGACATATTCCACGTTCAATGTTTTGATCACATCGACCATGAAGTCTGAGCCGGGCCGTGGAATCAAGCGGCCACTCTCGACGGCTTTGGCATCGGCAGGGCTCAGCGTGCTTGCCGCTGCTGGGGCGGCGGGTGCGGCAGCTTGCGCTTGCTGCACCATGGCCACGCCTGCTGCCGAGGCAGTGGCCACGCCTTTCAGAAAATCTCTACGCCCTGACGTGACAACTTGTTTTTCCAGGTGTTCTTTGGATGGCGTTTGATTTTCTGGATCAGGCATGAGAAGCATCCTTTGAGTGAGCAGGAATCCAAACCACCATGATGTTGGCAATGATGATGGTGGCCGCCAACAAATAGAAGGCCGCCAACAGGCCGTAATGGTCGGCCACGATGCCGCCCAAGATTGGCGCCACGGCTTGCGCGCCCGACTGCATGCCAAACATCAAACCAATGGCGGTACCGCCCATGTTTTTAGGCGTGGCTTCCAACATCCACGCCTGCATGATGGGACGTGCTGCATACAGGAAGAATCCCAACACGGCAATCAAGAACACGAACCAGGGCGAGCCACCCACAAAGGTCATCATCAACAAAACCACACCGCTCATGCCAAACGATGACATCAAAATGGTTTTGCGGCCCATGGTGTCGGACAAGTGGCCTGCAATCGGCGCCGCAATGAAACCCGCCAGTTGCAACAAAGCCATACCGGCACCGACCCAAAAGACGTCGTAGTGCATTTCTTTGGCCAAGTACAAGGGCAAGAAAGTCAGCAAGGTACCTTGTGTCATCGAGCGAAAGCCAGAGCTCAGCGTGAGCAAGAACAGGCCCGGGGTGCGCATCAAATCTTTCACGCCTTGCAAATAACTGCGCATGCTTTGACCTTGAGCGTCTGCGGCAGCCACTGCCGAATCTGCGATGGGGGCCGATCTCTTTTTAGGCGCAAAAGTCATGGTGCCCAAGAAAAACAAAATCATCATGGACATGGCGGCACCGGGCACCACATTGAGCACCACAATTTCGCGCCATGACAAGGTGGTCAAGAGCGCGCCCACGGCCAAGGGGGCGAGTGCATCACCCACATTGCCGCCCATGCCATGCAAAGACAAGGCAAGGCCTTTGCGCTTGGGGAACATGCTGCCCAGCAAGGGAATGGCGGTGGGGTGCCACAGGTTGTTGCCAATGCCCACCAGCATCACGCATATCAGCAGCATCCAATACTGCGAACTGAAACCCATCATGAGGTAGGGAAAGCCCACCCAAAAAAGCGAAAGGGCCATCAACTGACCCTTCTTGCCCCACATGTCCACCAACATGCCGCCAGGCACGTTGGAAATGGCACCTGCTGCGTATTGGCAAGTCATGATGAAGCCAATTTGGCTGTAGGTCAGGCCCATCTCATTGCCAATCAGCGGCAAGAGCATGAAAAAGGTGGCAGGGTACCAGTGTGTCAACGAGTGGCCCAAGGTAATCAGGCCCATGTTGCGAATGTCCAATTTGGACAACGTTGTGGGCTCTGCCACTGCAGCTTGTGATGTACTCATTTATTTGCTCCCACGCATGATGATTTCGTCGTATAACTTTCGCCATTTGTCGCGGCGGTCTAAGCTTTCTTCAGGGTCCACCACCAACATTTTGTAGTTGCGCAAACTGCTGGCAATTTTGGTGTTGGCGGGCAGGTACTCGAGGTCTGCATACGCCTGCTGACCTTCGCCCAACAAGTAATCCATGAACAATGCGGCAGCCGCTGGGTTCTTGGCGTTCTTCATCACGCCCACCGCGTTGCCACGCACCACCGCAGGTTGGAGCACGGTCCAATCGATCGGCGCGCCTTTTTTCTTGAGCTGCTCGGGCATGTAGTTGTAAACCGTCAGGGCCACAGGCACTTCACCGGCCGCCACCATGTTGGTGAGGTTGGTGTGGCCTTTGCGGACTGAGATGCCGTTGGTGGTGGCCAAATCACGGAAGTACTGCAAGCCTTTGGCTTCGCCCATGGACTGCACAACGGTCACAAACCAATCGATGTTTTCAATCTCATAGCCCAGGCGACCTTTCCACTTGGGGTCGAGCAGGTCTTGGTAGGTTTTCGGCAACTCCGATTTTTTAACCGAACCGGTGTTGTATGCCTGCACCCACATGGAATAAATGGTGGTGGCATATTCTTTGTGCGATGGCACGCTGCCTGCCATCAAATCGACAAAGTGGGGGGAAGCCACGGCTTGCAACATTTTTTCACGGTGCAGCACTTCCAGCTCCACAGCACCCGCATGCACCAGGTCCACGTTGTAGCGCTTCGCCTTGGTTTCATTCAGGGTGCGGTTCATGACGCTGTCGCCACTGGCGCGCCAGGTGTTGACTTTGACGCCGTATTTTTTCTCAAACGGCTCGATCAGCGGCTTCAGGTCTTTTTCTGCAATGGAGGTGTAGAGGGTCAGGGTGCCCTCTACCTTGGCGGCGGCTGCCAATTTGGCACCGCGATCTGGCGCGGTACTGCGCAACAAACTGACATCGGTTTGAGCATAGGCAGGCGCACTGAGCCCCCAAACACTCACACACGCCAACAAAACAAATGCTTTGCGAATCATGGGGATCTCCTGTGTGGTTCACACCCTTGTGAACACTGCCACTCAACGCGCTTAACCTTTGCGGTTAAAGACTTCGTCGTAAATTTTGTTCCACTTGTGGCCATCGTCCAAAGTTGTTTTGGGGTTGGCAAACGTCAGTGGCATTTTGTTCAAAGTAGAAGGCACTTTGGTGCTGGTAGGAATGAAGTCCCGCTTGCCTAAAATCTGCTGTCCTTCTGACAACTCGAAGTCTTGGAACAACAAGGCGGCGTGAGGATGCGGCGCATTTTTGGCAACACCGTTCGCGTTGGGACGTGCAATGGTAGGGTCCAGAGAGAACCAATCGACATTGGCGCCCGAATTTTTCATTTGTTCAATTTTGTAGTTGTACAAAGTCAAAGCAACGGGCACTTCACCTGAAGCCACCATGTTGGCGAGCAAGGTGTGGCCTTTGCGAACAGAAACAGCATTCTTGCGTGCAATTTCTTTGAACAAGGCGATGCCTTTTTCTTCGCCCATTTTCATGACGGTTTCAGCCAACCAATCGCTGTCATCGGCTTCCACCGACAACTTGCCTTTCCACTTCGGGTCCAGCAAATCTTGGTAGGTTTTGGGCAAATCTTCTTTGCGAACCAACTTCGTGTTGTAGGCGCATGTGAAAATGTTCAAACGCGTGGCAATCCATTCTTTGTGGGAAGGAATGGCCTGCGGAATCAGATCGCTGAGGAACGGTGAATTGGCCGCAATCAAAACTTTCTCGCGAGACAGCACTTCCATCTCGGGACTGTTGGTTTCAAAGACATCCACTTCAAAGCGGTTGGCCTTGGCTTCCAACAAACCACGTTGCAAGATTTTTTCAGAACCACTGCGCCAGACTTTGACCTTGACGCCGTATTTGGCTTCAAAGGCGGTCGCCAAGGCACCCATGTCGTCTTGTGGCATGGAGGTGTAAACACTCACCACGCCCTCTTTTTTGGCCCCTTCAGACAAGCGCTTCAGGCGCTCTGCGCCCGTCAAAGCAGCCAAGGCTGCTGTGGTGGCCGCTGAAGGTTGCGCCATCAAAGGACCCAAGGCGGCAGCACCCAAAGATGCTGCGCCGGCTTGAATCATTTGTCGACGAGAAAAACGAGAAACGCTCATGGGTGATCTCCAATCAGGACTTGGGTGGCAAAGTAGGCAGTTCTGCTTCGTAAGCCTCTTCCATGCGAGGCGCCATGCCATGCTTGGCCAGAGAGTCTGAGAAGCGCGTGCGAACTGCTTGGCTTTCGTCAGCATAATCAATTTGGTCACCGCCCACACGGCGGCTGATCCAAGCCTTAGGCACACCCTGGGCATTTCGAACCGACACCACCTCGTGTTTGAAAGCGAGATATCGTGCAGGCGTGTTGCCTGTGTTGAAGTGCTGGTGGAACCACATGTTGGGTGGCACCACCATGGCGCCCACTTCCCAATCGTATTGACGGGGCTCTTCACCTTCGGGCCACATCAAGCTGTAACCTTCACCGCTCAAAATGATCACGTGCGCGCCTGGTCCATGGCAGTGCGCCTTTTTGTAGGTGCCCACGGGGAACTGAGAAATGTGGCTGTTCATGGAGCCACGCGCCATGTTGAAACGAATGTGACCACCACCGGCGCCGCGTTCTTTGGCACTGATCAAAGGCAAGTTCACGGCGTCGGCCACGAAATTGGTTTCGAGCAGCAAACCTTTTTGCTCACCTTTGCCGCTGAAGTAATCAGGCTCGCCGTTGAAGCGATTGGCAAAGTCGTGCTGGGTGTTGAACACGAAGTTCAAATCTTCATACAAGTTGATCACGGGTGGGCCATTGGTCACGGCCACAAAACGGGCGGCATCTTTGCCAGAGCCGTTGAAGTGCTGGTGCATGCAGTTCAAAGGAATCGCAAACAAGGCGCCGGCTTGCCATTCAAATGTGATGCGATGACCTTGGTCGTTCCAAACCGTGGTGGAGCCACGGCCAGACAACACATAAATCATTTCTTCAAAGATTTGACGCTGTGGCTCGAGCTGTTTGCCTGGCGCAATTTCGCACACGTAGCAGTCGTTGGACGTGCGGGATGCTTCGTGGTTGATGTAAACACCTTTGCCGCCGCGACGAGCCCAAGGCTTCAAATCGACAGTGTTCAAGCTGCGAATGTAATGGGCACTGATGATGTCCAAGCCTTCATTTTTCACCCAGCGGGTGTAAGGCGTTTCTTTCTCAGTTGCGAATTTGGAAGCGAGGTCTTCCGATACGAGTGCGTCTTTTGCCATGTTCTGCTCTGATTATTTGCGTAAGTACTTCATGATGGCTTCGCCATCCAATTTGACCGAAGGATCAAACTCCGGGGCGTTCTCGATTTGCTCCAAATCGTTCAAGCCGCAGTATTTGAAAATGCGGTTGATGGAGGAGATCAAACGCACTGGGCGATCTGGATCGGCGTTGAAGTGTTGGTGAATGGTGTTTGGTGGAATGTAGATCACGTCACCGGCTTCCCACTCATAACGCTTGATTTCGTCTTGTGGTTTCCAGTGGTAGGTGTCGGTGATTTCCACGTCGCAGTCTTGGTGCAAATCGTAGCCACGACCTTCCAGCACATAGACACACTCTTCTGCCAAGTGGCGGTGCTTGCCCGACTTGCTGCCTGGTGGAATGATCTGCATGTAGGCATCGACCGTTTCGATGCGTGTGTTCATGGACTCATTCATCAAGTGCTTGAGCAAACCTTGACGCGCCATTTCCCATGGCATGTCTTCAGGGCGCACCACTTTGTGACGCTTGGAATTGCGAGCAGGCATTTGCTCTGCGTCGTCCAACAAGCCTTGGTAATACTGACCTTGTTGGTTGCCTTGCAACCATGATTTTGATTCGTCCCAAGCCATCTCAGTAGCCTCCCTTTGGATGATTAAAGTCTTCTTCGTCGTTGCGCGCCACAAAGCCTTCGCCGCCTGGTGCGGGTTCGCTTGGACGGGGTTCCACTTGGTGTTGGAACAACATGTTCATGAACATGTACATGGGTTTGGTTTTGATCACCAACGCGCGCGCTGGGCGCTCGTTGCTGGCGTTAAAGTGCTGGTGCACACAGTTGTTGTGGACCACGGCGATGTCGCCGGCTTTCCAGTCATAACGAATGCCGTCGTGAATCTCGTAGCCCGTGCCGTCCAAGATGTAGAAAGCCGCTTCGTTCACGTGACCGTGCTTTTGCGAGTTGCCACCTGGGCCGTACTCTTCCAAGTGCATGTGGAACGTTTGCGTGATGCCATCTTTAGGCTCCACGTAGTGACGGCTGAAGGCTTGAGGGCCATCGTTGAATTTGATGTCCTTGCCTTTGCGCACGCGGGGCATGGCGCGCAAGCGCTTGAGCTCATCGCCCAAGTTGTAAGGGCCAGCAATCGCACGCACAAACGTGCGGTCTTTTTTGCTGTGGTAGTGCGACTCATTGGGAACGAATTCCGCAGAGGGCGCTTTGTTGTCATCAGCACTCATGGTTTTCCTTTAAGTAATTGATTGGATTATTTGTTTTTCAAAACGATGAAGTCGGAGGGGTCCACCACAATGTGGATGGGCGCGCCAACTGGCGTTTTCTGGCTGGGGTGAACACGTGCCAACATGACTTTGTCGTTGACTTGAACTTGGAAGTCGAGCACTTCGCCCAAGAAGATCTTGGCAAAAACGGTGCCCAAGTAATGGTTGGAATGGTCAACAGGCGGCGTTGAGTCACTCAAGTGAATGTCTTCAGGACGCACGCACACTTGCACCTCTTCCCCCACATGGAAATCATTGATCATGGGCACTTCAATGACGCCAATTTCAGCGTCCACCACCATTTTGTTGGTCGACGCATCCATGGATCGCACGGTGGCTTTGACAAAGTTGATGGTGCCCACAAAGTCGGCCACGAATTCGCTGTTGGGTGTTTCGTAAATTTGACGCGGATTGCCTAACTGAACAACCCGGCCATTTCGCATCACCGCAATTTCATGCGACAGGGCCAAAGCTTCTGATTGATCATGCGTCACATAGATGGTGGTGATGCCCAATTCGCGCTGAATTTTCTTCAACTCAAAACGCATCTTCTCGCGCAACTTGGCATCCAAGTTAGACAAAGGCTCGTCCAAGAGCAACAACTTAGGCTCCATGACCAATGCACGTGCCAAGGCCAAGCGCTGCTGCTGACCACCCGACAGGCGTGTGGCATCGCGGTCATGGTATTGCGCCAATTCCACAGACTCCAGCACTCGCATGACTTTGGTTTCAATTTCTTTGCGGCTGAATTTCTTTTGGCCCACTTCCAAGGGGAAGCTGGCATTTTGAAACACGGTCATGTGCGGCCAAATGGCGTAGGACTGAAACACCATGCCGAAGCCGCGTTTGTTGGGCGGCACAAAGACGTTTTGAGCTGAGCTGTAAACCGTTGTGCCACTGACCGCAATCGTTCCCTGGGTCGGTTTTTCCAAGCCAGCAATAGAGCGCAGCGTGGTGGTCTTGCCACAACCGCTGGGACCCAGCAAAGTAAAGAGTTGGCCCTCGGGCACTTCAAAGCTGACATCCTGCGCAGCTTTCACCACCACGCCTTTGTCGCTGACATATTCAGTGTGCAATCCACTTACAGTTAACACGTTGATTCCTTGTTAAAACTTAAGAGCTGTCCGTTGTCTGGTGACGCTTGACTTGTCTCTCTCAACTCTCTTTGACGCCAAATCGTTTACCGGCCATTTGGGCCAAGCCCACCAATACCAGCAACATGAAGATGAAGATCACGCTCAGTGCTGACAACTCCACATACTGGCCGTTCTCCCACAGCTCCCAAATCACAATCGAGATCACCTCGTTGCCGGGGCTGTAAAGCAAAATGGACGTCGACAATTCACGGATCGACACGATCATCACGTAGATCCAACCAGCCACCAAACCAGGTTTCAGCAAGGGCAACACAATGCGTGTGAACACTGTCAACCAGCTGGCGCCACTCATGCCACCAGACTCTTCTAAGTCCTTGTGGATCTGCAACATGGAGGTGGTGCTGTAACGCAAACCGTAGGGCAAAAAGCGCGTGATGTAGGCCAACAAGATGATCCAGAAGGTGCCGTAAATGCCGATGTCAAACGTGAGATAGAAAATCATGATCGACACGCCGAGCACCAGGCCAGGGAAGACCATCGGCAAAGAAGCCAAGTTGTCCAACATCCAACGACCTGGAATTTTGGTTTTCACCACAATCCAACACACCACTGACGCCAACAACATCACCACGGTCGCAGTGGTAATGGACATCCAAAGGCTGTTCAATGCAGCGGTGCGAATGTTGTCGGAACCCAAAATGTAGCGATAGCCATCCAAGGTGATTCTGGACAAGGCCTCCATGGAAGGGGGCGCATAAAACTTTTGCAAGGAGGACCACAGCAAGACCAAAAATGGCATCACCACAATCAATAAGAAATAGACCACAAAGATGGCCAATGTGAAATAGCGCCAAGCCCCTAAATCGATGGTGCGCGGGCGGAATCCCTTGCCTGTCACGGTGGCGTATTTGCTGCCAGATGCAGAAATTCTGGCTTGCACATAGATGCCGCCCGTTGTGAGCAACAACAAAATGACAGAGTAGGCGGCCGCCAAACCAATTTGGCTTGGGTACTGGTGAATGGCCTGATAAATGGCCGACGTGAACACCTGAATGCCGCCTGGCAAGCCCAACAAAGCCGGCACCTCAAAGGACTCGATGGCACGCACAAACAAGGTCAGCACGGTGGCCACAATGGCCGGAAACACCAGTTTCAAGGTAATGCGGTAGAGCGTGTTGAAAACACTCGAGCCACTCATGACCGCCGATTCTTCCAAGGAAGGGTCCATGGCCTTGAAGGCAGATGACATGAGCAAAAACGCCATGGGCGAGTAATGCAAACCATCGACCCAAATCATGCCCCACATTGAGTAAATATTGAAAGGCGGTGTTTCTAAGCCAAACCAAGACATGGCCACGGTATTGAGCAAGCCAATTTTGGGACTGGCCAACATGATCCAAGCAATGGTGAACAAGATGCTGGGAATGATCAAGGGCACGATGGACAAGGCAAAAAACAAACGCCGCATGGGCGTGTTGGTTCTTTCATTCATCCAAGCCAAGGCCGTGCCAATCACGAAGGCCACCATGGACCCCCCCAAGGCAAACTGAACTGAATTCCAGAAGGTCACCACCGTTTCGGGGTTGGTGTAAGCCGTGACGTAATTGCCCAAGGTGAGGACCGCAGGCGCATCGGCTGTTTCAGCCGTGTTGAAACTCTGCCAAATCATGAAACAGAAGGGGACCAAGGCCAACACGGCGACGATGGCCAAACAAATACCAATCACCAACCACTTGGCGTCAAATCCCGACCCGAATTTGGGTTTGGCAGCGACCGCAACTGAACTTTGCACGAATGAGTTCTCCAGAAATAGCCCGCTTGAAACAGGCTCTTTTTAATCGTTCTTTTATACGGAACCGCAGTCCATATAAAGGCACAAGCGATATTAAGCGGGAATCGGCTGCACGTGTCAAGCAGATGCCCAACGGGTTTACCCTATCGAGAGTTTTCCTCTCGCAAATTGGGAAAGGGACTCTCACCGACCTCTTTTCACAAGCTTTGATTTAGCTCATCATTCTTTTATAAGGAACGATGTTCTTTTGAGCGGGAAATAGATATGATGTCACAAATTGACCAGAACGACCAAGAAATCAAGGGCTTTACCCAGACTTTGCAGGTTGTCCCCTGCAATTTGGCCAACCATTGACTCCCATTTGAACAGGCATTGATTGCAAAGTCACAGACCCATGACCACTGACAACACCTCATCCAAAAGCTCACGACTGTCTTCAGTGGCAGCGGCTGTTCGTGTGCTGAAATGTTTCTCAGAAGTTGAGCCTGAAATTGGCATCAGCAGTTTGGCCAAGCGTTTGTCTCTGGCCAAAAGCACTGTCCACCGTTTGGCCGTCACACTCACCAGCGAAGGCCTTTTGGAGCAGAGCCCCGAAACGGGTCGTTACCGCTTGGGCATCAATTTGTTCGTGATGGGCGCCTTGGTGCGTCGCCGTTTGGATGTCTCCAACATGGCGCAACCCTTCCTGAATGTCTTGCGCGAAAGAACGGGCGAGACCATTCACTTGGCCGTCATGAACGAAACCAACATCTTGTACCTCTACAACTTGGAAAGCCGTCAGGCGATCCGGATGAAGAGTTACATCGGCACCATCAAACCTGCCTTTTGCACTTGCGAGGGCCGCGCCATCGTGGCCTTTGGTGGCAATGAGCTGATGAACAAAGTGCTCAACAGCCCGTTGGCAGCGCGCACCCCAGAAACCCAAACCGACCCCACCAAACTGATGAAAATGTTTGCCGAGATTCGCGCGCATGGCTACGCCATTGACGACGAGGAATCCGAACAAGGCATGCGCGGCATTGGCGCGCCACTGCGCGACATCACCGGTCAAGTGGTTGCCGCCATTGGCATTGGCGGCCCCAGCCAGCGCCTCACCCTGAAAAAATTACGCGGCTTGGCCCCAGTGTTGTTAAGCACGGCCGAAGCCATTTCCACCCAACTCGGCTATCGCGCTTAATCCTCATGTCTCAAGCAATTCACACCATTCAATTGGCTGGCACAGATCAGTCTTTCTCCTGCGCAGAAAACGACACCCTGCTGCGCGCCGCATTGCGCAGCGGCATTGCTTTTCCCTATGAATGCAATGTCGGCTCTTGTGGCAATTGCAAATTCGAATTGCTGGAAGGCGTCATGGCGTCTTGCTGGCCCGAGGCACCCGGCCTGTCCGACAAAGACCGTGCCAGAAACAGAGGTCTGGGTTGCCAAAGCAGGCCCACAGGCCCGCTTCAAATCAAACTCAGAACCAGCGACAAATATGCACCACAGTTCCCGCCTGTGCGCACAGCCGCCAAGTTCATCTCATCGCGCGTGATCACGCACGACCTGTCTGAGTTCAGCTTTCAAACTGAGTTGCCTTTGCCATTTTTGTGCGGTCAATATGCACTCATTCAAATGGCTGGCATCGAAGGGCCACGCGCCTATTCCATGAGCAACGTTGGCATGTTCAATGGCGAAACACAAGCGGGCAACTTGATCGAATTTCAAGTTCGGCGCGTTCCTGACGGCAAAGGCAGTGCTCATTTGTTTGACCACCTGAAACCAGGCGATCACGTTGAAATTGACGGCCCGTATGGCATGGCTTACTTGCGTGAAAACATTGAACGTGATGTGTTGTGCATTGCCGGTGGCTCAGGCTTGGCGCCCATGGTGTCGATTGCACGCGGCGCCTTCCTCAGCCCGCAAATGACCCAAAGAAAACTTCACTTTTTCTACGGCGCGCGGGCGCTGCAAGATGTGTGCGGTTTGGCAATGCTAGAAACACTGCCTCATTGGTCTGAGCGCGGCACCTACCAAGCCGTGGTCTCTGGCGCAAGCGAAACCGACAACTTGCCAAGCGACTTCATGCGCGGCTTTGCACACGACGCGGTGGCTCAAACCTTTGGTGAGCGATTGCAACAGATGGAAATTTACTTTGCTGGCCCTGCACTCATGGGCCAGTCACTCTTGAAAACATTGATTGATCTGAAAGTGCCCATGGACCAAGTGCACTTTGATCAGTTTTATTGAACGGCCCCCATGAGCAGCGAAGACATTCAAAACAAACACAGCGTCCAGGACCACCAATACGGCGCGGACACGTATCACACGCACGATGGTGAAGCAGACCATGACCATGACCATGACTTTGCGGGGGACGATCCATCGCAAGAATCACTGTGGCGTCAAGACAATGTGATTTTGCACAGCGTCGGCATCGATGTGGGCTCCTCTGGCACACAGGTGGTGTTTTCACGCATCCATTTGCGCCGCATTGCCGAAGATTTGTCGAGCCGTTACACCGTGGTGGAACGCACTGCGCTGTATCAATCGCCCATCTCCCTCACGCCTTACCTGAACGACAGCTTGATGGATGCCAAAGCCCTTGGCACCATCATTGACAAAGCGTACCAAGAGTCTGGTTTGCATCCCGATGAAATTGATGCAGGTGCCGTCATCTTGACAGGCGAAGCCCTGCGCCGCGAAAACAGCGAATCCATTGCCGCTGTATTGGCAGAGCAAGGGGGCGAGTTTGTATGTGCCACAGCCGGTCACCACATGGAAGCCATGTTGGCGGTCTATGGCTCGGGTGCTGCCAAGCGCTCGTACGACGAAAAACACCGCATCTTGAACATCGACATTGGCGGTGGCACCACCAAGCTGGGCTTGGTTCAAAACGGTGAACTGATTGCGACCGCGGCCGTTCATTTGGGTGGCCGTCTCATGGTGGTGAATGAAAAAAATGTGCTCACACGGCTCGACCCTGCAGGCGCCTACCTGGCCAGCCAAGCCGGCTTCGATTGGAAACTGGGCGATCAAGTCTCGCGTCAAGACTTGGCCAAAGTGGCACAGTGGATGGCCGACGCCTTGGTGCGCGTGCTCACACAAAAATTCTCACGCGAAGATTTGGCACAACTGTATTTGACAGACCCCGTCGATGACTGGGGCCAACTCGATGGCATCATGTTCTCTGGCGGTGTGGGCGAATACGTGTATCGCCGTGAAATGCGTGACTTTGGCGACTTGGGCAAATTGTTCGGTGAAGCCGTGCGCCAACGTCTGGACCAGAACGCTGTGCCCGTTCCTTTGTTGCCTGCCGGTGAGTGCATCCGAGCGACCGTGCTGGGCGCCTCTGAATACAGTGTTCAACTGAGTGGCAACACCACCTTCATTTCTGAACCTGCCGCCCTGCTCCCGCGCAAAAACCTGCAAGTGATTCCCTTGAATCTGACGCTCACAGAAGCCATCGACCCCGTTGAAATTGCAGAGGCGCTGGGCAAGTCCTTCCGCCGGCACGACTTGGTAGAAGGCGCGCAAGATGTGGCCATTTCGCTGCGCTGGCTTGGCGCGCCGTCTTTCAGCCGCTTGCATGCATTGTCACAAGGCATCCTGAATGGTTTGCCCGAAACACTGAAGCAGCAACGCCATTTGTACATCGTGACCGATGGCGACATTGCCCACAACCTTGGCCACCTGTTTAAAGAAGACGAGCGCGTGAAGTGCGAAGTCTTGGTGATTGATGGTGTCACTTTGTGGGGCTTTGACTTCGTCGACTTGGGCCGCATTCGCATGCCATCTTGGACGGTGCCGGTCACCGTCAAGTCTTTGGTCTTCAATGAAGACCCACGTGCCCATGGCAAGTCCGATCCCGGCGAGTGGCATGCCCATGAAGACGGCAAGATGCACCGTCACGATCACAAGAAGGCGCATTCGCATGGCGATGGCCATTCACATCAGCATGGGCACTCGCATGACCATGGACACTCACATGGCCACGACCATCCTCATGACCACTCACACGACACACCGCACGCTCTGAATTTGGCCCACAAGGCCAAACCATGAGCGGTGTCCGCCACTAAAAAGCGCAGCCCCTGTGCTTTTTTTTCGCGCACAAGTATGACGATTCAGAAGAAAATCACACCATGGATTTGAACACCACGTCACTGCTCGCCACGTCTGGTTTGTTGCTCGCATTGGGCTTCAGGCATGGCCTTGACCCCGACCACATTGCCGTGGTCGATGGCATGACGCGCTTGCGCCACAACGGCAGCGCTTACTGGAAAGCGCGCCTAACGGGTTTCCAATTTGCATGCGGCCACAGCCTCACCATTTTGTTGGCGACCTTTGCCTTCTACCTGTATGGCATTCAATTGCCGGAGTGGCTGGATGCGGTCGGTCTTTGGATTTCTACTTTTTTCTTGGTCTGGCTGGCCTACCGCAATTTGAAGTTTTGCTTTTCAGGCACCGACGACCATGACCACGCTGGCAGTCCCTTTCAACGAAAAATATTGCAAGCCATGGGCCCATTGGCTCATCCCATGGGCGTGGGTTTTGGGTTTGCCATTTCCTTTGACTCTTTGGCACAAGCCGGACTCATGGCGACCAAAGGCCACGAATTGGGCGGCTTCTTTGCCATCGTTTCCATGGCGCTGAGTTTTGGTCTGGGCATGACACTGGCCGACACCAGCAATGGCTTGCTCATGCACTGGCTGGTCAACCGAAGCCATGACCTGGCGCACAACGCTGGCCGCATCATGAGCGGCGTCATTGCCGCGCTGTCGCTGATGGTGGTGGCGGTGGGTCACACCAGTCAGCATTTTGAAAACTTAGAGGTCATTTGGGACGCTTGGGGCGCCTACATTGGCCTGGGCGTGACGGGCATTGCCGTGTTGGTCTACTGGGTCAGTGCCCGCTTGTACCGCCGAAAAAATGCTAACTGGCAGGTTGTAAGTGCACATGGTGGACACCATCCCCATGGTCGTGCCCCTTCGCTGCTTTTTCCAAAGTAACCGGCACAATTTGAACCGATCCGTGGCGCACACCTGTTTGAGCCACGATGCGATGCGCAAACTGCCTCACCTCTTTGGTTTTGCCCCGCAAAAATGCCACTTCCAAACAATTGTCATGGTCTAAGTGCAAATGCATGCTGGACACCGTCAGGTCATGATGGTCATGCTGCAAATTGGCAATGCGCTCCGCCATGGTTCGATCGTGGTGGTTGTACACATAGCCCAAATGGGCGATGCAATGTTCGCTTTCGTTTTGGCGCAGGGTTTCTTGCGAATGCCAGCCACGAATCAAATCTCGAATGGCTTCCGAGCGTGAGGCATAGCCATTTTTCTCGGTCAACTGGTCCAAAATACCAGCCAGTTCCGTTTCAATTGAGATCGTGATGCGTTCCATGAAAATGCCTTGCAGAAATAGTCAGCGAATGGCTGCATGATACGCAGAAGAAACACCCTCATCCCATGAACACCCCCACACCCGACAAACGCATCCCTGTCTATTTGCTCACAGGCTTTTTGGGCAGTGGCAAAACCAGCCTCCTGAAAGCCTGGCTGGGGCAAGACGCTTTCAAAGATGCCGCACTGGTGATCAATGAACTGGGCGAGGTCGGGCTGGACAATCAACTGCTGAGTGGCGCCACCGAAAGCAGCGCGCTGGTGGCCAATGCCTGCGTGTGTTGCACCGGTCTGCCTGGCCTGGCCGAAGCCCTTGAAGATTTGTTTTGGGCGCGCCTAGAGCGGCGCATGCACCGCTTTCCCAACTTGGTCATTGAGACCACAGGTCTGGCTGAACCTGGGCCGGTCGCCCAGGCCTTGCGAAGCAGCGATTTACTGAACGAGCGTTACCGCTTGGCAGGCGTCATCACCTGCCTCAGTGCCAGCACGGCCGATGCCGTTTTGAAACAACACGCAGAAGCACGCGCGCAATTGGCTGGTGCAGATGTCTTGGTCATCACCAAAACAGATTTGGTCAGCGCTGCAAACTTAGGTGAATTGATCTTGCGAGTTCGTCACCAACTGGCGCATTTAGAACTTGCGACGTCACCGAGTTTGTTGTCCTCGTCACACGCCAGCTTGTCTGCCCAAACGTTGCTGGACACTTTGGCGCATCCGTCGACCGCAAGTCAAGCAGTCATTGATACGCCTTTGACGTTCAACGCCATGAAACCTGTTGAGGTGCATCAGCAACACGCCTTGCACCTGCACAAGCCTGGCGAGCACTGCAGCGTATGCGAACATGCAGATGAACACGCACACGTTCATGCCGCGCAAGCACTTTGGTGGCCAATTGCTGACAACCCGTCCATCGACGCACTCACGCAACAGGTGCATGCATTGCAACAGACCTTGGGGGCAGGGTTGCTGCGCTTGAAAGGCCGTGTTGAAACGGCACAAGGCCGCCATGTGATTCAGTTGGCGCCGTTTGAAACACAGGCTGAAGTGTGCGCAGATGAGTTGCGTTGGGCTGACAGCACCCGCAGTGGCTTGACCGTCATTGTGAGCAGCCCACTGCCAGAGGCTTCGGCGCTGTGGCTTGCGCAACAAGGCATTTCAAACCTTGGCACATAAAGCCAAGATTTGAAACGGATTGGGCTTTATTGCCAAGGGTTGATGGTCATGTGAATGGCGTCTTCCGCGCCTTCACCCACCAAAGAGCGAATGGCATATTCGGTTTGATCCAAACCAAACATGTGTGTGCTCATGTCTTTCACGTTGTGGCGGTTGCCGGCAATCAATTGCAGCGCCAATTCCACCGACTCATAGCTGTGGCCGCGCATGCCCTTCACCGTCAGGAATTTGGCGATGATCATGTCGCTGTCAAACTGCGGCACTTTTTGGCGCTTGATGCCACCCAAAATCACGCGGCCTTTTTTGCGTGCCAATTGAATGGCGCTGATCACGGAGCCAGGGCCACCGGATGCGCAGTCGATCACCAAGTCGGCCATTTGGCCGCCCGTGATTTCGGCCACTGATTCGAGCAAATCGTCATCGCCAATGGCCACCGTGTGGCTGGCACCCAGATGCTTGGCCATGGCCAAACGTTTTTTGTCGGACGGCGTGTTCAAGCCGGTCACAATGATTTTGTCGACACCCGCTTCGCGCGCTGCCACCACACAAGACAAACCTTGTTGGCCTGGTCCTTGAATCAACACCGTTTGGCCAGGGCCGGCGCCACCATGCAGGTACGTCCACTCAATGCCGTTCGACATCGGCAAGGCCAAAGCCGCATATTTGGGGTCAAGTCCTGCGGGTACTTTGTGAAACACGGTGTTCATGTGCAGTTCTTGGTACTGGGCAAAACCGCCCCACAAACCAGAGCCACGGCTCAAGCCAGTGGCGCCATAACGTGGGCCGCCCAAGCGCCAATCGGTGGCGTTGCACAAGCGGAAATCGCCGCTTCGGCAAAAGTCACAATGGCCACAGGGCAGGTACTCTTCCAAGGCCACCAAGTCGCCTTCTTTGACCCCCCATTTAGGGCCCGCAATGGCGCCCACTTCCTGAACGTATCCCACGGTCTCATGACCCAAAATGGCCGGGCCTTGGATCTTGGGGAAGTCTTGGAAAAACATCCAATCGCTACCGCAGACACCGGTGACCGCCACCTTCAACAAGCCTGCATCCGGCTTGGGATCGGGCGTTTGAAAGTTTTGAATCTCGATGGTGCCGTTGGGCATGGCCACGGCGGCTTTGAATGTTTGTCCCATGAGTGGTCCTTTGAATCGATCGATTAAACGCTGGAGTGTGGCTTGCCAGGTGCAGACTTGAAGTGCTCTTTGGCGCCTTCTTTGTAATGCACATCGCGCTTGATCAACATGGCCACAGAGCGAACTTTTTGATGCTCGGGGTTCAAGCCAGGCAATTCAAAGTCTGGGTTCTCAGCCAAAGCACGCGCGGCTTTGATCAAACGCTGACGCGCCATGATGATGCCGTTGTCGGTTGAGACCAAGTTTTCTTTGGTGCGGTCTTGAATGCTGCCCATGCTTTCTTGCAAGGACGCATCTTGCATGCCGATGCCTTCGATGCCGCTGTACAAAATGCCTTCCTTTTGAGCCTTGCGGTCCATCAGGTAGTCGTTGTCCATGCGCTGCAACGGCACGTAGTCTTTGTCGACTTTCACGTGAATGCTGGCGCCGCCTTTCATGGCATCTACTTCTTCGGTGGTCAGTGCACGTGTGGGATGGTAGTCAAAACTCCATGTCCAGCAGGTGTGATCATTGATGGGAACCCAGAAGTGACCGTGCACGGGGTGGTCACCGCGTGGGGGCACCATGGTGAAGCAAGGCATGATCCAAGGCGTGATGCGCCAGTAATACTGGTCGTCTTCCGCATTGCGTCGTGCGCCCACCAACAAACCACCATCGGCTTCGACCACTTCAAACACGGGGCTCAAGTCGTTCAAGTTGTACTGGTTACCCTTGGCGCCTTTGAACAAGGGATCACGGCTCAAAGATGCACTGTGCAAGAAGGAGACATGGCTCGAGTCAATACCACCTTCCAAGGCTTGCAACCAGTTGCTGGCTTGCAAACGCTTAGACATGTATGTGTGTTCGCGTGGCAAGGTGGCAAATTCCCACTCAGGCAAAGGCGGCTGCTTGTCTGCAGGGCCCATGTAAACCCAGATCACGCCACCGCGCTCCACCATGGGGTAAGACTTGAGCTTGATGCGCTCGCAGTAACCTGATGTAGGCTCGGAAGGCACGTCTGTGCAATTGCCATTCACATCGTATTTCCAGCCGTGATAAGGGCAGCGAATGCCGTTCTCTTCATTGCGGCCAAACCACAAAGACACGCCACGGTGGGCGCAAAACTCATCGATCAAACCCAGCTTGCCTTCGGTGTCACGGAAGGCCAGCATTTTTTCTGACAACAACTCCAAACGCACAGGCTCGCAATCTGGGCCGGGCAGTTGTTCTGACAACAAAGCGGGCAGCCAGTAACGACGGAACACATTGCCCATGGCCGTACCGGGGCCGGTTTGGGTTACCAAGTCATTGAGTTCTTTTTTCAACATGCAAGTTTCTCCTCAAGTGCATCTGCACGGGGTCATAAAATGGTGGGTATTTCGGTGTGAAATTTTCGCTGAATTAACCGTTCCTCATAAAGGAACAATGTTCTTTCATTAGAAACGAGGTTATCATCAGCGACTTGTCATTGTCAACTGGAGATTCTTTATGTCGGGTGCGTGCCGTTTTCTCTCTTTGTGCAAAGCTGCAGAAGTTGCAGAAGGTAAAGCCATCAAGGTCGAAAAAGATGGACTGACCTTGGCTGTGTTCAATATCGACGGTGAATACTACGTCACAGACGATACCTGCACACACGGCCCAGGCTCTTTGTCAGAAGGTCCTATCGAGGGTGATGTGGTCGAATGTGACTTTCACAACGGCTCCTTCAACATCAAAACTGGGGCCGTGGTCGCTGCGCCTTGCATGATCCCCCTGAAAACCTACAAAGCCCGTGTGCAGGGCGATGAGATCGAAATCGAAGCCTGAATTTGAGACAAAGGCGCAATCCTTTTTCTCACATCAGCGTGAAAAAAAAGGCCCTTTTCAGGGCCTTTTTTTGTGGGGGTTTCACGACACCGCCTGAGATCAGTTTTCAGGCTTCACCGTTTTGATCATGGGTGCCCATTGCTTCAGTTCTTCACCCACATATTGGGTAAACCTGACGGAGTCCCAATCGAAGGTTTCCATTGAACTTTTGGCCAACAAGTCCTTCGCTGTATGGCTTTGCATGATCTTGCGCACTTCCTTGTTCAATTTGTCGACCACCGCAGGCGGCATCCCTGGGGGACCTGACAATGAGAACCATGTGAGCGCCACCAGCTTTGGAAATCCCTGTTCCGCAAATGTCGGCACGTTGGGAAACTCGGGCATGCGTTTGGATGATGTGATCGCCAAAGCCCGCAGTTTGCCTGCCTGAATCTGCGCACTGGCTGTCGACAGTGTGGTGAACAATGCCGGGATGTGGCCGGCAATGGTATCTGCCACTGCGGGACTTCCGCCCTTGTAAGCCACATGTTGCATGTCGGTTTTGGCCATCACTTCAAACGCTTCGCCAATCAAATAACCATGTGTGCCTTTGCCAGGGGAGCCCCAGCTGACAGGATTTGCTTTGGCATAAGCAATGAAGCTTTTCAAATCGGTGACGGGCAATTGTGCATTCACCGCCAACACGATAGGGGGCCCACCCAACATCGCAATGTGTGTGAAGTCTTTGACCGGATCGTAAGTTTTCGGATTTTCTGAAGGGCCAATCACGTGTGATGCCACACCCGAAATGACCAAGTTGTAACCATCGGGGGCTGACTTGGAAACTTGTTGTGAACCAATCATGCCGCCTGCCCCACCCTTGTTTTCGATCACAAAGGGTTGTTTCAAAGCATCTGTCAGGCCGACAGAGATCAGCCGTCCCAAGCTGTCAGAACTTCCGCCTGCAGCATAAGGAACAATAATTTTGACGGCACGTTGTGGCCAGGCAGCGTCTTGCGCTTGGGCGAGGCCCGCAGCCATGCTGCCAGCAACACAAATGCCCATGCCCAAGCCGTAGGCCAAGGCCTGATGACGAATGATTCCTAGAATCAGAGAAAAGCGTTTCAAGTTCAAATCCTTCAAGCAAACCGTGTAGGGGTAAGCCCTGAACTGTCCGTGAAACGTGCCTCTCTGTCAAGCATAGAGAACCGACGTTCCTTATATGGGAACGAGCAATTCTCACAGCATTTCAAGTTCAGACGGAGCTGTGCGGCTTCCCTGGTGATGCCCGCAAAGCCTCCTTGGCCGCATCTTTGAAAACCAAATCACGCTTTAACAACACAGCGGCCGATCGAACTTTCTGCGCTTCGGGGTCAATGCCTGGCAACTGGGTGTTCGGATCTTCTGCCAAGGCTTTGGCCGCTTTCATCAAACGTTGACGCGTCATGATGATGCCGTTGTCCGTGGACACCAAATTCTCTTTGGTCCGATCTTGGATGGTGCCCATGCTTTCCTGCAAGGACGCATCCTGAATGCCAATGCCTTCAATGCCGCTGTAGAAAATACGCTGGCGTTGCGCATCACGGTCCATGCCGTAATTGTTCTCTTTGCGCTGCAAAGGTTTGTAGTCGGCATCGACCTTCACGTGAACACTGGCACCGCCCTCCATCGCGGAGCGCTCCGCATGCGTCAACGCGCGCGTGGGGTGGTAGTCAAAGCTCCAAGCCCAGCAAGCATGGTCATTGACAGGCACCCAGAAGTGGCCGTGCACAGGGTGATCGCCACGCGGGGGGACCACCGTGAAGTTGGGCATGAGCCAAGGCGTGATGCGCCAGTAGTACTGATCGTCTTCTGCATTGCGCCTTGCGCCAATGAACAAGCCGCCTGTGGACTCGGCCACTTCAAAGACAGGGCTCAAGTCGCTGAGGTTGTATTGGTTGCCTTTGGCACCTTTGAACAAAGGGTCGGTGTTCAAACTGCCGCTGTGCAAGAACGACACGTGGCTGGAGTCAATGCCGCCTTCCAAGGCTTGAAGCCAATTGCACTCTTGGTAGCGCTTGGACATGTACGACTGCTCGGCCGGCACTGTGGCAAATTCATATTCAGGCAAGGGCGGTTGCTTGTCGGCAGGGCCCATGTAGACCCAGATCACACCACCGCGTTCAATCATGGGATAAGACTTCAGCTTGATGCGGTCACAGTAGCCGGAGGTGGGCTCGGAGGGCACTTCGGTGCATTGGCCCTTGATGTCAAATTTCCAGCCGTGGTAGGGGCAACGCAAACCATTTTCTTCATTCCGACCAAACCACAAAGACACACCACGGTGGGCGCAGAATTCATCGATCAAGCCCAAGCGGCCTTGGGTGTCGCGAAAGGCCACCATTTTTTCTGAAAACAATTCGAGGCGAACAGGATCGCAATCTGGGCCAGGCAACTGCTGTGACAGCAAGGCCGGCATCCAATAGCGCCGGAAGACATTGCCCATAGGGGTGCCAGGTCCTGTTTGTGTGACCAGGTCGTTTTGCTCTTTTTTCAACATGTACGGTCTCCGATGTGGAATGATTGTTCAATATGAAGGAACAACGTTCCCTCATGAGAAACAATCGTAAAACCGCGTGCTGGCGCGCGCCTTGATCTAAATCAGCAAATGGCGGCAAAGCCGGGTCCGCTGTGACCCGATAGAAACCACCCCTAGAGAATTCCTCTCAAGGTTTGACCCAACCCGTGGCCATCATTTTTTCAGACACCGGTTTGGTCAAAAAGATGGTGGTCAGAATTCGGGTCAAGTGAAATGCCGTCACGATGGGGGCGCCCAAGCCAAAAGCTTTGGACAAGATGCCCATCTCGGTCATGCCGCCTGGCGCCATCGACAAAAAGGCCGTCATCACAGCCACTTCAGAGCCCCTGGAGATGAGCCAAGCCGCCGCCATGCACACTGCCAAAATGCCCAAGGTGACCACCGCGACAGAGGCCAGTGTGCGAGGGGCACGGGTGAAGAAGGCACGGTTGATGTGCTGGCCGAGGCCCCAACCAATCACCACTTGAGCGGCAATCAAACCCAGATCAGGCAAACGCCCAACGATGTCGTGATTGGCACAAATGGCCGCAATCAACAAAGCGCCCAAGACCCACGGGTTGGGTGTTTTCACTTTTTGGAAACACCAACCGGTGAAAGTCGCAACGACCAACAGGCCGATAGAAATGGGCCAACTCAAAACACCGATGCCAGGCGTCGGCATGATGGGCGTCGCGCCACTGGCCCACGCAATGTAAGACGCCGTTGATGTGACCATCATGATGCGCACAGCATGGGCAGACGCCACCACCGCACCGTCTGCGCCAGCGCGCTGGGCTTGCACAGACATCTCTGCTGAAGCACCCAAAGCGACAGAATAGATGGCGGTAGGTCCATCGACATTCGCCAATTTCTGCAGCGCACGCGCTGAGAGGATGGACATGAAGATGCCAACGAATGCGCCGAAGATCATCCAAGGCGCCAATCCACCAATCAAGGCCAATACAGCGGGTGTGAAATACAAACCAATGGATGCGCCAATGTAAATTTGCGCAGACTTGCGCGCTAACACCGGCTGTTTGTGAACACGATTGGCCATGCTGACGCAAGCCACGGCCGCCATGGGCCCAAGAACCCAAGGCAATGGCACATGCCAATGAAAAGCGCACCAACCACCCAAAGTGGCCGCGCCCACCGTCAATGCCAGGCGCGCCCAGCGTTCTAAATCCAAAGTCATCAAGAACCTAAATAAGTGCCGCCGTTCACATGCATGACTTGTCCTGTGACAAACCGCGCTTGATCACTTGCTAAAAATGTCACCATGGCGGCAACTTCTTCGGCCGTGCCGCGACGGTCGACCAAAGGATGGTGCTTGGCATGGTGGTTGGGCTGCGCAGACGCAGAGCCACTGTTGCGCTGGGTTGAGATCATGCCAGGCGACACGCAATTGACGGTGATGCTGGGTGCCAAGTCATGCGCCAAGGCGCGCGTCAAACCCACCAAGCCTGATTTGGCAGTGACGACGTGCGGGCGATTCATGGCGCCGGTGTGAGCGGTTAAACCACCGATGTTGATGACAGCGCCCATGGTCGACTGACGCATCATGGGCAATGCCGCTTGGCTGCAATAAAAAGCGCCATCCAACACGACCGCCAAGGTGTTGCGCCAATCTTCGACCGAGACTTGCTCAATGGGCGCTTCGCGTCGAATGGCGGCGTTGTTCACCAACACATCCAAACGACCCCACGTGGATTGCACCAAGTCCATCATGCCTTGCACGCTCTGACGATCGGTCACATCGGCCACGCACAACAAAGCAGGTGTGCCCAGTGCGCGCAGTTCATCCACAACGGCTTGCCCTTCGCTGACCGATGCCCGCACATTGATGGCCAAGGCAAAGCCCTGTTGGGCCAAGGCATGGGCAATGGCGCGGCCAATGTTGCGACCTGCGCCGGTGACCAGGGCCACTTTTTGATCAGGCTTGAGAGTTGTCATGATGATATTCCGGTACTGCTAGATTGAATTCAAAACGCTTGGCTTACTTCACCGCCAAGCTGGTGAGTGACACAGCGCCAGCTTTGAACAGGCCATTGACTTGCGACAGGATGGCATCTGTTTGCGATGCGTCCAAACCACCAAATTTGCAATTGGCTTTGAACTTTTGCAACAGGTCCGCATCGGTCATCGGATGGTCCACGCCGCCTTTGAAAAAGCCCTGGCGCTGTTCCAACACTTGGCCATTCTTCAAATGCACGCGCACATGGCCCGTGAATTGTTGGGGGTAGGGGTTGTGGGGGTCGACGATGTAACTCACCTTGGCCGCCAGTGCACGAATCTCGGCGCCTTGCACCACTTCTTCTGTATAAGCCTCGAGGCCTGCATCGTCCAACATCAAGCCGGCAGCAATGGCGTAGGGAATGCTGAACTTGGCAGCATACGCGTTGGGCGGTGAATGCTTGAGCGACAAGGGCTCCCACAAGCGATGCACGATGCCTTCAGCGGTGTCGCATTCAATGCGATCGATGTCCGTGAGTGCCACATTTTGTGTTGCCAAATCTTGGCGAATCAAACGCGCGCAATCAATGAAGGGATGTGCCATGGTGCCGCAAGCGTAGGGCTTGAAAGCAATGGTGGTCCAAATCCAAGACTGGCCAAAGTCTTTCATCATGGCGTCAAAATTGCCATCGGTGGTGTTGGCAAAACCATGGAACAAGCCATGGTGGCCTTCGAACACAGTGGCCGGGCCTTTGAAGCCGGCTTGAGCCATGCGCACCGCGCGGTATGCCGATTGCGCAGCCCATCCAGGGTGCATGCGCTTGGTCCAAGAACCATCGGCCAAATACTCAATGATGCCGCCCGCCATGCTGCCGGCAATGCCAAAGGCATTCACCAACTGTTCTTCGGTCAAGTTGAGTGCGGCGCCCAAACCGGCCACGCCGCCCATCACACCAAAAATAGCGGTCGGGTGAAAGCCTGCTTTGTGCACGCGTGTGGGTGCCACAGCGCACAAACGGCACATCACTTCCACGCCAATGGCGACGCCGCGCAACAAAGCTTCGCCCGACAAAGCATGACGCTCAGCCGCGGCCAACAAAGCGGGCACGATGACCACGCCAGCGTGCACTGGGCCGCCTTCGTAGGTGTCGTCAAAGTCTTCACCGTGTGCAGCAATGCCGTTGACAAATGCGGCGCCTTCAACGCCGCATTTTTGCGCAAAGCCAAACACCGTGCAGTTGCCATCTTGTTCAAACGAACTGAGGGCTGCTTTGACATAGGACTCATGGCGCGCAGCGATGCAAATGCCCGCCACATCCATGATCAAGCGTTGGCCGACGTGTTGACCGAGTGTGTCGTTTTCGGGGTGCGATTTCAGAATACCTTGCGCAAGTTGTTGGGCAATGGTGGCTTTTGAAATTGATGGAGACGTTGAATTCATGCGACAGACTTTCGGCGATCAGAGATCTCTTTCCAGAGGGTGTAGGAGGACAACACCACAGCGATTCCTAACAAGATAGAAGAAACCGTATCAGTGACAAAAATGCTGTGGTCGCCGCCAGAAATTAACAGGCTGCGGCGGTAATTGGATTCCACCATGTAACCCAGCACCATGCCCAGGACCATTGGCAGGACTGGCAAGTTCAAGAGTCTCATCACATAGCCCAACAGGCCGATCACCAAGACCAACCCACAGTCAAACAAACTCTGATGAATGGCAAACACACCCGCCATAACCAGGGCCAAAATGAATGCAATCAAATAGGGCTTGGGGCGGTTCACCAACCACATGCAGGGCGTGAGAATGACCAGGCCAATCAAGAGCATTGCAATGTTGGCAATGAACAAACCGCCATACAAACCGTACACCACTTCAGGTGCTTTTTGAAACAGCATGGGTCCAGGCTGCAAGCCATGAATCAAAAATCCACCTAACAAAATGGCTGCCGAGTTGGAGCCCGGAATGCCCAAACTCAACAGCGGCACCAGTGCCGTGGCTGTTACCACGTTGTTTGCAGACTCTGGTGCGGCCACACCTTCGGGTGATCCTTTGCCAAATTCTTCTGGATGTTGAGACCAACGTTTGGCTTCGGTATAGGCCATGAACGCAGCCACAGTCCCGCCGGCGCCAGGGGTGACGCCTTCAATTGAACCAATCACAGCGCCAATAGCCTGCGGTTTAAACAAGCGTTTGCTCATGGCCCAGTCCGGCAGTTTCAAGCGGGTTGAACCCCCACTGCCGCGGGCCCAAGGTGGCTCGCCGATTTGCACCAACATTTCTGTGACAGCGAACAAGCCGACCATGACCAAAATGGGTTTCACACCATCCAGCAAATCTTCTGAACCCAATGTGAAGCGCTGCACACCAGACACGGGGTCGCTGCCAATGAACGCAATCATCAAGCCCATGCAGGCGGCGATCAAGCCGCGCAACAATGATCCGCCCGACAAGCCTGCGATCACCGACAAGCCCAAGATACCCAATGAGAAATACGCGGCGGGCGTAAATGCCAAAGCCACTTTGGCCAAACTCTCGGTGCACAAAACCAAAATGACCAAGCCAAACAAACCGCCATAGAGGCCTGACATCAAGGAGATGCCCAAAGCCTCACCGGCCTTGCCGCGTTTGGCCATTTCGTTGCCATCGATCACGGTGGCAGACGCTGAGTTGGTGCCAGGCGTGCGAATCAAAATGGCAGGAATCGAGCCGCCATATTCAGCGCCTACATACACACTGGCCAGCAATACCAAAGCATTGGTGGCTTCCATGCCCACGGTAAATGGCAACAACAAAGCCATGGCAATGGAAGGTGAAATGCCTGGCAATGCGCCGCCAAAGATACCCCACAAAACGCCGGCAAAAGCCGACAAGATGACCCAGCCTGATGTCAGGTTGGAAAGTGCTAACAAGAAACTGTCCATGATTTACTTTCCCATCCAATGCGCCCACATGCCGGTTGGCAAATGAATTTCCAAGGCATAGTCAAACGACAGCCACAACGCAGGCCCCGTCAGCACAGCACACCACAGCAATGTCTTGATGCCACGCGCACCGCCAAAATAAGCGACAGCAGCTACCGTCAAGCCAATGGCGATCACAAAACCTAACACTGGCACCATCGCCACAAAAATGGCCAACAATGCAAGCAAGCCAAACGCTTTCCAATGAGGATGCTCGCTGCCGCCTGGTTCAATTTCTTCAGGTTCAGATTTTTCAGTGGGCGCATTTTTGAAGAACGACTTGAAAAATAAACCTGCGGACGCTGCGGCCATCAAGTAAGCAATGGCGGTTGGGACGCCTGCAACGCCGACAGCATCTGCCAACAAGCTGTCTTCGATCAACCCTGCTTGATAGACGTATACCGAGGCAACCAAAAAGCCCAAAGCGCCCGTCAAACGATCTGTTTGTTGTGCGTTCATTTGGTCAAGCCCATTTCTTTGAATGAGGCTGCAGTTTCAGCCGCCACTTCAGCCGTGAACTTTCTGGCGGCCTCACGACCCAACAACATGGGCGTTAAGCTGTCTTTGGTGTACTCCGCTTTGTAGGCCGGAATTTCCAACACTTTGCGCACAGCATCTTCCCAAGTCTTGGCCACTGAATCGGGCAATCCTTTGGGCGCAGCAATGCCACGGAATTTGCGGATCACCACGTCAAAGCCTTGCTCTTTGGCAGTCTGCAACTGGGGGATGCCTGAGAGTCTTTTCTCCGACAAGGTGGCCAGCAAACGAATCTTTCCAGCTTCAAGTTGACCTTGCAACTCTTGAATTTCACCAATGCCAATGTCGTACGTACCATTCAACACACCAATCATCTGATCTGCACCGCCCTCATGGCTGACGATGGGTACTTTCACGCCGCCGGCGCGGGCCAACTTTTCCATGCCAATGCGTTCGAGTGATGCGGGGTTGGACGAGCCCCAACGCGATTTACCAGGATTGTTCTTGGCATGCGTCATCACATCTTGAAGACTTTTGAAAGACGATTCAGCGCGAGTGAAAATAACTTCTGGATCAATGAAAACAATCAACATCGGATCCAAACCGTCATATCCCACTGTGGGTTTTGAAAGCAGTGTGGTTTGAATGTAAGTGGGCGTGGTGCCATAAAACATGCTGCCATCGGGCGCTGCTTTGGCCACATTGGCAATGGCCTTTGCACCGCTGCCACCGCGAATGTTTTCGACTGCAAAGCCCGCCTTCATGACCGTTGGCAAGTACTTACCCAAGTCACGCAAAAACACATCTGTACCACCGCCAGGACTTGAATGCGTGACCAAGGTCACGCGGCTTACGGGATAGGGTGCAGGCGCAGCACCCGATGAGGCCGGCTGCGCCATCGCTTGGGACAGGCTCAAACAGGCCAAGGACAATGCCAAGGCAACCTTCAAACCAACAATGCTTTTCATGGGTGTCTCCGTTGTTCGAAAAAAAGTCCCGAGGTTTGCACCGTCGGGACTGGGGTTCTGTCTGCTTATTGCGTCAAGCTTTTGAGCAGGGCTGACAAGTCTTTTTGGGCAGCCAAGCTCATGCACAAGTTCCAAGCTTCTTCTGTTTTGGCAGCACCCAAAATAGGCGTGCTTTGATCGACAAACTTGGCTTTCAGTTGCTCGTTGCTCATGGGCTTTTCCAAACTGCCAATGGCGCGCTCAATGTAGATGTGGTGTTTCTGGCCGTCGGTGGTTTCCAAGGTCACGTCCACAGACGCCTCGTGAATGCTGCGGTCCACAATCAATTCCACTTTGTCGCGCACGCCAATCACCAGAGGTGAACGCACCACGTCGTCGGCGTACTCATGTTCGCCGGCGCGGCCGTAGATCAATGCCACGGCACATGAATGGAACACGCTGAACTTGGCCAACAAGCCGTCGGTCGGTGTTTTCTTGCCTGTCAATTCTTGCACCAAGGGATGCGCCTTCAAAGTCACTTTGGCCACTTGTTCGGGCTTGATGTTGTGCTTCTCACGCAATTGCACGCACGCATCGATGGCGGGGTGAATCACAATGCCGCAAGCAAATGGCTTGTAGGTGTTGAGTTCAATTTCCCAAGAAGTGCCCAGGTTCTCGGTGATTTCTTTCCAATCGGTTTTGTCGGAGAACACTTGCATCAAACCGCGCGGTGCTTCCAATGCGCGGGGGGATGCGGTGTAACCGTGTTTGGCCATCAAAGCAGACATCAAGCCCACTTTGGCTGCGCCACCGGGGTGGAAGGGTTTGGTCATGGTGCCGAACTGTTCGCGCAAGCCCACTGGCTGCGATGCGGCAATGCCCAAGGCCATTTGCGTTTGTTTGGCATTCAGGCCGAGCAAACGAGAGCAGGCAGCCGCACTGCCCAACATGCCGGTCGAACCCGTGATGTGCCAACCGCGGTCGTAGTGGTTGGGGTACACCGCATTGCCCACGCGGCATGACACCTCCACGCCAATCACCAAAGCGTCGATCAATTGACGACCGGTCGAGCCCAGGTGCTCACCCAAAGCCAAGATGGCAGAAGCCACAGGGCCAGCGGGGTGAATGATGGTTTTCAGGTGCGTGTCGTCGAAGTCAAACGTGTGCGAACTGATGCCATTGAGCAAAGCGGCATTGGCCATGTCAACGCGATCGCTGCGGCCCAAGACGGAGGCTTGCGCAGAAGGGGCCAACTCTTTCACGGCGCCCAAAGCGGCTTCGATGGTTTCATGGGTGCTTGGTCCCACAGCACAGCCCGCCCAATTGGCAAAGGTGCGGTGCGCTTGCGCTTCCACGGCATCTGACCAGCCTTTGGAAGGGTGGTTGGCCACAAATTCGGCCAACAATTGGGTAATGGCGGGGGCATTGGCGTCGGCAACGACGGTGGTATTGCGTGCAGTCATAAAAATTAAGGCTTCAAAGCCGATTGAATTAAGTCAAAAGAAGCGCCGATCATAGGGGAATCGTACTTTTCTCGCACGAGAGCTCACAGGCCGTAGGGTTGAAAACAACCCAAACGCTACGAAGCTGCTTGAGTTTTCCTCACATTTACACACCGTCAGCGCCTGGGACCTTCCGATGTCCTCAAAATCTTGCCGGATTGACCCATGTCAGTCACGGGAAAAGCCTCTCGGTTTAGACTCGGGGGATTGCGCCTGACAGCACCCAAGCTTTGCTTTTGCCCCCTTTTATGACTACAAACGCTTCACCCGAAAATTCGCAACCGATCCCCCTGGATCAGGACATGCCGCATCGCAAAATCATTCGCCAATGGCTTTTGCCTTTGTCCGAACGCTCCACCTTGCGCGCCTTTGTCCTGCTGCTGGTTGACACGGCTTTGTTCATCGGCCTGATCGCAGGCACTGTGATGGTCGAGTCTGTGTGGCTCAAATTGCTGTGCGGCTTGTCTGCAGGCTTTGTGATTGGCCGCCTCTTCATCATTGGCCACGATGCCTGCCATCAAAGCCTCACGCCACACCGCGAGCTGAACAAATGGATAGGACGCTACGCCTTCTTGTATTCACTCACACCCTATAGCCTGTGGGACACCGGCCACAACGTGGTGCACCACGGCTACACCAATTTGAAAGGTGTCGACTTTGTGTGGACCCCTTTGACGGCCGAAGAGTTTGCGGCTTTGGGCCCTGTGGATCGCTTGTTGCAATACCTGTATCGCAGTGGTTGGGCACCTGGCCTTTACTACCTCATTGAAATTTGGTGGAAACGCGAATTCTTCCCGAACAAAACCCACATGCCGACCCGCCGCCCCATCTTTTTCAAAGACAGTTTGCTCGTCACCGTGTTTGGTGCCATTTGGCTTGGCGTGATGGCTTATGCCGCTGGGGCCACCGGTCAATCGGTTGGACTCACACTGCTCATGGGCGTCTTCGTGCCTTTCTTATTTTGGAACACCATGATTGGCTTCGTGGTGTATGTGCACCACACCCATGTGCGTGTGTCTTGGCACAACGAGAAATCGGCTTGGACCAAAGCGCAACCCTTTGTCTCCACCACGGTGCACCTGACGTTCCCCATGAAAATTGGCAACATGGTGCACCACATCATGGAGCACACCGCCCACCATGTGGACATGAGCATTCCGCTGTACCGTTTGAAGCAAGCCCAGGCCAAGTTGGAAGAAATGCTGCCAGGCCGAATCATTGTCCAGCCCTTCTCTTGGGGCTGGTATTTCAAAACGGCCAAGGCCTGCAAGCTGTACGACTTCTCGCGTGAATGCTGGACCGACTTCCAAGGTCACATGACCAGCCCGGTGCGCGGCAACCTGCCGGCCAAGTCTTAAACACACACGGGCCAACTTTCAAGTCGGCCAAGGCAAGAAAAAAGGCCGCTGAATCAGCGGCCTTTTTTGTGCAAGATCATTGTGCGCGCTGGGTCAAAATTTCAATGGCTGGCAAAGTCTTGCCTTCTAGCATTTCCAAGAACGCACCACCGCCGGTAGAGATGTAGCCCACTTGTTTTTCAATGCCGTACTTGGCAATGGCAGCCAAGGTATCGCCACCACCCGCGATGCTGAAAGCCTTGGATTCTGCGATGGCTTGTGCAATCACGCGCGTGCCGTTTTCAAAGGCGGCAAATTCAAACACGCCCACAGGGCCGTTCCACACGATGGTGCCGGCCGCCTTGAGCTGCGTTGCCAATTTGGCCGCGGTCTGAGGGCCAATGTCCAAAATCAAATCGTCGTCGGCCACGTCTGTGGCTTGCTTCACAGTGGCCACTGCATCGGCTGAGAAAGATTTGGCGGTCACCACGTCTGTCGGAATAGGCACTTCGGCGCCACGCGCTTTCATGATCTCGATCACTGCTTTGGCTTCTGCCAGCAAATCGGGCTCGGCCAAGCTTTTGCCAATCTTCAAACCTGCGGCCAACATGAAGGTGTTGGCAATGCCGCCACCCACAATGAGTTGGTCCACTTTGTCGGCCAAGCTTTTCAAAATGGTGAGCTTGGTAGAGACCTTGCTGCCCGCCACAATGGCGGCCAGTGGGCGTGCAGGATGCGCCAGTGCTTTGGTGATGGCATCTATTTCTGCGGCCAGCAACGGACCTGCACACGCCACCTTGGCGTATTCAGCAATGCCGTAGGTGGTGCCTTCTGCACGGTGTGCGGTGCCAAATGCATCGTTCACAAAGATGTCGCACAAGGCCGCCATTTTTTGCGCCAACTCAGGGTTGTTCTTTTTCTCGCCTTTGTTGACGCGGCAGTTTTCAAGCAAAACCACTTGGCCTTCGGCCACTTGCACACCATCGACCCAATTGGCTTTGAGTGCCACTTCGCGGCCAAGCAATTCGGCCAAACGTTTGGCCACGGGTGCCAATGAATCTTCGGCCTTGAATTCGCCTTCTGTGGGGCGGCCCAAATGGCTGGTCACCATGACAGCCGCGCCAGCGTCCAATGCCATTTGAATGCAGGGCACCGAAGCACGAATGCGCGTGTCTTCTGTGATCTCACCTGCATCGTTTTGCGGCACGTTCAAGTCAGCGCGAATGAAAACACGTTGGCCTTTGACTTTGCCCTGAGCACACAAATCTGAAAAACGAATGACGTTCATGAAATCTCTCTTGAAGGAAGGAAGAGGAAAGAGCGCACCCTCTTGATGACGATGTCCGACTCAAGGTCGTCGCGCTGTACGGACAAGATTTTAGTCGCGCCAACTTGCAAAAACTGACCCCGCAGGAACAGGAACCGTGTTGGTCCCGATTCGAACTTCACGACCAAGCCAGCCACAAATGCAAGGGCAAATAGGCCAGCATGCCCGCCACAATGGTGAGCAGCACATTGCGGCGCCAAAAATACACGGCGCCTCCCACCACAGCACCCACCCAGCGGGCATCCATCCAAGTGTGCAAGAACTGGCCCTGCTGCATCAAAATTTCTGGCAAGACCACGGCCGCCAAGGCCGCAATGGGCGCATATTGCAAACCGCGTTGTGCCCACGCCGGCAAAGTCCACTCCTCACTTGAGATGAAAAAGAAACTGCGGGTCACGATCGTCACCAAAGTCAATCCCACAATCACGGCCACTGTCCAAAGATCCGTCCCCGCAAAGAAGTTCATGCGCTTTGCCCTTGGGTCCATTTTGGAAAGCGCTCCAAACTCATGCTCAAGATCACCGCCGCACCAATGGCCATCACAATGTTCAGCTTCATGGGCAATTGGTAAGCCGCAATGGCCGTGATGGCCGCCACACTGGCCGCCACAATGCGCATGCGCGTGCTGGCCAAAGAACACAAAATGCCCACCAAACACAAGGTGCCCGCAAAACCCAAACCCCAAGTCGTGGGAATCATGTTGGCCAAGAAAATGCCCAAGAAACTGGCCACCATCCAACTCACCCACACCGTGAGGGTGTGGCCCGCCAGAAATGCCGTTTGTGCGCTTTGTTCAGCGGCATCTTGGCCAGGCTTGAGAAAACGGGTGGTGAACATCACATAACTGATGTCCGCGGTCAGGTAGCCGTGCATCATTCGCTCGAGCCGCGGCAAATGCATCAGGTAGGGCCGCAAATGCAAACTGAACACCATGAAGCGCAAGTTGACGCAAAAGCCGGTGGCCAAAATCACCCAAGCGGGTGCACCTGCCGCAATCAAGGGAATGGCGGCCAATTGCGAGCTGCCCGCATACACAAAGAGGGTCATGGCGATGGCTTCCATCACACTCATGCCCGAGTTCATCATGGCCACGCCCGTCATCAAACCCCAAGCCGCCACACCCGGCGCTTGCGGTGCCGCATTGCGCAAACCCGCCAAGTAGCCAGGGTGTCTGTAGTTTTCAGCTTTGAAAAACATCGCCAACTGCGCCTTTGAAACTGCGCACAAAATCTGCCGCAGCTTGTCGCTTGCCGCCCGGTTTTTGCAATTGCGTGAGGCACAACACGCCCTCACCACACGCCACTTCCAGCCCCAAGTCTGACACCGACATCAAAGTGCCCGCTTGAACCCGGCGAGGCCCAGAAAGTGCGTTGACCTCATGCGCTTGCCAGACCTTGACCACTTCGCCGGCCATCTGCGAAGTCATGCCAGGGAAGGGGTCAAAAGCACGAATGCGTTGCGCCAACACGTGCGCTGATTGCGTCCAATCAATGGCCGCTTCCGTTTTTTCAATTTTGTGCGCGTAAGTCACACCCGCTTCGGGCTGCTTCACCGGTTTGAATTGGCCGACTTGCGTCAAAGCCTGAACAATCAGGCGCGCCCCCATGTCAGCCAGTTTGTCATGCAAGCTGGCTGTGGTGTCTTGTGCCTCAATGGGCATGGCCTCTTCAAGCAGCATGTCGCCGGTGTCAAGGCCTGCGTCCATTTGCATGATGGTGACACCGGTCTGAGCATCCCCGGCTTCAATGGCGCGGTGTATCGGCGCGGCGCCGCGCCAGCGTGGCAACAAAGAAGCGTGGATGTTCAGACAACCAAAGCGCGGGGCATCCAATACCCATTGCGGCAAGATCAAACCATAAGCCGCCACCACCATCACATCAGCGTTCGCTTGCGCGATGAAGGCTTGCGCCGCCGCAGCTTCATCAGGGTACTTGCCATCCAGTTTCAAACTGTGAACTTGCACGACAGGCAAGTCTTGGCTTTGCGCAAATTGCTTCACGGCAGACGCTTGCAATTTCATACCGCGACCTGCAGGTCGATCGGGTTGCGTCAAAACACCCACGATGTCATGGCCTGCCGCATGCAGCGCCGCCAATGCGCTGCGGGCAAATTCTGGAGTACCCGCAAAGATCACGCGCATGGGGTTTCTTTCGCAAGCATCAAGCGTCTTCTCTTTGCGCTTTGAGCAATTTGGTCTTGATGCGATTGCGCTTCAAAGGCGACAAATACTCCACAAACACCTTGCCCATCAGATGGTCCAGTTCGTGTTGGATGCAAACCGCCAACAAACCTTCGCCTTCGATCTCCCGAACCTGCCCGTGCTCATCTGCCGCTTTCACTTTCACAGCCACTGCACGCTCGACACCGTCGTAAATTCCTGGCACGGACAGGCAACCTTCTTCGCCCTTCACGCGCGCTTCACTGGCCCATGTGATTTCTGGATTGATCAGCACGATGGGTTGGTCACGCTCTTCCGAGGTGTCCATCACCACCAAGCGCTGGTGCACATTGATTTGCGTGGCGGCCAAGCCCACGCCTTGGGCCTCGTACATGGTTTCAATCATGTCGGCCACCAACGCGCGCAGCTTGTCATCAAACACCGTGACGGGTTTGGCCACCGTGTGAAGTCGGGGATCGGGATAGCAAAGTATGTTTAAAAGGGCCATGGTGATGTGTATTCAGCAATACCTCTATTTTCTCTAATTTAAAGAAGCCTTGCCCAAGACACGGCTGGCCCCCAGAATCGGCCCCCCATCTTGGCTCAAACGTGAAGGAAAATCCATGGTCTCAAGTCGTGAAAGTCTGCGGGCTTGGCTGCGTTTGAGCCTGACGCCAGGTGTCGGCAATGTCACGGCGCGGACCTTGCTTCAAAGCTTTGGCTTGCCCGAGGCCATTTTTGAGCGCAGCGCCACCGATTTGCAAGCCCTTGTGAGCGTGGCCGTCAGTCAACAACTGTGTGCCGTGCCTCAAGCGCTCGAAGACGCATTGGAAACCACTTGGGCTTGGCTTCAAGCCCAAGACAGCTTTGGCAAGCGTCTGCTCACCTTGGCCGATGCGGACTATCCCAGCAGCCTGATGCTCACGCCCGATCCACCCTGTTTGCTCTATGTATTGGGTCAAACACAGCATCTGAGCTGGCTCAGTCCAGCGCCCTTTAAGGCACCGCAGGCCGTGGCGGTGGTGGGCAGTCGCAACCCCACGCCACAAGGCCGCATCAATGCCAAAGACTTTGCGCACACCCTGGCCCAAGCAGGGCTGACCGTGGTCTCAGGCTTGGCGCTGGGCGTGGACGCTGCTGCACACCAAGGCGCTTTAGACGGTGGCAGCGCTGCCAACCCATTGCACACCGTGGCGGTGGTTGGCACGGGCCTCGACCGTGTCTATCCGCAACAAAATCACACGCTGGCCATGCGCATTGCAGCCAAAGGTTTGCTCATCAGCGAATACCCCCTGAACACGCCACCTCATTCGTCCAACTTCCCGCAGCGCAATCGCCTCATTGCAGGCTTGTCCCAAGGCTGCTTGGTGGTGGAAGCGGCCACACGGTCCGGATCCCTGATCACTGCGCGCCAAACGCTGGACATGGGCAAAGAGGTCTTCGCCATTCCGGGCTCGATTCACACCACAGTGGCCAAGGGCTGTCACGACCTCATCAAGCAAGGTGCCAAGCTGGTCGATTGCGCACAAGACATTTTGGAAGAGCTGAAAGATTTGCCAGACGCGCCATGGAATGGGGCGTCAAGCACGCCCTCACTTGAGGCGTCTTTGGAAAGTCAGTCCCGCAAAGCGCAAGATGGCCCGCAAAGCTTGAATGTCCTTGACCATTTGGGCCAAGACCCGGTGGGCCTCGATGAGTTGCAACTGCGAAGCGGTTTGCCCACCGCGCAGTTGCAGGCCGAATTGTTTCAATTGGAATTGAAGGGTTCGTTGGGCCGCTTGCCGGGCGGCCTTTACCAACAACTCAAACGTCGCTCTTAAACCACAGCGCCTGAATTGGGATCGTCTGGGTCTTCGTCTTTTTTGGGTGCGGCTTTGATCAGGTCTTCGCGCTGAATACCCAACCACATGGCAATGGCCGCTGCCACAAACACTGACGAGTAGATGCCAAACAAAATGCCAATGGTCAGCGCCATGGCAAAGTAATGCAAGGTCTCACCGCCAAACAACAGCATCGAGAGCACCATGATCTGCGTTGAACCGTGTGTGATGATGGTTCGGCTGATGGTGGATGTGATGGCGTTGTCAATGATTTGCACCGTGTTCATCTTGCGATAGCGACGGAAGTTCTCGCGAATTCGGTCAAAAATCACCACGGACTCATTGACCGAGTAACCCAACACCGCCAACACCGCGGCCAACACTGCCAATGAAAATTCCCATTGGAAAAAGGCAAAAAAGCCCAAAATAATGATGACGTCATGCAAGTTGGCAATGATGGCCGCCACCGAGAATTTCCACTCGAAGCGCACCGCCAAATACAGCATGATGCCAGCCACCACAAAAGCCAAAGCTTTCAGGCCATCGGCCGCCAGCTCTTCACCCACTTGGGGGCCAACAAACTCTGTGCGGCGCAGGGTGGCTTCTGCGTTGTCAGCTTTCAAAGCCAACATCAATTTATCACTTTGCTGCGCAGAGCTCACGCCCTTTTGTGCTGGCAATCGAATCATCACATCGCGAGCCGTGCCGAAGTTTTGCACTTGCACGTCGTTGTACCCCAAGCCGGAGACCACGCCGCGCACTTGCGACAAGTCTGCAGGTTGGCTGTAACTCACCTCCATCACGGTGCCGCCGGTGAACTCGACCGACAAATGCAAACCGCGGCTGAACAAGAAAAACACTGCCAACAGGAACGTCACGAACGAAATCACGTTGAAGATCAACGCGTGTTTCATGAAGGGAATGTCTTTGCGGATTTTGAAAAATTCCATGATGCTGCTCCGCTTTATGCTTTGTCTTCAGGGCTCGTTGGTGCTGCGGCACCCTCAGGACGCCACACCGTGCCAATCGACACTGACTTGAGTTTCTTCTGGCGGCCATACCAAAGATTGACCAAGCCCCGCGAGAAGAACACGGCCGAGAACATGCTGGTCAAAATGCCCAGGCAGTGCACCACCGCGAAGCCGCGCACAGGACCAGAGCCAAAAGCCAACAACGCCACACCCGCAATCAAGGTGGTGATGTTGGAGTCAAAGATGGTGGCCCATGCACGGTCATAGCCGGTGTGAATCGCCGCTTGAGGAGAGGCACCCAAGCGCAACTCTTCACGCACGCGCTCATTGATCAGCACGTTGGAGTCAATGGCCATGCCAAGCGCCAAGGCCATGGCGGCCATGCCAGGCAGTGTCAAGGTAGCTTGCAACATCGATAGCACGGCCACCAGCAACAACAAGTTGACCGCCAAAGAGATGCTTGAGAACAGGCCAAACATCATGTAGTAAAGACACATGAAAACAGCAATCACCAAGAAGCCCCAGGTCACGCTGTGAAAACCTTTGGCAATGTTTTCAGCGCCCAGACTGGGGCCAATGGTGCGCTCTTCAATGATTTCCATGGGCGCCGCCAATGAGCCCGCACGCAACAGCAAGGCGGTGTCGTTGGCTTCGCTGGTGGTCATGCGGCCCGAGATTTGCACACGGCCGCCACCAATTTCAGTGCGGATGACGGGGGCTGTCACCACTTCGCCTTTGCCTTTTTCAAACAGCAAAATGGCCATGCGTTTGCCCACGTTTTCTCGCGTCACATCTTTGAAAATGCGCGCCCCTTTGCCATCCAAAGACAAGTTCACGACAGGCTCTTGTGTTTGACTGTCAAAGCCAGGCTGAGCATCTGTCAAGTTGTCGCCCGTCAAAATCACTTGCTTTTTAACGATCACGGGCTGGCCATTGCGCTCTAAATAACGCTCAGCACCAAACGGTACCAAGCCATTGGTTTGCTCGGCTGAACGGGCTTCGCTGCTCTCGTCCACCAAGCGCACTTCCAAGGTGGCCGTGCGACCCAGAATGTCTTTGGCCTTGGCGGTGTCTTGCACGCCTGGTAATTGCACCACAATGCGGTCCAAGCCTTGCTGCTGAATCACAGGTTCGGCCACGCCCAATTCGTTGATTCGATTGTGCAAGGTGGTGATGTTTTGTTTCAAGGCTTGCTCTTGCACGCGACGTGCCGCTTCGGGCTTGATGCTGGCCGACAGCTTGAACTCACCGCCCTCAGCGGTATCGACCGTTTGCAAGTCTGCAAACTGCTCCAGCAAAACGCGACGTGCGGCATCCAATTGTGCTTGATCACGGACACGAATTTCAATGCTTTGGCCATTGCGAACAATGCCGCCATGGCGCACGTCTTTTTCGCGCAGGGTGGTGCGAATGTCACCCGCCAATGAGTCTGTCTTTTGCGTCAATGCAGCTTTCATGTCGACTTGCAACATGAAATGCACGCCACCACGCAAGTCCAAACCCAAGTACATGGGCGCAGCATGCAGTGCCGTCAACCAAGCTGGGGAACGTGACAGCAGGTTCAATGCCACCACATAACCATTTTCAGTGCCTTCAGGAATCAAAGCCTTTTGAATCGCGTCTTTGGCTTTGAGTTGTTGCTCCGTGCTGTCAAAGCGCGCCTTGATGGAGTTGCCCTCCAGGGTCAGGATCGCGCCAGGCACATTGGCATCTTTGACAGCATCCGCCACACGCATCAAAGTGGCTTCATCCACCTTGGCACTCATCTTGGAGGAGGACACTTGCACCGCCGGTGCTTCACCAAAAAAGTTGGGCAATGTATAGACCACGCCCAACAACAACGCGATCACGATGATCGCAAATTTCCACACCGGATAACGGTTCATGATGGCAGCCGCTTCAAATAAGAGATAGAGCAACAAGCACGCTCAGGCGCTCAAGCGCCTGAAGACGCATTGCAATTACTTGATCGAGCCCTTGGGCAAAACTTGCACCACGGCAGAGCGTTGCATTTGAACTTCAACGCCATTGGCAATTTCAACGCTCAAATAGCCATCGCCCAATTTGCTGACTTTGCCCAAGAAACCACCTGCAGTGATGATTTCGTCACCTTTGGCCAAAGCATCAATCATGGCTTTGTGTTCTTTTTGCTTTTTCATTTGGGGGCGAATCATGACGAAGTACAACACCACGAACATCAAAAGCAGGGGCAACATGCTCATCAAAGAAGATTGCATGTCTCCACCAGCGGCGGCAGCGGCTGGGGCGGTTTGGGCAAATGCGGATGAAATGAACATCATCGGACTCCACGAATAATTAAACAGAAATTCCCAGAAAGTCGACTTTGCGTCAGCCTTCTAGGGCAACCTCCGATTGTATGCGGGGCTCCTGCACGATCGAAAGCCCTTGCCGCGGGGGCTGATTTCTTGAAAATGGTCCGTTCAAGGCTCAGGCGTGTCCGTGTCGCCCTGTCCCAAAACCAGCTGTTGTCTCGCCAATTGGGCCAGTGCCTGGTACTTTTGTTTGAAGGCGTCCAAATTTTCTTCTTCTAATTCTTCCAAATCCAAAAGGGCGTTATGTGCCCCCTGCGTCGCACGAATGAGTTCGTCCAGCTTCAATTGAATGGCTTCGGTGTCACGGTTTTGCGTGTTTTGAATCAGGAACACCATCAAAAAGGTGATGATGGTGGTGCCAGTATTGATGACCAGTTGCCAAGTGTCGCTGAAAGCAAACAACGGACCCGTCAAAATCCAAACCACAATGATCGCAAACGCCAAGGTGAACGTGCGAGGCCGGCCACACACGTGCGCCACTTTTTTGGCGAAATTGGCATAGGCATTGTTTTGCGACATGGCTTTGAACTCTCAATGATGAAACACCCCGCTATGATGCGCCCATCTCTTGGGAAATAAAACTTGCGATTTCCTTTTTTACCGGTTGCCGCCCTTTTGGGCAGTTTGATCACATTGTGCGCGGGCACCTCGCTGGCCAAAGGCTTGTTCCCCCATGTGGGCGCCGAGGGAACGACCACTTATCGCCTGCTGTTTTCCACCCTATTGCTCATGGCCTTTTGGCGACCCTGGCGCCGCAAGTGGACTTGGGCCGAAGCACCACCCCTGATGTTGTTTGGCGCCACCTTGGGCGCCATGAACTTGCTCTTTTACGGCGCCATCGCCACCTTGCCTTTTGGCTTGGCCATCGCCATTGAGTTCTCAGGCCCGTTGGCTGTGGCTTTGTGGTCATCCAAAAAACCCATCGATTACCTGTGGGTGACACTGGCAGTGGCAGGTTTAGGCTTGATCTTGCCATTGGGCGATTCATTCAATTTGGGTGGTGACAACCGCGCCATTGACCCAGTGGGCATGGCTTTCGCTTTGGGTGCAGGGATGTGCTGGGCCGGCTACATCGTGCTGGGTCAACGAGTGGCCGATCGATTTGGTGCTTTGGCCACACCCATGGGCATGATGGTTGCCGCTTTGTTGGTCTTGCCGTTCGGCATCAGCGTAGCAGGCGCTTCTTTGTTGAACGTAACTTGGATGCTGGCTGGGTTGGGCATTGCCTTGCTGTCTAGCGCCATCCCCTACAGTTTGGAAATGTATTCGCTCAAGCATTTGCCCAAACAAAGCTTCAGCATCTTGCTGAGTCTGGAGCCCGCCGTAGGTGCCCTGGCTGGCTGGTGGGTGTTGTCAGAGCAACTGAGCACCCAACAAATCAGCGCCATTGGCCTGATCATGATCGCCTCCATGGGCAGCGCCATGACGGCAGGTCGGCGCATGCCGACTCAAGCATAAGGCTCTAGCCTGGGTCCTGATGGGACGAGCAAGCCGTTAATTTAGCTGAACATGGCGCAGTGCAAGCCTAGCTGGGCATGGACATCAAATATCAATGTTGCCCGCGCGCAGCGCGTTGCTCTCAATGAAATTGCGACGGGGCTCTACCTCGTCACCCATCAGCATGGTGAACACACGATCGGCTTCAATGGCATCGTCAATTTGCACACGCAGTAAACGGCGCACGGTGGGGTCCATGGTGGTTTCCCACAGCTGAGCAGGGTTCATCTCGCCCAAGCCTTTGTAACGCTGGCGGCTGGTGGTGCGCTCGGCTTCGCCAATGAGCCAATGCATGGCTTGGCGGAAGTCGTTGGTCTTTTCTTCTTTTTGCTTGTCGCCTTCACCGCGCATGACCTTGGCGCCTTCGCCCAACAAACCACGGAAAGTGTTGGCCGCTTCGGCCAATGCAGCATAGTCGGCACCGTGCACAAAGTCTTGGGTGATGACGCTGCTCTTGATGTTGCCGTGGTGGCGACGGCTGATGCGGAGTAATGGCTTGTCGGTGCGCGCATCAAACTCTGCCGTCACTTCGGCAGGCACGCCCGTGGTGTTGAGTTCGCGCAGCTTGGCTTGCAGTGCAGGCGCACATTCGGCCGCGCTGTCGAGGTTGTCTAAGTTGAGGGCCACGCCATCGGCAATGGCGCGCAGTGCTTCAGCGTCCATGAAATTGGACAAGCGGTGAATGACAGCTTCTGCCACTTGGTGCTTGCGCGCCAAAGACTCGAGCGTGTCGCCACTGAGCACTTGCGGTGAGGCACCACCAGTGGCAATGCTGGCGTCTTTCAAGGCAATGCGCAGCAAGAAGCCATCGAGTGCGGGCGCATCTTTCAAATACAACTCTTCTTTGCCAGCCTTCACTTTGTAGAGAGGCGGCTGCGCAATGTAGATGTGACCGCGCTCAACAAGGTCGGGCATTTGACGGTAGAAGAACGTGAGCAACAAAGTGCGAATGTGCGCGCCGTCCACGTCGGCGTCGGTCATGATGATGATGCGGTGGTAACGCAGCTTGTCGACGTTGAAGTCGTCGGTGCCGCTCTTGCCAGAGTCGGCTGTCACTTTGCCAATGCCGGTGCCGAGCGCTGTGATGAGCGTGACGATTTCATTGCTGGTGAGCAACTTTTCGTAACGTGCTTTTTCGACGTTCAAAATTTTGCCGCGCAGTGGCAGAATAGCTTGGAATTTGCGATCACGTCCCTGCTTGGCAGAGCCGCCGGCGGAGTCACCCTCCACGATGTAGATTTCGCAAAGCGCTGGATCTTTTTCTTGGCAGTCGGCCAATTTGCCTGGCAAGCCCATGCCATCGAGCACACCTTTGCGGCGTGTCATCTCGCGGGCTTTGCGCGCTGCTTCGCGGGCACGCGCTGCTTCGACAATTTTGCCGCACAAAATTTTGGCGTCGTTGGGACGCTCTTCCAAAAAGTCGCCCAGGGCCTTGGCCACAATGTCTTCCACAGGGGCGCGCACCTCGCTGGACACCAACTTGTCTTTGGTCTGGCTAGAGAACTTTGGCTCGGGCACTTTGACGCTGAGCACGCAGCACAAACCTTCGCGCATGTCGTCGCCACTGACTTCGACTTTTTGCTTCTTGGCAATTTCGTTTTTCTCAATGTACTTGCCAATGACACGCGTCATGGCTGCACGCAAACCAGTGAGGTGGGTGCCGCCGTCACGTTGTGGAATGTTGTTGGTAAAGCACAAAACGCTTTCGTTGTAACCATCGTTCCACTGCATGGCCACTTCCACACCAATGCTGGTGCCAGGAATGCCGCCGTAAGAGTCGGCAGGACGCTCGCCCATGGCGATGAACGCATTGGGGTGCAAGACTTTTTTGTTGGCGTTGATGAAATCAACGAAACCCTTGACGCCACCGGCGCCAGAGAAGTCGTCTTCTTTGCCTGTGCGTTCGTCTTTCAAACGAATGCGCACGCCGTTGTTCAAGAAGCTCAATTCGCGCAAACGCTTGGCCAAAATTTCGTAATGGAAATCGTGGTTCTGCGTGAAGATGTCGGTGTCAGGCAAGAAGTGAACTTCGGTGCCACGTTTATCTGTGGCACCCGTGATCTTCATGGGAGACACTTCAACGCCGTCGACCATTTCGAGCAAACGGTTTTGCACAAAACCTTTGGCAAATTCAATTTGATGCACTTTGCCGTCGCGGCGCACTGTCAGGCGCAACCACTTGCTGAGCGCATTCACGCAGCTCACGCCCACGCCGTGCAAACCGCCCGACACTTTGTAGCTGTTTTGGTTGAACTTGCCGCCTGCGTGCAATTCGGTGAGCGCAATTTCTGAAGCCGAGCGCTTGGGCTCGTGCTTGTCGTCCATCTTCACGCCGGTGGGAATGCCGCGGCCGTTGTCGGTGACGCTGATCGAGTTGTCGGAGTGAATGGTGACCACGATGTCATCGCAGTGGCCGGCCAAGGCTTCGTCAATGGAGTTGTCGACCACCTCAAACACCAAGTGGTGCAGACCGGTGCCGTCGGACGTATCGCCGATGTACATGCCAGGGCGCTTGCGAACCGCTTCCAAGCCTTCCAAAATTTGGATCGACCCTTCGCCATAGCCCTCTGATGCGCCGGCTTGGTTGGTGTCGATGATGGGCTGAATCGTGGTGAACTCTTCGGCGCTTGGCTTGTTTTCTTCGGTCATTTTTACTTTTCTCAATCTCTCGAATGGCCGAAACCCGCGAATCAACGCGGGTTTCGAAAGGCTCTTCTTCAGGTGTTGTTAACTTACCTTCAGCAACTCAGGCCTTAAATGCGCATGGGCATCACCACGTATTTGAACTGGTCGTTGTCGGGGATGGTGATGAGTGCAGAACTGTTGGCGTCGGCCAAATCAATGCGCACCATGTCTTGGCCCATGTTGGTGAGCACATCGATGATGTAGGTCACGTTGAAGCCAATTTCGATGCTGTCACCACCGTAGTCAATGTCGAGTTCGTCCACGGCTTCTTCTTGCTCGGCGTTGGTCGATGCCACGCGCAACGTACCAGGGTCCAAATTGAGGCGAACGCCTTTGAATTTGTCGCTGGTGAGGATGGCGGTGCGCTGCAAGCACGACAACAAGGCTTGACGACCCAGCGTCAGGTTGTTGCGATGGCCTTTGGGAATCACACGGTTGTAATCGGGGAACTTGCCTTCAACGAGTTTGGTCACAAACTCCATGCCGCCAAAACTGAACTTGGCTTGGTTGTTGGCAAACTGCATGTCGATGGCGCCTTCAGCATCGCTGAGCAAGCGCTGCAATTCGAGCACGGTTTTGCGGGGCAAGATGACTTCTTGCTTGTTGGGCACATCGGTGTCCAAGGTGGCCGAGGCATATGCCAAGCGGTGACCATCGGTGGACACCAAAGACAACTGCTTGCCTTCAGCCACAAACAAAATGCCATTGAGGTAGTAGCGAATGTCGTGCACGGCCATGGCAAAAGACACTTGGCCGAGCAACTGCTTCAAGGTTTTTTGCGGAATGCTGAACACAGGGCCAAAGCTGGCTGCTTCTTGCACCAGCGGAAAATCTTCTGCAGGCAAGGTCTGCAAAGTGAATTTGGATTTGCCGCCTTTCAAAATCAATTTGCTTTGGCTGGATTCCAAGCTCACCGTTTGATCAGAAGGCATGGTGCGCAAAATGTCGATCAGTTTGCGCGCACCCACGGTGGTGGTGAAGTCACCGGCATCGCCATCCATTTCGGCGGTGGTGCGAATCTGGATTTCAAGATCGCTGGTGGTCAACTGCAATGCTTTGCCAGTTTTGCGAATCAGCACATTGGCCAAAACTGGCAAGGTGTGACGACGTTCCACAATGCCAGAAACGGATTGCAAAACTGACAGCAGTTTGTCTTGGGTGGCCTTCAGTACGATCATGTCTTCCTCTGTTTTCGGGGGCTCCCCGATTTTCGCTGATTTTTTGCCTCAAATTGGGCTTTTGACAGCCTTAATTCACCATTCTTTAGGGGGTCTGGACCCCCGCCCTTGTATCGCCCGCCCAAACACCCTGCGGACTAGCCTTTCAGGGTCTGCTCCAAAACGTGCAACTGCTGGTTCAACTCGGTCAATTGCTGACGTTCTGCGCTGATTTTTCGGACGGCATGCAAAACGGTGGTGTGATCCCGGCCGCCAAACAATTCGCCAATTTCGGGCAGGCTTTTTTGGGTCAATTCTTTGGCCAAATACATCGCAATCTGACGCGGCCGCGCGATGCTGGCGGGCCGCTTTTTGGAATACATGTCGGCGACTTTGATCTTGTAGTAATCGGCCACCGTTTTTTGGATGTTCTCGACACTGATTTGCCGATTTTGAATGGACAACAAATCACGCAGAGCCTCGCGCGCCAGTTGGATTGAAATGTCCTTCTGGTTAAAACGTGAATACGCCAAGATTTTGCGCAAAGCACCTTCCAATTCACGCACATTGGAACGCACATTTTTCGCCACAAAAAAGGCCACCTCTTCGGGCATGACGCTGCCTTCGCTGATGGCTTTGTTGATCAAAATGGCCACCCGCATTTCGAGCTCAGGTGGCTCAATGGCCACTGTCAGGCCCGAATCAAATCGCGAAACCAGTCGCTCATGGATGTCCGCCAAACCCTTGGGGTAGGTGTCGCTGGTCATCACGATGTGTGATTTTTTGGCCAACAACGCTTCGAAGGCGTTGAAGAATTCTTCCTGGGTGCGATCTTTGTTGGCAAAGAATTGCACGTCATCAATCAAGAGCAAATCCAAGGAGTGGTACCGGTTCTTGAACTCGTCAAAAGTTTTGCGTTGGTAGGCTTTAACCACATCCGATACAAATTGCTCTGCATGAATGTAGAGAACTTTGGCATCTGGCCTGTCAGCCAACAGTTTGTTGCCCACTGCGTGGACCAAGTGGGTTTTACCCAAACCAACGCCGCCGTAAATAAACAGCGGGTTGTAAAGATGCCCCGGCATGGTGGCCACATGCATGGCGGCGGCCCTGGCCATTCGGTTGGCCGAGCCTTCCACCAAGGTGTCAAATGTGAGCGCCGTATTGAGACGGTGGCGACGCGCATCGGCTTGCGCATCTTCCGCCACATCGGCCACGTCAGGCCGCGCCTCAAGCGCCGACTTGGCCATGGAAAATGCTGTTTTTGGAGGCGCTTCTCGGGTAGCAAGCGCTAACTCAATTTGAATTTTTTGACCATGCAAGCGCGACAGTACATCGGCCAATTTAGCGCTGTATTGGGCACGAATCCAGTCGAGCTTGAAACGGTTGGCCACAAACAGCGTGACCTTGGACAGGTCATCGGCAACTTGGGCCGTCAGGGGTTTGATCCATGTGTTGAACTGCTGCTCAGGCATCTCCTGGGACAGCTCGTCCAAGCAAACTTGCCACAGCGCTTGACCCGCATCATCTGTATCAGTAGGGTGCGGACCGAGGCTCATGGGCAAGCGCCTTGATTGTGGACAGATGGGAGATTCATGGGACGAAAAAGTAAATTATCAAGAGTTTATCCACATGCAGAACAAGGGGCTTGGCGGGATCATAAACCAGAAATTTTGATCGGATCTAAGGTTTTTTTCGGGGGTCAGCCTTCCTAGGGTTTGCCTGCCCCTGAAAAGTTTGCGATAATCGCCGGTTTCCCCCAAAAATAACTGATTCAAATGAAACGCACATACCAACCCTCTAAGACACGCCGCGCACGTACACACGGCTTTTTGGTTCGCATGAAAACACGCGGCGGCCGTGCTGTGATCAATGCACGTCGCGCCAAAGGCCGTAAACGCCTGGCTGCTTGAGCCTAGCCCTTCATTGGCTTGGCTGCTGAGCAACCCAATGCCTCGGCAGTGGTGTGCAGCGCTTAAAGACCCGTCCACAATTCCAGGCCGCCCTTGCCGGCGGCATGGTTTCTCGCACGCCACATTTCGCTTTGCATCGCTTGGCCCTGCCTGACACCAGCCATTCAGTTGCCGCCCCAGTCAGTGCTGAGGGAAACACTGCAACAGCGAACCCACCTCAGCACCCCCTCTTTCATCCTTCAGATGTTTGGCTTGGCGCCATGGTGCCAAAGCGTTGGGCACGACGAGCCGTGACCCGCAACACCATCAAACGACAGATCTACGCCATCAGCGCGCAGTATGAAGTTCGGCTGCCTTGTGCAGCACATGTCGTGCGTTTGCGCGCCGGATTTGACCGCAAGCAATTTATCAGCGCCACCTCCACGCTGCTCAAACAAGCTGTTCGGCTTGAATTGGCGCAATTGTTTGAGCGAGCAGCCAACAAGCCATGATCCAAAAACTATTGATCGGCCTTGTAAAAGGGTATCGCCTTTTTCTCAGCCCTTGGTTAGGATCGGCATGTCGGTTTGAGCCCACCTGCTCAGTCTATGCCTTGGATGCCTTGAAGCAACACGGCGCGGGCGTCGGTAGCTATCTCACCCTCAAACGCTTAGGCCGTTGTCACCCTTGGTGCAGCGGCGGCCACGACCCGGTGCCCCAACAGGCGCCGCGTTGGCTATCGCGTTTATTGCATCACCCGTTAAATCATCCCTCTTCGAAGAAGTCTTCATGAACGATATTCGCCGCACCTTTTTGTGGGTCATTTTTGGCTTTTCCATGGTCCTGCTTTGGGACCAATGGCAAATCTACAACGGCCACAAAGCCACTTTCTTCCCTAAACCTGTTGTGGCCAGTGCTGAAAGCACCGCCACTGCCACTGCGCCTGCAGCCGTTCCTGCAGCAGCCAGCGCCGCTGTCGCAGGTCCAGCCCAAGTACCGGGCACTGCAGTTGCAGTGGCCGCCACACCGCACGAACGGATTGAAGTCAGCACCGATGTCTTGAAGCTCAGCTTTGACACGGAAGGCGGCACCTTGGTTCGCTCTGAGTTTTTAAAGTTCAGCGACTTGCACGACCCGACAAAACCCTTCGTCTTGTTGGACGAGGGCAAAGCGCGCGTTTACGTGGCACAAACTGGCTTGATTGGCGGCGCGTTTGCCACCCACAAAACACCGATGAAATTCACGGGCGAGCGTGAACTCAAAGATGGACAAAACGAACTCACACTGAAATTCGAATCGCCTGACATGGGTGGATTGAAATTGATCAAAACCTACACCTTGGCGCGCGGCAGCTATGCCCTCAAAGTGACGCATCAAGTCGTGAACACTGGCACCGCGGCCGTCTCGCCCCAGCTCTACGTTCAGTTACTGCGTGACGGCAACAAGCCGGATGGCGAATCTTCTTTCTATTCCACCTTCACGGGCCCCGCGGTGTACACCGAAGCCAAGAAGTATCAGAAAGTTGAATTTGCTGACATTGAAAAGAGCAAAGCTGATTTTGAGAAAACCACGGCCCAAGGCTATGTGGCCATGGTTCAGCACTACTTTGCCTCCGCTTGGGTCTTGCCTGCCAATACCAGCCGCGAAAATTTTGCACGCAAAGTCGATACCAACTTGTACGCTGTGGGCATGATCACACCTTTCAGCGAAGTCGCTTCAGGCCAGAGCAAAGCGGTGGAAGCCACCTTGTTTGTAGGTCCTCAAGAAGAAAAAATGTTGGAAGTGCTGACCCCTGGTTTGGAGTTGGTCAAAGACTATGGTTGGCTGACTGTCCTGGCCAAGCCACTGTATTGGTTGCTCGATCGTTTGTTCAGTTTCCTGCACAACTGGGGCTGGTCCATCATGGCGCTGGTCGTCTTGTTGAAGCTGGCTTTCTACTGGCTCAATGCCAAAGCCTACGCCAGCATGGCCAAAATGAAGGCCATCAACCCTCGCATCATGGAAATGCGCGAGCGTCTGAAAGACAACCCCCAACAAATGCAGCAAGAGATGATGCGCATTTACCGTGAAGAGAAAGTCAATCCCATGGGTGGTTGCTTCCCCATCATGATTCAAATCCCCGTGTTCATTGCGCTTTACTGGGTCTTGTTGTCATCTGTGGAAATGCGTGGCGCGCCTTGGGTGGGTTGGATTCACGACTTGTCAGCGCCCGATCCTTTCTTCATCTTGCCCGTGGTCATGACTTTGTCGACCCTGTTGCAAACAGCACTCAACCCCGCACCACCAGACCCGATGCAAGCCAAGATGATGTGGATCATGCCGCTGGTTTTCAGCGTGATGTTCTTCTTCTTCCCATCAGGCTTGGTGCTCTACTGGATCACCAACAACATTTTGTCGATTGCGCAGCAATGGGTCATCAACACCAGAATGGGTGTACCGCCTCAGTTCAATCTGCCAAAATTCAATTGAGCACCCCTAAAGTTCATTGAACCTTTTTCAACAGGGCCGCTCTTGCGGCCCTTTGACATTGAAGGTTTCAAGATTTGATTTTTTGATTTGATTCACACCATGTTGTCACGCCATCAAGATCCGATCATTGCGATCGCCACAGCCCCCGGAAGAGGTGCTGTTGGTATCGTTCGCGTGTCTGGCCCACAACTGAAAACATGGGCAGAAGCTTTCTGCGGCAAAGTGCTGCAGCCCCGACTTGCGCACTACCTGCCCTTCAACGACGCCAAAGGCGAGCCCATTGACCAAGGCTTGGCTATCTTCTTTCCAGGGCCCAACTCCTACACCGGAGAAGACGTCTTGGAGTTGCAAGCGCACGGTGGCCCCGTGGTTTTGCAATTGCTGTTGGCGCGTTGCATCGACGCTGCCAACGACATCAACCCCAACACAGGCACACCTTTTCTACAAGGTCTTCGTTTGGCGCAGCCCGGTGAATTCACCCAACGCGCATTCCTCAACGACAAAATCGACCTGGCTCAAGCTGAAGCCATTGCCGACCTGATTGACGCGGCCACAGGCGCAGCCGCTCGCAGTGCCAGTCGATCACTGGCAGGTGATTTCTCCAAAGAAATTCACAGTTTGCGTGATGGGCTGATTCACTTGCGCATGCTCGTTGAAGCCACTTTGGATTTTCCAGAAGAAGAAATTGACTTCTTGCAAAAGGCAGATGCCCAAGGCCAACTGGATCGGCTGCAGGTTCAGCTGGGACAAGTTTTGTCTCGCACGCAACAAGGTGCCTTGCTTCGGGAAGGCATCAAGGTGGTCATTGCGGGCCAGCCCAATGCGGGCAAAAGCTCTTTGCTCAATGCCTTGGCCGGAGCCGAATTGGCCATCGTGACGCCCATCGCAGGCACCACCCGCGACGTGGTGCAAGAGACCATTCAAATTGAAGGCGTGCCTGTGCATGTGATTGACACTGCTGGTTTGCGCGAAGGCGAAGGCATTGATGAAGTAGAGCAGATTGGCATTCAACGCGCGTGGGCCCAAATTGCCGCAGCCGATGCAGTCTTGTTCTTGCACGACCTGACGCGACAAGGCCTCCCAGACTACGTCGAAGCAGACGCACACATTCAGGCCATGTTGTCTGCGCAACTGCCGAGCCAGGTTACGTTGCTGAACGTATGGAACAAATCTGACCTGGCCACACACACTGGCGCAACACCCACATTCGAGGACTCAGCCAGCCACATCTTGCTGTCTGCCAAAACAGGTGACGGCATTGATACATTGCGTGCCCAACTGCTGGCCGCTGCCGGCTGGCAGCCCGCCAACGAAGGTTTGTATTTGGCCCGTGAGCGGCACGTGCAAGCCCTCAAACAGGTGCAATCGCATGTCGAAATGGCAGACTCTCTGCTGCGTGCGCAAGCGCAGTCATTGGACTTGTTGGCCGAAGAGTTGCGTTTGTCGCAAACGGCTTTGAACGACATCACTGGCGAATTCAGCGCCGACGATTTGCTGGGCGTTATTTTCTCCAGCTTCTGTATCGGTAAATAAACGCATGGCCAAAACACCCAAAATCGATCGCCCTTCACCACAAAGCCCCAAATCACTCAGCGGCCTCTTGCCGTTTCTAAAGCCCTATCGCTTGCAGATCGGCTTGGCTTTTGTGTTCCTGGTGATGGCGGCGGCATCCACCTTGATATTTCCAATTGCATTGCGGCAACTGATTGACAATGGTTTGCAGCACCCAGACCCCGGCGCACAAGCCATGGCCTTGCGCGGCAACTTTCTCATGTTGTTTGGTGTGGCCGTTGCATTGGGCTTGTTTTCTGCAGCGCGTTTTTTCACGGTGAGTTGGTTGGGCGAGCGCGTCACCACTGATTTACGCAACGCGGTCTACAGCCACGTGCTTCAACAAAGTCCTGCCTTTTTTGAGACCACGCCCACTGGTGAAGTCATCAGCCGCTTGGTGGCCGACACCACTTTGGTTCAAACCGTGGTGGGCAGTTCCTTGTCGATGGGCCTGCGCAACGCGGTCATGGGCATGGGTGCATTGGCCATGTTGGTGTGGGCTCACCCCACCGTCATGCTGCAGTTGGTCCTCACCGTCGTCTTGGTGGTTTGGCCTGCAACGCTCTATGGCCGCCGTGTGCGGCGCTTGTCACGCGCCAGCCAAGACCGCGTGGCAGATGCCAGCAGCATTGCCACTGAAATTTTGAATGCCATGCCTGTGGTGCAAAGTTACACCGCTGAAGCGCGCGAAGCACAGCGTTTTGCCTCGGCCACCGAGCAAGGCTTTCACACGGCCATTCGAAGAACCCGCGCGCGCTCTGTGTTGGTGGCTTTCATCATCATTGCAAATGCAGCATTTTTGCTCTGGGGTCTGTACCAAGGCACGCAAGCAGTCCTGGCGGGCACACTCTCTGCGGGCCAACTTGGCCAAGCCGTTTTGTATGTCATTATTTTTGCTGGCGCTGTCGCCGTCTTGGGTGAAACCTATGGCGATTTATTAAGGGCAGCCGGCGCCACAGAACGACTGATGGAGTTGCTGGGCAGCACCTCGCCAGTGCAATCGCCCAAGCATCCTGTTTTATCAGCCCCTCCCGCAAGCGGCAGCACACTCCAATTCCAAAATTTGGAATTTCACTACCCCTCTAGACCGTCCCAATTGGCGCTTGAAGATTTTTCAGTCAACATTGAGGCGGGTCAAACTGTGGCATTGGTCGGCCCAAGCGGTGCAGGCAAGACCACCTTGTTTGCGCTGCTGCTTCGTTATTACGACCCGCAACATGGCCAAGTGGTGCTGGACGGTGTGCCTGTTCAGAACTTGAGCTTGCATGATTTGCGCCAACGCATTGGCATCGTGCCACAAGAGCCCGTGTTGTTCTCCAGCAGCGCCCTTGAAAACATTCGCTATGGCAAACCGGATGCGACTGACGAAGAAGTTCGTGCGGCCGCTGTGGCAGCCTTTGCCGATGAATTCATAGTGGACTTGCCAGAAGGTTACAACACCTTCTTGGGTGAACGCGGTGTGCGCTTGTCAGGTGGCCAACGCCAGCGCATTGCCATTGCTCGGGCCATGCTCAAAAACCCACCCCTCTTGCTGTTGGACGAAGCCACCAGCGCCTTGGATGCTCACAGCGAACGAATGGTGCAAGCCGCCTTAGAGTCTGCCATGCGCGGCCGAACCACCCTGGTCATTGCACACCGCTTGGCAACAGTACAGCAAGCCGACCAAATTTTGGTCTTAGAACAGGGTCGCTTGGTTGAGCAAGGCAAACACGCTGAGTTGGTGGCCCTGGGCGGCGTTTATGCTGGATTGGCTGCGCTTCAATTCAACGCATGAAGAAAGGGGCTCACTCAGTTGCCAGCCCCGCTCAGGTGCATTGAAATCAGTGCCCTTCAAAATTCACCAAGGTGAATAATTTCAACCCAGCTTCGCGCAATTTGGCCGAGCCGCCAAGCTCGGGCAAATCCACAATGGCAGCGCCCTCAATGACCTGCGCTCCCAATTTTTCAAGCAGCTTCATGCCCGCCATCATGGTGCCGCCCGTGGCAATCAAGTCGTCAATCAGCAGCACTCGCTGACCGGCTTGTACAGCGTCCGTGTGCAACTCAACCGTCGCGGTGCCGTATTCCAGCTCGTAAGATTCTTCGACCGTGGTGAACGGCAATTTGCCTTTTTTCCGAATCGGCACAAAACCCACGTTCAACTCATAAGCCACCACGGCGCCCAAAATGAAGCCGCGCGCATCGAGCCCTGCCACCACATCGGGACGCATGTCGGGCGCCATGTAACGGTGTACAAACGCGTCGATCAGCACCCGAAACACGCGCGGATTTTGCAACAAAGGCGTGATGTCACGAAACTGCACCCCCGCCACAGGCCAATCTGACACGGTTCGTATGTTGTTCTTCAAGTAGTCGTTGACTGACAAAGGCACTTCGACCAAAGATTGACTCATTTATTGACTTCCATTTGGCATTCATGCCAGCACCACCATCATAGTCACGCTTTGCATGATCCCTCGCTAAAATACGAGCATGTTATTCAATCCAGAACAAGCCCTTCAACTCGCTCGCGAAACCTTGGACATTGAGGCCGACGCCCTGATGGGGCTTAAATCTCGGCTGGACGCGCGCTTTGCCCAAGCCGTCCAAATGATGCTCCATGTCAAAGGCCGGGTGGTCGTCACGGGCATGGGCAAAAGCGGTCACATTGGCTCCAAGATTGCCGCCACCTTGGCCTCAACGGGCACTCCCGCCATGTTTGTTCACCCTGGCGAAGCCAGTCATGGCGACTTGGGCATGATCAAAGCCGTCGACGTGGTCTTGGCCATTTCCAACAGTGGCGAAAGCGATGAACTGGTGTCCATCTTGCCTGTTCTCAAACGCCAAGGTGTGCCTCTCATTGCCATGACCGGCGGCATGGGCTCTGCACTGGCCCAGCATGCCGATGTCGTGCTGGACAGCAGCGTGGCCAAAGAAGCTTGCCCCCTCAACTTGGCGCCCACTGCCAGCACCACCGCCCAATTGGCTTTGGGCGATGCTTTGGCTGTGGCCTTGTTAGATGCGCGCGGCTTCAAGGCCGAAGACTTTGCCCGCTCACACCCTGGTGGCTCTTTGGGTCGGCGTTTGCTCACCCATGTCAGCGATGTCATGCGCAAAGGCGATCAAGTCCCCAGTGTCTTGCCAAGCGCCAGCTTTTCTGAACTGATGCGTGAGATGAGCCACAAAGGCCTGGGCGCATCTGCAGTGATTGACAACACGCAACACATTTTGGGCATCTTTACCGATGGCGACTTAAGGCGCCTGATTGAAAAGGGCGTTGATTTGCGTGCGCTCACCGCGCAAGAGGTGATGCACGCCAAGCCGCGCACCGTCAGCCAAGACGCGCTGGCCGTCGAGGCGGCCGAGCTGATGGAGCAATTCAAAATCACCAGCGTGTTGGTTGTGAATCAAGAGGGCCTCTTGTGCGGGGCCCTGAACAGCAACGACTTGATGCGTGCCAAGGTCATCTAAGTGATTGGCCACAAAAACCCCATGCAAAAGCTTGAACCTGCATTGAATTTTCCGCCCGAGTTGCTGTTGCAAGCACAAGGCGTGAAGGTGGCTTTCTTTGATGTCGATGGCGTGTTAACCGACGGTGGTTTGTATTTTTCAGAACACGGCGAAACACTCAAACGGTTCAACACCTTGGATGGCCACGGCCTGAAGCTGCTCAAACATGCAGGCATTACCCCCGTGATCATCACCGGCCGCGACTCTGTACCTCTGCGCGTTCGTCTCAAAGCTTTGGGCATTGAACATGCTCGCTTTGGCACCGAAGACAAATTGCCAGCAGCGCAAGAATTTTTAAACACTTTAGGTCTGGACTGGCATCAAGCGGCCGCCATGGGCGACGACTGGCCCGATTTGCCGGTCATGCAACGTGCAGCGTTTGCTTGTGCACCGGTCAATGCACACGCACAAGCCCTCGCCATTGCACAGTTTGTGACGGCCCGCAAAGGCGGTGAAGGTGCTGCCCGTGAGTTCTGCGATTTGCTGGTGGTGGCCAGTGGTCACTATGCGCAGTTGCTTGCGCGCGTTGGCACCGACACGGCCCCATGATGGGACGCATTCGCCGCGCTCTTGACCGCTTGGCTTTGTACCTGCCAGGCGTGCTCATGGCTTTGTTTGCACTGGGAAGTTGGTGGTTGGTGAGAAGCCTGCCCACGATGTTCAACGACGCACCGACCAAAGCCGTGCGCCATGAACCTGATTACTATCTTGAACAATTTTCAGTCAAGTCCTTTGACAGCAAGGGCCACCTCACACGCGAGTTGAGTGGCAAGCGAGCCCAACACTTTCCTGATTCAGACACCCTCGAAATGACCCATGTGATCATGCGGGGGCAAAACGCTGAAGGTCAACGCATGAACGCTCGCGCCGATCGCGCCATCGCCACCAGTGACGGTACGCAAGTGAACTTGTTGGGTGATGTGCAGCTCACACAACTGGGCAACAGTCGCAATGACACTGCGCCCACCGAATTGCGCAGCCAGCACATCCAGTCCATGCTCAAAGAAGAGCATTTGAGCAGTGATGGTCCGGTTGAAATTCGTCGTGGTCAGGATGTGTTCTCGGCCAACAGCATGCAATTGAACAGCAAGACCGGTGAGTACGAGTTGAACGGCAAAGTGCGTGGCGTGATTCACCCCGCTAAACGCTAAATACGGGTGCTCTACATGGCACGCTGAATCACCGCAAGGACAACACCCATGACTTCTTTGGTTTTCATCACCGGCGCATCCAGTGGCATTGGCCAAGCCCTGGCCCTGCGTTACCACCAAGCAGGTTGGCGTTTGGCGCTTGCAGCGCGCAGAGTGAGCGAGATGCAAGCATGGCTGACGCAGCAAGGCATCTCTGCGCAGGACGCCCGCTGTTACAGCGCCGATGTCAGTCAGCCCGACAGCATCATTAGCGCAGCCAAGGCTTGCATGACCGAGATGGGGGTGCCCGATGTCGTGATTGCCAATGCAGGCATCAGTGTGGGCATGGACACCCGCATTGAGGCAGACTTGACGGTACTGCAGCAAGTCATGAATACCAACGTGCTGGGAATGGCTGCCACCTTTCACCCATTCATTGAGCCCATGCTGTTGCGCGCAAGCAGTTCAACCCATCAGGGGCACGCAGGCACTTTGGTCGGCATTGCCAGCGTTGCAGGCATTCGTGGCTTGCCAGGTCATGCCGCTTATTGCGCCAGCAAAGCCGCCGCCATCAGTTACTGCGAAAGCTTGCGGGGGGAATTAAAACCACAAGGTATTCAAGTGGTCACGCTGGCACCGGGTTACATCCGAACACCGCTGACACAAAAGAACAAATTTCCCATGCCATTTTTAATGGCTGCGGATCGTTTTGCGGCTGCGGCATTTGAAACCATCAGAAATGGTCAAAGTTTTCGTGTCATTCCAACACCCATGGCCTGGGCTGCCCGCATTCTGCGCATCTTGCCAAATGCTTGGTTTGATCGTGCGTTCAGGAACCAACCCCGCAAACACAGGTCTTCGACCTGACTGACCTCGCTTGGATGGCTCATCCACAGGCTTTCATCAATGAAGCGCCCATGAAAAAAGCCCTGCAATGCAGGGCTTCTTTTTTGACTGACACCCTAGAGTGTCAGTCACGTGGGGACCAGCGATTAATAACCGCCGCCGTAGCCACCGCCGCCGCCTTCGCGACGACCGCCACCACCGTTACCGCCGCCACGTGGGCCAGAGCCGTAAGGGCTGCGGAAACCGGACTCGCCGCCGCCTTCGCGACGACCGCCTCCACCACCGCCGTAGCCGCCACCGCCGCCACCGCCGTAACCGCCGCCGCCTTCACGACGACCGCCGCCACCAAAGCCACCGCCACCGGAACGGGGAGGACGCTCTTCCATGGGACGTGCTTCGTTCACAACAACGCTACGGCCGCCCAAAGGCTGGCCGTTCATGCCGTTGATCGCAGATTGAGCTTCTTCATCAGTGCCCATTTCCACAAAGCCAAAGCCTTTGGAGCGACCTGTGTCGCGTTCCATCATGACTTTAGCGCTGGTCACGGAACCGAACTGGCCGAAGGCCTGCTCTAAATCACCGTCACGAACCGAGTACGGCAGGTTGCCGACGTATAGTTTTTTGCCCATTGAAAGGGACTCCTCTAAACACAGAAACAAAAGCGATGGAGCCCCAAAAACGCATCAACAAACCTAAAAAACTCTGGAAGGAAGCGAAACTGACAC
>CANBWP010000010.1 GCA_947373185.1 Comamonadaceae bacterium | reverse complement strand
CGATGCGACAACACGTTGCGCACGCTTGGTCCCTAGAGGGGCAGGACATGGCTGAAGACGCCAACCGTTTGGTGAAACACTGCGATGAGGAATTCAAACACCATTTGGACCGCTACAAATATCCCAATCGATACGATTTAATGGATGGGTTGACCCACAGAGACTCAGGCGCCCTGTATTTGACCCAATTGAATGCACGCTTGGTGACAACAGTCAATCTGATGGGAAATCAATGGACTTGGGTCGATGCGGCCATTGCACCGTTTGTTCGTCAATTTGCGAGAACAGATCGCGCCTGGTTTGATGCACAAGCATGGCCATCTCTGCAAAATTGGTTGCTGAACTTCGAAAACTCAGAAGCCTATGCCACAGTGATGCACAAGTACAAAGTCTGGCATCAAGGTGCGAAGCCTGTGGCTTTTCCGGCAACGCCCTCAATGAACTGAGCGCAAAGCGCCACTTGCGTGACAGGTAGCATGTGCCCACCACTTACCAAGCTGATGCTCGCGCCAGGTAAGCGTTGCGGTAAATCTTCTGCGTTGAGTTTGCAACTCAAGATTCGATCTTCTCTGGCAAACAACACACTGACAGGCGTTTGCATGTTGGCATAAGCTGCTTCAATCTGCGGCATGCTCGTTTGAATATGCTGCAAGTCGGTCGATGCGGCGATGAAAGTTTGCGGCTTGAGCGACAGAATGCCACCCCCTCGAATGGCAAAGTCTGCAGGTGCTTTTTCAGGGCCAAAAATGACCTTCAAACTGAGCTTTAAACGCATGAGCGTGCCAGGCACAGCCAATGTCCATCCGACAAGCTGACGGACAAAGGGCGATGGAATGTCCAAGACTTTGAACACAGGTGCCGGTTCATCTGGCAAATGCGTGAGTGGGGCAATCAGGGCCAATGCCTTGACCCTGTCTGGATGTGCTTGAGCCATGGCCAATGAAATGGCGCCCCCCAAAGAATGACCTACCACCACCGCGGCATCGATGTTCAAGTGCGTGAGCAATGCCGCCATGGTGTCAGCTTGCGCTTCTAAACTGGGATCGGCTTGGACGTCACGTGTTGAATAGCCGCAGGCCGGGCGGTCCACACTGATGACTCGGTAATGTTGTGCAAGCAAACCAGACACGCCATAGGTGAAATTGTGTAAGTTGCCTGCCAGTCCATGAATCAAAAGGATGGCAGGGCCAGAGCCCTGATCGACATAGTGCAAATGGGTACGACCCAGTTGTGCAAATTTGCCAACAGGCGGCAAAAATTGTTGGGCTTTTTTGTTTGAAAAAGCTGCAAACAAGACCAAGCCCACAAGGCTCATGAACAACAAAAACAAGATCCAAAGGGCCAACATATTTCGCAATCCTTGAGGTCTTTGCCAGACTGAACTTAACTGAACTTAACTTAACTGAACTTCATCACGCCATCATTCAGGCGACCATATTTAATCAACAAAATGTCTTTTAAATAATTTTGATTCACTTGCCAAGGTGCGCGTGTGCCTTGCTTTGGCAAAATGTTTCGAGCACGTTGAACGTACCCTGAGGTGAATGACAAGTAATCGGCTTCCTGCACCTGGGTGTCTTTGACAGGCACTGCTTTTTTGTAGCCATGTTTGTGCATGTAGTTTAAAAGGCGACAGGTGTACAACGCGGTGAGGTCGGCTTTCAGCGTCCAGGATGCATTGGTGTAGCCGAAGGTCATGATGGCATTGGGTAAACCTGACAGCCACATGCCTCGGTAAGCCATGGCATTGGAGGCTTGAAAAGCCTGCCCATCGACGTCGATTTGAATGTCGCCCAAGATGTTCAGGGTCAAGCCCGTGGCTGAAACAATGATATCTGCCTCGAGTACCTTGCCGCTTGCCAATTGGATGCCATGGGCTTGAATCGAGGTGATGTTGTCGGTCACAACACTGGCACGGCCCTGCCGAATTTGTTTGAACAAATCACCGTCAGGCACCACACACACCCGTTCATCCCAGGGTTTGTAGTGGGGCGAAAAATGTTGGGCTTGCTCGCGGGAGCGAAGTTGCTTTGCAGCCAGATCAACCAAGTATCGTTTGACAAAAGCAGGTTGGCTTCTGGCCAACTGGTAGGTCAGCATGCCCATGACAACATTTTTAGTGCGTGTGATGCGATAAGCCCAGTTGGCAGGCAGGTTTTTTTGCAACCACAAGGAGAGGGTGTCTTGGGCCGGACGTGCAATCACATAGGTAGGAGATCGTTGAAGCATGGTGACGTGGGCTGCAGTTTTGGCCATCTCTGGCACAAGCGTGACGGCTGTCGCACCGCTGCCGATGACCACCACTTTTTTCTGCGCATAGTCCAAAGAAGCCGGCCAAAATTGGGGATGAATCCACTGACCCTGAAAGTCGGATTGGCCTTGAAAAGCGGGCTGATGGCCTTGTTTGTAACTGTAGTAGCCGCAGCACAAATACAAAAACCTGGCTTTGAGGAGCACCTTGAGAGGGGCTTCTTGGGGGGCACTTTGGTGTGTGGCCGTGATGGTCCAACAGGCCTCAGACGAGGACCAAGCCGCATGCGTGACGGCATGACCAAAACGGATGCGTGCTGTGATGCCATGTTCGTCTGCAGTGCTTCGAATGTACTGGCGAATGGTGTCGCCATCAGCAATGGCTTTGTGATCAACCCAGGGCTTGAACGCGTATCCCAATGTATACATGTCAGAGTCGGAACGGATGCCGGGATAACGAAACAAATCCCAAGTTCCCCCAATGGCCAGGCGCGATTCCAGAATGCACCAACTGGTTTGCGCAGAGTGCATCTGCAAATGCCTGGCTGCGCCAATGCCAGAAAGCCCTGCACCGACAATGAGCACATCCATCATGGTGGTGGGCTCGCAATCGGGCGCTGTTTGTGGCGAGGTCGCCATGGTTTAGATGCCTAAGCTTTCTAGCGAGATCAACCCTTTGGGCGTTTGCAGTGTGGCCACGATGTTGGCTGGGCCTTCGTGGATGGCCACATCTTTCAAACCAATGGCCTCATAAGCCGCTTGCAGTTTGATGGCGCTGGGGTGCGAGACAGTCACACTTTTGAGGGAAACACCTGAACGAGGCAAGTGGTTGCGTGGGTGATGCTTCATGGGGTCTGAGGCTTCAGGTTTGCCCCATTGAATCAGCGTGGGCAGCGTGCCGTTGAACAATCGATCTCCATCTTGGCGAACTGTGATTTGCCACTGCAACAACCCTTTCGGTGTTTTGCGGCTGGCATGGATGATGGGGCCGCGGTCGATGCCTTGAGCCTTCCAAGCATGACGCGCGTCTTGAATGCTTTCTGTGTTGGCCACAAAGTGGATGAGCCTAGGCGATTTGGCCAATTCGGCTTGAAGGATTTTGTTGTCCAGATCGAACCAACGCGTAGGCGGTGGTTTTTTCTCAATGATGGCATCTGGGTTGATGGCGATGATTTCCAGATAGGCCAGCGGAAACGCCGGCGTGGCGATTTTGAACAAGCGGTTGTGAGTGCCGTATTTTTCGTGTTCACCACCTGCTGCAGGTGTAAGCCCTAGGACGTCTTCACACCAGGCAACGCCTTGTTGCAGATTTTGGGCTGCAATGACCAAATGATCGATTTGGCTTTTCATCAAGCAGCTTCAAAGTCGATTTGGACTTTCAGGGATTGCGATTTGTCGCAGGCCAATTCAAAGGCGTCTAGCGCTTGGTCCAGGGGCAAAATGCCGGTGATCACGGGCTTGCCATTGATGAGGCCTTGATTGAGGAATTGAACCGCATTGGCAAATTCCGCATGAAAGCGGAAGGTGCCGCGCATGTCGACTTCTTTGGCCACGAGTTGCGTCATGGGGATGCTCATGTCGCCGCCCATGCCCACAGTGACCAAAATGCCGCGCGGCATGATGACATCCAAGCCAGCACGCAAGGCGGGTTCACTGCCCGAGGCCTCAAAGACAGCATCAAACTGACCTTTGTCGGCCTTGTATTTGTCGAGCAACTCGGTTTGAGTTTTGAGATGGATGGTTTCGTCAGCGCCCATTTCTCTGGCGCACTTGAGGGGCAAATCGGCAATGTCGGCGGCCACGATGCGGGCGGCACCAGCTCGGCGCAAGGCGCCAATGAGCAGGGAGCCAATAGGCCCACAGCCGGTGACAAAAACTTGTTTGCCCAAGACACCGCCAGCGCGTTGAATGGCGTGCAAGCCAACCGACAAAGGCTCTGCCAATGCAGCTTCAGACAGGCTCAGGTGCTGTGCAATGGGGTGGGCCTGATGGCTTTCAATGATGAGCTGCTCGGCAAAAGCGCCTTGAATGTGCGGGAAGGGCATGGCACTGCCAAAGAAACGCATGTTCAAGCAATGATTTTGCTGCCCCAGTTGGCAAAAGCGGCAAGTGCCGCAGGGTCGGGAAGGGGAGATGGCAATGCGTTGGCCCACCGCTAAGTGTTTCACGTTGTGGCCTAAGGCATCAACCACGCCTGAAATTTCATGGCCCAAGGCCATGGGCTGCTTGATGCGCACAGCACCAAAACCACCGTGTTGATAGTAATGCAAATCGGAACCACAAATGCCACCAAAGGCAACTTTGACACGCACTTGGTCGGCACCCATGGCGGGCAGTTTGGTGGTTTCGATTCTTAAATCTTTGGCGGAGTGGCAAATGATCGCGCGCATGGAATGGCCTTTACATCGGAATGCTTAGAGTGTAGCGGTGACGCCACCGTCCACATACAGGATGTGGCCATTGACGAACCTGGACGCGTCACTGGCCAAAAAAACAGCGGCGCCGCCCAAATCTTGGACATCGCCCCAACGGCGACTGGGGGTTCTGCCCACCAACCAAGAAGAAAATTGTGGATCATCGACCAATTTTTGGTTGAGCTCGGTTTTAAAGTAGCCTGGTCCCAATCCATTGACATTGATGCCAAATTGGCCCCAATCAATGGCCATGCCTTTGGTCAGCATTTTGACAGCGCCTTTGGAGGCTGTGTAGGGCGCAATGCCGGGGCGACCTAATTCGCTTTGCACCGAGCAAATGTTGATGATCTTGCCCTGACCTCGTGCAATCATTTTTTGGGCCACCGTTTTGCCAACATAGTAGACGCTGTCTAAATTGGTTCGCATGAGGGTGTGCCAATCTTCATCGGCAAATTCGTGCAAAGGATTGCGAATTTGCATGCCTGCGTTGTTGATCAGAATGTCAATGGCGCCCAAGCGGGTTTCGATGTCGTTCACAGCGTCTGCGACGGCTTTCGAATCGGTGACGTCAAAAACAGATTCGCTGACCTTCAAACCTTCTGTCTTGAGAGATTGGGCCGCAGAAGCAACTTTTGGGTGATTCCGTCCATTGACAATGACATGGGCGCCGGCTTCGCCTAAGGCGCGTGCCAATGCTAAACCAATGCCTGCAGAGGAGCCGGTGATGAGTGCAAGTTTGCCTTGCAGTTGAAAAGTGTTGAGGACGGACATGGTTTAACTCGAAAGCCATTTGAGGGGGCCCATCACCAAGACGGGAAATGCAACCAGCAGCCCCATCACCACCACTTGAGAAATCAAGAAAGGCATGACGCCTCGAATGACCTCATGCATGGGGATGCGGCCAACACCACACACCACATTGAGCACCGTGCCCACGGGCGGGGTAAGCAATCCGATGGCGTTGTTGATGATGAACAGGACGCCAAAGTAAACGGGGTTGATGCCTGCTTCGCGAACCAGAGGCATTAAAACAGGCGTCAGAATCAGGACGGTCGGCGCAAAGTCAAGTGCAGTGCCCACGATCAACACCATCAGCATGAGCATGATCATCATGAGTGTGGGGTTGCCAATGAAAGGGCGAAGGAGCTCCACCACTTCGGCTGGAATGTTGGCCACCGTGATCAGCCAGGCAGAGACCAATGCGGCTGCAACCAAGAACATCACGACCGAAGAAGTTTTGGCTGCGGCCAAAATGATGCCGTACAAATCTTTGAACTTGATTTCGCGGTAAACAAACAAACCCACCAACAAAGCATAAACCACGGCCACCACAGCAGCTTCAGTGGGCGTGAAAATGCCAATTTTCATGCCGCCAATGATGGTGATGGCCAGCAAGTAGCACCAAAAGGCGTCGACCGTGACGCGAATTTTCTCGCCCATGGGGACACGTTCAGTCACCTTGACATTGTCTTTGCGTGCAACCATCCACCAAGTGACCAAGAGCGCCATGCCCATCAAGATACCCGGGAAAATTCCGGCCATGAACAGCTTGGAGATGGACACACCGCCAATCACGCCAAATAAGATGAACCCAATGGACGGTGGAATGACAGGGGCAATGATGCCACCCGCTGCAATCAAACCGGCAGAGCGGTCCATTCGATAACCTGCATCGCGCATCATGGGCATGAGCACCGCGGCCAAAGCGGCGGTGTCTGCAACAGCAGAGCCTGAAAGGCTGGCCATGATGATGGCGGCAAACACCGCAACATAACCTAGGCCGCCTTTGAAGTGGCCCACCCAGACCAAGGCTGAATTGACAATGCGTCGACTCATGCCACCGGCATTCATCAATTCCCCGGCCAGCATAAAGAAAGGCACCGCCATCAAGGGGAAGTTGTCAGCGCCATTGATCAAATTTTGCGACACGATTTGCGTGTCGAAGTTGTCTAAGTGCAGCATGAGTGCCACACCCGAGACGATGAGAGAAAAGGCCAAGGGCATGCCCAATGCCATGGCGGCCAACAAGGACGCGATGAAAACAAATACGGTCATTTGGCGGCCTCTTGCATATGGGGTTTGGCATCTTCTTCTGAATCAGTCACTTGAATGAGGTCGGCTTCGTTGAAGTTGCCGCGCGCCAGATGGGCCAGTTTGCCAATGATCATGAGACCCATGGCCACACTGGTGATGTAGCCCACACCAAAGACCCAACTCATGGGCAATTCAGTGACAGCAGAGCGTGTGGTGGCATTGATGCCGTGTTGTTTGAACGTGCCATAGAACATGAGGACACAGCAGATCAGCATCAAAATATTTGAAATGCCAAAGGCAATTTTTTTGCCAGTGAGGTTGAGCATGCGCACAACGGAGTCAAGCCCCAAGTGTGCGTTGTCTCGCATCGTGACGATGGCCCCCAAAAAAGTGATCCAGATGAATAAAAAACGCGACAGTTCTTCTGAGCTGATGATGCCGTCGTTAAAACCGTATCGCAAAACAACGTTGCCAAAGACCATGACCACCATGGCAGACAACATGATGACCAAGGTGAACTCGGCCAGACGGAAAAACAAATCGTTGATTTTTTTCATGGGACCACACAATGTCAAGAAACCCCTCTCCTTGGGGAGAGGGGCGGGGGACTGCATTACTTGGTGTTTTCAATGGCTTGCAGCAAGGCAGGGCCATTTTTCTCACCAAAAGTCTTGGCAATTTCTGCAGAAACAATTTTCTGGAACGGGGCCATGTCCACGTTTTCAATGACCTGCATGCCAGACTTTTTGAGTTCAGCAATGACTTTGCCAGCGTTCTGTGCATTCAAGTCGCGCTGGTATTTGGCGGCTTCACGGGCCGCCTCGACCACGATGGTTTGATAGTTGGCAGGCAAGGCATCAAACTTGGCTTTGTTCATCGCCACGATCAGGGGCGAGTAGACGTGGTTGCTGACCGTCAAGTACTTTTGAACTTCGTAAAACTTAGAAGACCAAGTGACGTTGATGGGGTGCTCCTGCGCATCAAAGGTGCCCGTTTCGAGGGCGGTGTAAAGTTCTGCGATGGGCATGGGCGCAGGGTTCATGCCCAACAATTTGAACGCTTGAATGTGATATGGGTTGGGTGTCGATCGAATTTTCAAGCCCTTCAAGTCTTCAGGCTTGTTCACTGGACGCTTGTTGTTGGTGAATGCGCGCCAACCGTTTTCCCAGTAAGCCAAACCCTTCATGCCATGGGGTGCGAGTTCGTTCAAAACGCCAGTCCCAACAGCACCGTCCAAGACGTGGTATGCATGCTGTGCGTTGCGGAACACAAAGGGCAATTCCATGGCCGCCGTGTTGGGCACAATGCCGTTGTAGTTGGAAGCGCCGCTTGACACAATGTCAATGGTGCCGCCTCGAACGCCGTTGATCATGGCGCCATCGTTGCCCAATTGATTGGCAGGGAAAATGGTGATTTCAACGTCGCCGTTGGTGCGTTGTTTGACCAATTCAGCCAGTTTCAAGGCCGCAGCATGTTGGCCGTCTGTGGTGTTGACGGCATGGCCCATCTTGAGATTGAACTTGGCGGCAAAGGCCGCTGAACCCATGCTGGCAATCAAGCAATCAAGCAAGCAACGAGAATCCGAGAAATTTTCATGATGTTGTCTCCTGTGGTTTGAAGGGGGTGGGGGCAGAAATCAATCAGTCGGCAGTGCGTATTCATCGGCACTGAACACGGTATGGAACACGCTGCCATCAAACATGGCGATCAGGTCTTTTGACACTTCGCGGCTCTTGAGGCGAACCTCGGAGGCCAAGGCAATTTCAATGGATTCGCGGCTTGGGTATCGCACAGACAGCACCATGCCGAAGTGCGGATCGGCCACGTCGCTTTCGACTTGACGTAAAACGCGAACTTCTTGCGCACCAGGGAAGCGTGTCCACAAAGGCACGAGCTCTTTGCGGATGTAGTCGTTAAAGGCTTGCTCTTTGCCAGGCTTAACCTTGCCTTGAAAAAATGCGCATCGAATGAACATGAAATTCCTATTTAGAGGTGAGAAGAAAGAGCGCAGGCATGAGCTTGAAAGGCTTGAAGCTGTTCTAGCGCCTGATGAAGCAGGGTGACTGGGGATTGATCAATGTCGAGTGTGATGACATCGGTTTCCTCGCCGCTTGGCGTCTCCAAGGTTTGCAGTTGGCTGTCTAACAGGCCGGCTTGCATGTAATGCCCCTGTCTGTTTTGCATGCGTTGCCGAATGAGATCGGGGCTGCCGCTTAAAAACAAAAAGACCACGGGACCCGCTTGTCGACGAATGCGATCGCGGTAAATTTTTTTCAGGGCTGAACAGGCAACGATGCTGCCAGCATCGCCTTTGATGCTTTTCTCTGAATTGTTCAAATAATCTGAAATGCGATCGAGCCAAGGCCAGCGGTCTTCATCTTGCAATGCAATGCCTGAACTCATTTTGGCCACACTCTCGGGCAAATGAAGTTCGTCGCCATCTTTCATGCGCAAGCGCAGCGCTTCGCTCAGGCCTTGCGACAAGGTCGATTTGCCGCAACCTGACACGCCCATCACCACAATTTTCAGTGCTTGATTTGCGGTTTGCATGCTAATGATGAGAAACGTAAAGCATCATGCTGAAATGTATTTTTGATGGCTTGGACAGCGCTGTCCTGCTGGTTGAAAAAAGAGGTCAGACTGTCTGCGCAATAATTACTTAGGGAAATCGAGATCTCAAAGTCAGAAAAAATTGAGATTACATTGGTTGGATAGCGCTATCCTAACGAAAATGGCACATGTTCTTCTACGGAAAAACCCTTGAAACAACTTTCTTCACGCTCCAAAAATCACCGTTCGACAGGGCGCGTCACCCTGAGCGATGTGGCCAGTGCCGCAGGGGTCAGTCCCAGCACAGTGTCTCGCGCTTTAAGGGGCGAGCGGGCGGTCGACCCTGATCTGGTGGCGCGCGTCTTGGCTGTCTCTGACAAGCTGGGGTATGTGCCTGACCCTGCCGCCAGAGCGCTGGCATCGCAGCGAAGTGACCATGTCACGATCTTGATTCCCTTGTTGTCCAACACCTTGTTTGTCGATTTGTTGGAAGCCGCGCAAAGAACTTTCCGAGCTGCAGGCTTTCAAACGCTGATGGGCGTGACACACTACAACCTCAGCGAGGAAGAGCAATTGATGCGCGAGCAATTGCACCATCGACCTGCAGGCATGTTGATCACAGGGCTGGACCACAGCCAAGCCACCCAAAAGCTGATGGCCCGCAGCAAAGTGCCTTGCGTTCATTTGATGGACTTGCCCGACCCTTCTTCCAGCACGCCGCTCCTTCAGCGGGCATTGAGTTTGGAAGAACGCTCAGGCCCCTATTGCGTGGGTTTTAGGCAAACTGATGCAGGTGAGGCCATGACGCAGCACCTTCTTGCGAAGGGGAAAAAACGCATCGTTTTTGCGGCCGCCCAATTGGACCCTCGCGTGATGCAGCGCTTGGTCGGATGGCGAAAAGCATTAAAGCAAGCGCAGTTGTACGACACCCACTTGGAATGGCTGAATCCAGCAGCGTCCTCTTTGGCTTTAGGAGGGCAGATGTTTGAGCAGATTCTGAAGCAAAGCCCGAATGTGGATGCCATCTTTTTTTGCAACGATGACTTGGCGCAGGGCGCTTTGTTGGCGGCCATGCGTTTGGGTGTTGCTGTGCCGGGGCAAATTGCCATTGCCGGATTCAATGACTTGACAGGCAGTGATCAAATGTGGCCGCCGCTCACCACCGTGCGCACACCGCGTGCACAGGTGGGGGAGGCCGCAGCCAGCATGCTGTTGCAACTGATTCAAGGCGAGACACCTGAAGTTGCGCAGTTGGATTTGGGTTTTGAATTGGTGCCCAGGCTGAGCACCTGATGACTGCGACACGGGCCAGAGAGGCACGTTTCCAATGCGCAAGCATCGGCTCAGAGAACATTCAGCAAGGCTTTGCCTTCGCTCAATCGATTGATGTTGTCGGCAATGGTTTGCTTGCGCCGTTGCACGGTGCCCTCTGTCCAGCCAGACATGTGGGGCGTCATGAGCACATTGCCCAGACTGGCAAAGTCATATTGAGAGGGCGCACATGTGGCCGTCTCAGAGGTGGGGTATTGGTACCAAGTGTCAATGATGGCGCCGGCGATTTGTTTGCTTTGCAGTGCCTGAAACAGTGCCGCTTCATCAATGACCGCACCGCGTCCGACGTTGATCAAAACAGCGTCTGAGCGCATAGCGCCAATGGCCATGGCGTTGACCAGTGCGCGGGTGTTCTCGGTCAATGGCAAGGTCACCACGACCACATCACTGCAAGCCATCAAGCTGTTCAAATCGGAGAGGAGAAAGCTTTGATCAACCAGATCGGTATGAATGGGACTTCGGTTGGCCACCGCAATGCGCATGCCAAATGCTTTGGCCCTTTCAGCCAAGGTTTTGGCAATGTGGCCAAAGCCCACGAGGCCCAAGGTTTGCATGCCCAATTCTGTTCGCAGCGCGCCAGGGCGTCCCGCAAAATATCGCCATTCACCTTTTCTCAGGGCTTGGTCTGCGTCATTCAGTGGCACATGGCGTGCCAGCAACGCCGCCATGACAAACTCTGCAATGGCATTTTCGTGACCAAAACAATTGGCCAATTGACTGCCAGCAGGCAGGCACTCGCGTGCAATGCCATCGGTGCCAGCTGACGGTGCCTGCAGAAGTTTCATTTTCTGCGGTGTCGGCATGCTGGCATTCAAGGCAATGCCGACTACGACATCTGCGGTTTCAAAATGTTCTTTTTCGCCAGGCAAGTCAATGCGCTGCGATACCGAAACGATCTGGTGAGGATGATGAAGCAAGCCCTCCATGCCTGGGCGGAAGTTGCCAGCGTTGTCGCCGTGGAAAACAATTTTGAAAACGGAGTTCATGGATTTATTTCTGCCATATTGACGGGCGTTGAGGTCGCTTAATCAGCCTTGGCGCCAGAGGATTTCACAATGGGTCCCCAGCGTTGAATTTCTGCCCTGTTCATCTCAGCCATGGTGTCTGGGCTGGTTGCCAAAATAATGTAGCCTAAATCGGTCATGCGTTTGACAAACTCAGGTGACTTGGCGCCTTTGACAACCTCTGCGTTGAGCTTGTTGATGATGTCTTTGGGGGTGTTCGCTGCAACAACCAATCCGAACCAAACGCCAGACTCGTAACCCGCAACACCTGCTTCGGCGATGGTGGGCAGGTCGGGCAATGAAGGGTCGCGCTTTGCGCCTGTAGTGGCCAAGGCTCGGAGTTTGCCTGCCTTGATGTGGGGCATGGCCGAGGGAATGTTGTCAAACATCATCATGACTTGACCACCCAGGAGATCGTTCAAGGCGGGGGCACTGCCTTTATAGGGAATGTGCGTCATGTTGGCATTGGTGAGCGAGCGAAACATTTCACCCGACATGTGGATGCTGGTGCCGCTGCCGCTGGAGGCGTAGTTGATGCCGCCAGACTGGGACTTTGCCAGCGCAACAACCTCAGCCACTGAGTTGGCCTTGACCGACGGGTGAACCACCAAGACGTTGTTGAGGGAGACCAACACGGACACGGGTGCTAAGTCCTTGACGGTGTCAAATGGCATCTTGGCATAAAGTGCTGGGTTGATGGCTTGAATGCCACTGGTGGTCATGAGCAAGGTGTAGCCATCGGGATTGGAGCGTGCGACGTCGGCGCTGCCAATGTTGCCGCCTGCGCCTGGCTTGTTGTCTACTGTGACAGGCTGTCCTAAACTTTTAGACAACTCTTGTGCAATGGCGCGTGAGGCGATGTCAACTGCGCCACCAGGCGGAAAAGGACAGACCAGTCGAATGGGCTTGTTGGGAAAAGCCTGAGCCAGGGCTGCTGGGGCTGCGACGAGCAAACTGGCCAAGCACAAAGCCAGACTAGGAACAAGGGTCAGTACAGGACGCAGGGGACTGCAATTGACTGCCGGCAACAGGGCGCGAATCGATGACATGCCAAACTCCTCAAGGTCAAAATGAAGCTCAAGCCTAGGGGAGTTTTCACTTTTTGAGCACAGGATATTCCCTTGTTGGTGTGAACTCAGGTGACAGCGTGACCTGATTTTCGAGGTTTAATGTCAGCTCTGACTTTCCCTTGAAGCCGACATGCCATTGATTCCCTCTTTGCTATTGAATGTAGGCCACGCCCTTGACCATTTGTTCTTGCTGATTTTTGCAACGGCGGTCAGTGCCATCGCCAGCGATTTTGGCGTCGGCCGGTGGGAAGACATGATGCCTTACACCGTGGGCGCCTTCTTGATGTTTGGTTTGGGTTCGATCCCCGCGGGGCGACTGGGCGACCTGTGGGGACGGCGTCAAATGATGTTGTTGTTTTACTTTGGCATGGGTGCCTCAGCCATCCTGGTGGCACTGACCCAAACCCCTCTTCAGATGGCTGCTGCCCTGACCGTGCTGGGTGTTTTCTCTGCCATCTACCACCCAGTGGGCATTCCGATGCTGGTGCAACACTCAACTCGCCCGGGCTTGACCATTGGTGTGAATGGGTTGGCTGGCAATTTGGGCATTGCCGTGGCGGCGCTTTCAACGGGTTTCTTGGTCGCCTGGCAAGGCTGGCGAGTCGCATTTGTGGTGCCAGGCATGGTGGCGATGGGGTGCGGTGTGGCCTTTGCATTGTTTGCCCCCCACGAGTCGGGTGCGCCGGCCAAAAAGAAAACACGCGCGGTTCACCTGCCCCAACATTTGGCATGGCGAACCTTTGCGGTCATGGTGGCGACCGCTACCACGACGAGCTTGTTGTTCAACATCACGACCAACGGCAATGCCCAGTTATTGGCGGAACGATTGCATGGTTTGGTGGAAGATCCTTCGCAGTTGGGCATTTTGTTGGCCTGCATTTATGCGCTGGCGTCCTTGGCGCAATTGGTCGTGGGGCGTTTGCTCGATTGGTTTCCCGTCAAGCCCTTGTTTTTCATGGTTTTATTTTTGCAAATTGTCATGTTTGGTGTGGCCTCTCAAAGTTCAGGTTGGACTTGGTATGTGGCGGCCATTGGTTACATGGTCATGGTGTTCGGCGCCATTCCTTTCAGCGACACCATGGTGGTTCGCTACATCGACGACGCCATGCGCTCGAGAGTGAGTGGCACCCGAATCGCCATTTCTTTCGGCATCAGCTCCTTGGCGGTCTACATGTTAGGCCCCGTCGTGAAGGTGGCTGGTTTTACGCAGTTGATGATGGGCCTGACCGGGGTGGCCGCGCTGGGAGCCTTGATCGTTCTCTTTTTGCCCAATGAGGCACAGATGAAGCCGCATGAAACTACCCCATAGCCTGCGAGCGCTTCAGCATCGAAATTTTCGTTTGTTCATTTTGGGACAGGGAACGTCTCAAATTGGCAATTGGGTGCAGTTGATCGCCACGAGCTGGTTGGTCTACAGTCTTTCCGGCTCGACCCTGATGTTGGGCCTGGCCGCATTTGCTTTGCAAATTCCCATGTTGCTCATCACACCCTTTGCAGGTGTGTTGATTGATCGCTTGGATGTCAAACGGGTTCTTTATGCCACCAATACCTTGGCCATGTTGCAGGCTTTGGTCATGTTGGGATTGATGCTCAGTGGTCACATGGCGGCTTGGCACATCGTGGTGGGCAATCTCGTTTTGGGCTTGGGCAATGCCTTTGATGCGCCAGCCAGACAATCCTTGATTTCCAAGTTGCTGCCCAACCGGCAAGAGCTGACCAATGCCATTGCGCTCAATTCAACGGTGATGAATGGTGCGCGCTTTATTGGCCCCATGCTGGGTGGCTTGGTGACAGCCAGTTTGGGCGAGGTTTGGAGTTTTGCCTTGAACTGCGTCATGCGTTTGGCGGTGTTGTTTGCCCTCAAAGCCACGCACATTGCCATCCATGTGTCTCGGCATGCACATGCCGGCATCTTGAATCAGTTGATGGCGGGGCTGGACTATGCCTATGGATTTTTTCCTAGCCGTTGCGCGCTCTTGTTGTTGGCCATCAGCAGTTTTTGTTTGCAGTCTTATGGCTCACTCATGCCTTGGTTTGCCAGTCAGCGATTTCAGGGAGACTCCAAAACGCTGGGCCTGTTGCTGAGTTCTGCCGGTCTCGGTGCGGTTTGTGGCATGTTGTATTTGGCCTCACGCACCAACATTCGAGGTTTGTTCAAAGTGATTGGATGGAGTGCAGGTGTGGCCAGTGTGAGTTTGGTGGCTTTTTCATTTGCCCCCAGTTTGTGGCTGGCATTGCCCATGCTGTTTGTGTCCGCTTTGAGCATGATGCTGACGGCTGCCTCAACCAATACGGTCCTTCAAAGCATTGTGCCCGATGAGTTAAGGGGTCGTGTGGCAGCCTTATATGTCATGTCCTTTTTGGGAATGTCGCCGATTGGTTCATTGACTTCAGGTTGGCTGGCCCATGAAATTGGCAGTCAATATGCTTTGGCTTTGTTTGGCGCAGTGGGTTTGATGGCCGCCTTGGTTTACGCGCGTCACTTTGAACAAATTCGCGCAAATATTTTGCCGCTTTACCAGTCATTGGAAATACCGCAGCACGACCACAGTTAAGCGACAGTGGCGATGTCGCTTAACTTGACGCCATCAAGGGGTGTGTTGGGCTAAATAGGCAATGGCCGCAGCCATGCCGTTGGGCCCATAAGGTACTTTTTGCACCGTCATCGCGGCTTCAATGCCTGCCAAAGCACCCAAAATCATGGGCTCGTTCATATCGCCCAAATGGCCGATCCGAAATACGCGACCTGCCAAAGGCCCAAGTCCACCGGCCATGGCCACTTGAAACTTTTCACGCGCCACCACGCGCAAGGCTTCAGGGTCAATGCCAAGAGCGACTTCGATGGCGGTCACAGAGGCTGAAAAACCTTCAGGGTCCAAGCAATGAAGTTTCAAACTGTTCGCGCTTGACCATGCGGTGACGGCGGCTCTGACGGCGCCGCCTAAACGTTGGTGGCGTGCAAAGACGGCGTCGAGGCCTTCGGCTTGAAGCAAGCCCAGAGAAACTTCAAGTCCTGCCAAATGGGCAAGGGGCGGTGTGCCGCAAAATTTTTCTGATTGCGTATTGGTTTTACGTTCCAGCCAGCTCCAGTAAAAGCGGGGTTTGGCATGCGCTTGCGACCATGCGAAGGCTTTGGCGTTGACGGCTACAAAGCCCAAACCAGGCGGCATCATGAGGCCTTTTTGCGAGCTTCCCAAGCAGACATCGACGCCCAAAGCGTCCATGTCAAACGGCGCAGCACCAAGCGATGCCACCACATCCACCACATAAAGCGCGGGATGTTTGCATTGGTCCATGACCTGCCTTATGGCCATCAGATCGCTGGTGATGCCGCTGGCGGTATCGGTATGAACGACCATGACGGCCGAAATGCGGTGTTCCGTGTCTTCTTTGAGGGCTTTGCAAATGGCTTGTGTGTCAATTCGGTGGCCTGCGGTGTGTGGCGTGCGCAAGACTGACAGTCCCAAGGCTTCGGTTTGAAGGGCCCATTGATCCGAAAAGTGGCCCGAACCCGCAATGAGCAAACTGTGCTGATCGGAGGCCAAGTTGGCTGCTGCAGCCTCCCAAACGCCATGACCATTGCTGGCGTAAAAGAAGATATCGGATTGGGGTGATTTCAGCAGTGACTTCATGCCTTTTTCGCAAGCTGCGACCAAGGCGGCCACCCTGGGGTCGGCCAGATCTGTCATGGGTCTTTGCATGGCGTGCATGACTTCGTCCGGCACATGGGTGGGGCCGGGGGAATGGACAAATCGGATGCCGGGTAGACGGGGGGTGATGGGTGAGTTCATGCAAAGCACTTTAGCAGAGCCAACCTCAACCTTCAGAAGATGTCTCACAGGTTGACGCGAGTTGCAATTCTTTGCTTCAAAATGCGGGACGAAGTCAAAAAGTCCTTGTTCATGGAATTCAATCATTATTTGGTCTTGGCCAGCATGGCCGCCATGCTCATTGGCATGTCTAAAGGCGGTCTGCCCATGGTCGGCATGATGTCCGTGCCTTTGCTTTCTTTGGTCATGTCGCCAGTCAAAGCAGCCGTTTTGTTGTTGCCACTCTTTGTCATTTCGGATGTCGTCGGTGTCTGGCTGTACCGCCGTCAATACAGTGCGATCAATTTGAAAATATTGGTGCCAGCAGGTTTGGTAGGCGTTTTTGTCGGTTGGTACACGGCTTCCTTCATTTCGGAGTCAATGATCAAATTCATCATTGGCTTGGTTGGCGTGGGCTTTTGTCTGCAGACATGGTTCAAACGAGGGCAGGGTGATGTTGCGGCGCCTGCCACTTTGACGAAAGGGATTTTCTGGGGCGGTATGGCGGGCTTCACAAGTTTCATTGCCCATGCGGGTGGGCCGCCTTTTCAAATTTTTGTGTTGCCCCAAAAACTGTCCAAGGCTGAATTTGCGGGAACGGCCACCATTTTGTTTGCCATCATCAATTTCTCGAAAATTTTGCCCTATCAAAACCTCAGTCCTTACAGCCTTGATGACTTGATGCAGGCCGCTGTGCTGGTGCCTTTTGCTTTGACGGGAACTTTCTTGGGGGCCTACCTGACGCGGAGAATTGCCGACGTTTGGTTTTTTAAATTTGTTCAGGCCAGTCTCTTCGCTGTTTCTTTGAAATTGATTTGGGATGCTGCGATTGCGTAAGTGATTGTTGATCAATGGATAGTTTGCTAACATATTGTTATCTACCTATAAGTCGTGCAACTAATAGGTACATAACAATAAGTTGACCAACTAGAGGTATGAATGAACAAGCGCATCCTTCGGGCGATCACCGCCTATTCACGCACTGACCTCAAGAGCAGTGAAGGTAGCCTGTCTGTCATGGGCAGAGAGGCTGTTTTCATGGGAAAGGAATATGTTTTACTGGAAGCGCAGGCCCAAGGCGAACTTCTCGCTATTTACCGCTGTATGAACCGTGGCGAATTAAAGCGACTTAAGCGATGGCCGATCGCGTTAACGGCAAAACCTGAGGTGGCAACCGTTCATCCCGCAGTCAGCAAAGCCCTTCGGGTCCCTGCGATCTTGGAGTTGTCTCCCATCAAGGGTGCGACCAACATAGCGCCGAAGACCAAAGCAAATATGTTGAAGACCAAAGATGCGGATGTGAATCAAACTGACCTGTTCGAATAGCACGCACAGCGTTTCATTCGCACTTTGAGTGGCACAAAGAACCATGAAAAAAGCCGCAAAACGCGGCTTTTTGGGTTTCTGGCGCAGTGATGAAGCTGGCGCCAAATGTATCGAACGCAGGCGTTTAGCTTTTTGCCGCTTGAATCAAGGCATTGAAGGTGTTGCTTGGGCACATGACTTTGTTCAGCAACTCTTGAGATGGCTTGTAGTAACCGCCAATGTCCACCGCTTGTCCTTGAACAGCCTTCAACTCATCAACGATTTTCTTCTCGTTCTCTGTGAGTGACTTGGCCAAAGGTGCAAATTTGGCTTGTAATTCTTTATCGGCTGTCTGTGCAGCAAGTTCTTGTGCCCAGTACATCGCCAGATAGAACTGGCTGCCGCGGTTGTCGAGCTCACCCGTTTTGGTAGAAGGGTTCTTGTTGTTGCCCAACAAAGAGCCGGTGGCTGCGTCCAATGTTTTGGCCAAGATCTTGGCTTTTTCATTGCCAGTCTTAATGCCCATGTCTTCCAAAGACACAGCCAGCGCCAAGAACTCGCCCAAGGAGTCCCAACGCAAGTGGTTTTCTTCCACCAGTTGCTTGACGTGTTTGGGGGCTGAACCGCCCGCACCGGTTTCGTACATGCCGCCGCCCGCCATCAAAGGCACGACGGACAACATTTTGGCGCTGGTTCCCAACTCCATGATGGGGAACAAGTCAGTGAGGTAGTCGCGCAGAATATTGCCAGTCACGGAGATGGTGTCCAAACCGCGAATGACGCGCTCCAAGCTGTAACGCATGGCACGAACTTGCGACATGATTTGAATGTCCAAACCTTTGGTGTCGTGGTCTTTCAGGTAAGTTTCAACTTTTTTGATCAGTTCGGCTTCGTGAGGGCGGTAAGCGTCGAGCCAGAAAACGGCAGGCATGCCGGAGTTGCGAGCGCGCGTCACCGCCAATTTGACCCAGTCGCGGATGGGTGCATCTTTCACTTGGCACATGCGCCAGATATCGCCTTCTTCCACGTTTTGTGACAGCAAAACCTCACCGGTCGCGATGTCAACAATGTTGGCAACACCCGCTTGGGCAATTTCAAAAGTCTTGTCGTGTGAGCCATATTCTTCGGCTTGTTGTGCCATCAATCCCACGTTAGGCACTGTGCCCATGGTGCGGGGATCAAAGTTGCCGTTTGTTTTGCAGAAATTGATGATTTCTTGGTATATACGGGCAAATGTTGATTCAGGAATGACCGCTTTGGTGTCCTTGGGTTTGCCGTCTGCGCCCCACATCTTGCCGCCAATGCGAATCATGGCGGGCATGGAAGCGTCAACGATCACATCGTTGGGGGCGTGCAAGTTGGTGATGCCTTTGGCCGAGTCCACCATGGCCAATTCTGGTCGGTGCTCGTGGCAAGCATGCAAATCACGGATGATTTCTTCATGCTTGGACGTTGGCAAGGTTGCAATCTTTTCGTACAGATTGACCATGCCGTTGTTGACGTTGACACCCAGTTCATCAAACAACTTGCCATGCTTTTCAAAGGCTTCTTTGTAGAAAATCTTGACAGCGTGACCGAACACGATGGGGTGTGACACCTTCATCATGGTGGCCTTGACGTGCAATGACAGCATCACGCCTGTTTTGCGCGCATCTTCCATTTGTTCTTCATAGAACTCGCAAAGTGCTTTTTTGCTCATGAACATGCTGTCGATGATTTCACCGGCAAGCAAAGAGACTTTGGGTTTCAGGACCAGGGTTTTACCGGCCTTGGTGGTCAACTCCATGCGCACATCACGTGCTTTGTCCAGGGTCATGGATTTTTCGCCGTGGTAGAAGTCGCCGTGCTTCATATGGGCCACGTGGGTGCGCGAAGCCATGCTCCACTCGCCCATGCTGTGAGGGTTCTTCTTGGCAAAGTTTTTGACAGCACCTGGTGCGCGACGGTCTGAGTTGCCTTCACGCAGCACAGGGTTCACGGCACTGCCCAAACACTTGGAATAGCGCGCACGAATGGCTTTGTCTGCGTCTGTTTTGGGATCTTCTGGGTAATCTGGAACTTGGAATCCTTTGGATTGCAATTCTTTGATGACACCGGCCAATTGGTGCACAGAAGCGCTGATGTTGGGCAATTTGATGATGTTTGTTTCAGGCAACAGCGTGCGACGACCCAAATCTGCCAGGTTGTCAGGAATTTGTTGTTGAGGCGTGAGGTAGTCGGGGAACTCGCCCAAAATACGGCCCGCCACCGAGATGTCGCTGGTTTCAATCTCAATGCCCGCTGGCTCTGTGAAGGTGCGGATGACTGGCAAGAATGCCGCCGTGGCCAACAATGGCGCTTCGTCGGTCAGTGTGTAAATGATGGTTGATTTGTTGTTGGCCATTTGCGTCCTCGTTGTCGTTGTGCATGCAATGTTTATGCAGTTTCGTATTAGATCTTAAAAGTGGTGCCTGACAGCCTGCTGAAAGGACGCTTGTGATAAAAAATGAGATGAATTTTCGCAATATGAAATTCAAGATGTCGCATCATCGCCACACCCTGAGGGCTAAGCGAGCTCAAGCTTTTCGAACAAATTCTGATTTCAACTGCATGGCACCAAAGCCCTCAATCTTGCAATCAATGTCGTGATCGCCGTCAATGAGTCGGATGTTTTTAACTTTGGTGCCAACCTTGATCACACCCGAGGAGCCCTTCAGTTTCAGGTCTTTGATCAGGGTGACTGTGTCGCCATCTTGAAGCACATTGCCGGACGCATCTTTGAAGACTTTGGCGTCGTCTGCTTCAACGCTGTCGGTTTGTGACCATTCGTGGGCACATTCTGGACAGACATAGTTGCCGGCATCTTCGTAAGTGAATTCAGAATGGCATTGGGGGCAGTGAGGCAGTGACATGGCGTCTCGTTTCTAAAGGTTTCAGGGGCCGCTCAAGTGATGAGGGGGCGAATGAAACGCATGAAATTAAATTTGTTGACGAAATTGCTTTGGAGAGACCCCTGCATCCCGCGTGAAGACGCGTGAAAAATAAGCGGGGTCTGAGTAACCCAGAGTGTACGCAATGTTCGCGATGCTTAAATTGGTGTAAGCCAGGTTTCTTCTTGCCTCGCGCATCAAGCGTCCCTCAATCAAGCGCAATGCGGAGGCGCCGGTGGCCTGGCGGGTGACGCGACTTAAGTGGGTGGGTGAAATGGACAGTGCTTTGGCGTAATCGTTGACTTGCCAGTGGGCAGCAAAATGAGCCTCGATCAAAGCTTTGAAGCGTTGTACCAGAGGTTTTTCTTCTTGCTGAAGTTCAAGAAATTGCGGCGCCATCGGTAGAATTTGATGGCGCGAGACCCAAGCCAACAAAACTGCGCTCAAGCCCCGCAGAAGCAAGGCACGAGACTTTTGCTCATTAGAAAACTCGAACCAAATTTGCCCAATGATTTCTTGAGTCAGGTGGTCTGCTTGGAGCACGCTGGCGTGACTCAAGTCTTGCCGAACATTGCCGACACGCATCAAAAGTTCATCCAGCAGCTCGTCAGCAAATGTGGTGACCCATCCTTGCGTGTTTGGGGTGAAGCTGAAGGCGTGGACGTGACCCAGTGGCACATTGACCAGCGAGCCAGGCTTTAAGTGAAAGGTTTGACCCTCTAAGGTGACGATGCCGCCGCCCGATTTCACCAAAAGAATCTGATGCAAACGGGCATGCCGATGTGGGGCTAACTCCCAGTCATGAAGTGCGGAGCGGTCTGCGATGGTCTCGCAGTGAAGGACGTCGGGTAAGTGCTTGGATTCACCAAACAGGCTGTAGGACTGGATCGAAGTGTGACTGTGTGGCATGTTCGAAATGTACAAGTTTTAGACAGATTCAGCCATTCCGAAAGGGGGCATTGCAGGATATCTTTGGGGGTGTTCTGTCCGGCACATTTCAAACACGCTCGTTGGAGACAAAAAAATGAAAACTCAAGTTTGCATCATTGGTGGGGGTCCCTCAGGCCTGATGTTGTCTCAGTTGTTGCATCTGAAGGGCATTGAGACAGTGGTCTTAGAACGCCAGAGCCGTGATTATGTGTTGAGTCGTATTCGTGCGGGTGTGTTGGAACATGGTTTCGCCAAACTGATGCGAGAAGCCCAATGCGGAGAACGCATGGACAGAGAAGGGGAGATCCATGATGGCTTTTATTTGGCCCACGACGGCAAAATGGACAGGCTTGATTTGCACAAATACAGCGGTGGGAACTCCGTCATGGTGTACGGTCAAACAGAATTGACCCGTGATTTGTACGAGGCCCGTGACCGCATGAAGGGTGTTGTGATTCACAATGCGCAGGACGTACAGCCACATGAATTGAAGTCTGCCAAATCCTATGTCACTTACCGAGTTGGCCACGAAGACCATCGGCTGGATTGCGATTTCATCATTGGCGCAGATGGCTTTCATGGCGTGAGTCGAAAGTCTATCCCGGCTGACGTGCTCAAAGAGTATGAAAAGGTTTATCCCTTTGGCTGGTTGGGTGTCTTGTCTCGCACCAAGCCCGTATCGCCTGAACTCATTTATGCCAAACATGAACGCGGTTTCGCCTTGTGCTCACTTCGCTCACAAATCTTGAGTCGTTACTACATTCAGGTGCCTTTGAGTGACAAGGTGGAAGATTGGTCGGACGATGCCTTCTGGGACGAATTAAAGCGTCGATTGCCTGCAGAAGTTGCCGCGCAATTGATCACGGGGCCCACCATTGAAAAGTCAATTGCACCGCTGCGCTCGTTTGTGGCAGAACCCATGCGGTATGGCAATTTGTTCTTGGCAGGTGATGCGGCTCATATTGTGCCGCCCACCGGTGCGCGTGGCTTGAATACGGCTGGATCTGATATTCATTACCTGTACCAGGCCATGTTGGATCATTACCAAAAGGGTGACAGCACAGGCCTGGATCATTATTCAGAAAAAGCACTGGCGCGGGTCTGGAAAGCACAGCGCTTCTCTTGGTGGCTGACCACGTTGTTGCACAATTTTCCTGACACGCCTGAGTACGATCAAAAACTCAAAGAGGTTGATCTGGCCTATTTGTTTTCGTCGGATGCCGCGCAGCGTTCCCTGGCTGAGAACTACGTCGGGCTGCCCTATTGAATGGCAGTTTCGGCTTGAGACAAGGCTTTGTCGCTTCGATCGGCAAACAATTGACAGATGAATTGACGTAACCATTGGTGTCCAGGATCACGGTGCAATCGGCCATGCCAAAACTGGTGAATGGCACTGCCTTCGACTTGAATGGGGACTTCACGGGTGACCAAGTTGTAGGGCTTCATGATGCGGGCTGCAAATCTCTCCGGAACCACGGCTATCAAGTTGGCGTGTTGCAGCACATCGCCAAGTGCCACGTAATGGGGCACAGTGAGTCTGACCTTGCGGCTGTATTTTTGTTTCTCTAAGGCCATATCAACTCGGCCATGGCCTGTGCCATGTGCTAAGACGCGGACATGCTCCGCTTCAAAGAAGGCCTTCAAACTGATGTCATTTGTCTTTGCCAAGGGGTGACGTTGTCGCATCAAACAAATGTAGGTTTGCCGGAACAAAGCTTGTTGAAAAAATCCAGCTTGCAATTGGGGCAACAAACCCATGGCCAAGTCAATTCGGCCATTGGCCATGTCCTCTTTCAGCATGGCTTGAGCGACGCTGTGAATCTGCAGGCAAACGTCAGGTGCCGAACGAGACAACGCATCAATCAAAACGGGTAAAAAATACTGTTCACCGACATCGGTCATGGCAATCGAAAATTTGCGTTGGCTGGTCAAGGGGTCAAAAGTACCGCGGACGTTCAAGGCCTGTTGCAAGCCGTCCAAAGCCATGGCCACGGGTTCAGCCAATTGCAGCGCATAGGGCGTTGGCGCCATACCGGCCTGTGTACGGATGAACAATTCATCGGCCAAGGCAGCGCGCAGTCGGCCTAATGCGCTGCTCACAGCGGGCTGACTCATGCCTAACACACCGGCAACGGCTGAAACGCGTTTGAGCAGAAGCAAGTGGTGAAACACCAAGAGCAAATTCAAGTCCAGTCGCGCGAGTTCCATGAGGTTTTATATTTGATATTCAAATAATGATTATATGTAAATTAAGATTTACTTAATATGGGAAGTTCGCAATGATCACCCCATCGATTTGAGCGGAGACATCAGAAATGAACGAACAGCCGATTCATTGGGAAAGTGGTGGGACCAGTCGCATTCCCTTTGCGGTTTACACCCAAGAGGCAAACCACAAAAAAGAGCTGGCGCGCTTTTTTTACACAGCGCACTGGAGCTATGTGGGCCTTGAAGCCGAGATTCCCAATGTGGGCGATTTCAAAAGAACCGTGGTTGGCGAACGCTCCGTCATCATGACCAGAACCCAAGACGGCCAGATTCATGTGGTTGAAAACGTTTGTGCCCACCGCGGCATGGCGTTTTGCCGTGAGCGCCATGGCAACAAGAAAGAATTGGTTTGCCCCTACCACCAATGGAGTTATGCATTGGACGGCAAATTGCAAGGTGTGCCATTTCGCCGAGGTGTGCGTCAAGAGGGCAAAGTCAATGGTGGCATGCCGGCAGACTTTGATCCCAAAGACCATGGATTGACAGCCCTCAAAGTAGCGGTTCGCGGGGGCGTGGTGTTTGCATCCTTTGACCATTCAGTGGCGTCACTTGAAGACTACATGGGCCCCACCATTCTGAATTACTTTGACCGCCTCTTCAATGGTCGTCAGCTCAAAATCTTGGGATACAACCGTCAGCGCATTCCTGGCAACTGGAAGCTGATGCAGGAAAATATCAAAGATCCTTACCATCCAGGATTGCTGCACACTTGGTTTGTCACCTTTGGTTTGTGGCGAGCTGATAACAAAAGTGAACTGCGCATGGATGAGCACCATCGCCATGCAGCGATGATTTCAACGCGCGGTACAGCGGGGCAAGCGACAGGTCAAGCCTCGGATGTCACGCAAGTGAGCAGCTTCAAGGCCAGCATGGAATTGAACGATCCCAGTTTCTTGGACATCGTGCCCGAGCCTTGGTGGGGTGGGCCTACTGCCGTCATGATGACCTTGTTTCCCAGCGTCATTTTTCAGCAGCAAGTGAACAGCGTGTCTACACGACACATTCAACCCGATGGTCATGGTGCTTTTGATTTTGTCTGGACTCATTTCGGTTTTGAAGACGACACCGAGGAGATGACAGAGCGTCGCTTGCGTCAAGCCAATTTGTTTGGACCTGCGGGTTTTGTCTCAGCCGATGATGGTGAGGTGATTGAGTTTTCCCAAGAAGCATTTGAAACCAAACCCCAGCATCGCACCCTGGCTGAGTTGGGCGGCCGTGAAGTGGGCGATACCGATCACATGGTGACGGAAACTCTCATTCGGGGCATGTATGCCTATTGGCGAAAAGTGATGGAGGCTTGACCATGGTGGACATCCAAACTTGGTTTGACATCCAACAACTTTATGCCGACTACGCCAGCGCCGTAGACAGTGGCCATTGGGATGTGTGGCCTGAATTTTTCACAGAGCAATGTGTCTACAAATTACAGCCTCGCGAAAACTTTGAGCGCGGTTTTCCTTTGGCCACACTGTCCTTGACCAGCAAAGGCATGCTGAAAGACCGGGTCTATGGCATCACCGATACCCTTTACCATGACCCCTATTACCAACGGCATGTGGTTGGTTCGCCCACGGTTCGCAAAGTGGAGGCGGGGCGAATCTACAGTGAAGCCAATTACGCGGTGTTTCGCACCAAATACGACAAAGAAAGCACGGTATTCAATGTTGGCCGCTACTTGGATATCATTGTTCAAACCCCCGAAGGATTGAAGTTTGCTGAGCGTTTGTGCATTTACGACAGCGAGATGATTCCTAACTCTGTGATTTACCCGATCTAACAATGAGCAACTGGACAGATGTGGCCGCTGAGGCCGAATTGTTTGAGGGCGCTGGCATTGCCGTCACGCCCCTCGATCAGGACATTGCCATTTTCAAAATGGAAGATGGCGTATTTGCCATCAACAACGTCTGCAGCCATGGCAACGCCAAGTTGTGTGATGGTTTTGTGGATGGCCATCACGTCGAGTGTCCTTTTCACCAGGCACTTTTCGACGTGCGCGATGGCTCAGTGGGGTGTGGTCCTGCCACAGAGCCCGCAAAGTCTTGGCCTGTGAAGATTGAAAATGGCCGTGTTTTATTGGATCTTGCTGCGTAAGTACCGAGACTGGCTTTATTCAGCCGCAATGGGGTTAGACAGCAAGCCGATGCCTTCAATCTCGATCTCGCAGACATCGCCGGGTTTCATCCAAACAGGCGGTGTTCTTGCGTAGCCCACGCCAGCTGGCGTGCCGGTAATGACGACGTCCCCGGGCTCCAGAGTCATGCACTCTGTGATGATTTTCAAAGTTTCAACAACGTCCCATAAAAAATCTTGGGTGTTAGCGTCTTGCATCACCTGCCCATTGAGGCGGGATTGAATGCGCAGCCCCGCCGCGCCTGGCGGCAGTTCGTCAGGCGTGACCAGGCAAGGCCCAAAAGGACCGGTGCCATCAAAGTTTTTGCCGATGGTCCATTGTGCTGTTTTGCGCTGGTAGTCGCGCACGCTGGCGTCGTTGAAGCAGGCATAGCCCGCAATGTGTTCTAGCGCGTTTAGAGCCGTCAGATGTCTTGCACGCTTGCCGATGATGACGGCCAACTCCGCTTCATAGTCAAGGTGAGGAGAGACTTGGGGCCGAATGATGGCCTGCTGGTGACCCACCAGGGAAGTGGCGCCGCGCATGAAGAAGCTGGGGTACTCTGGCCGTGCGTTGCCACCCTCCTTGGCATGGTCGGCATAGTTCAAGCCCATACAAACAATTTTTCCTGGATTGGGCAGCAGGGGCAACAAACGGACACTGCTGAGTGCTTTGAATGCTGAAGCGGGCGCCGCCTGTGCGGCTTTGTCTGCGTTGGCAAGGCCTGTGGCTTGAGAGATCAGCGTTTTGAGGTCAACCTGAAACTCAAGGCCCAGCGCGGCAAGGTCGACAAATTCTTTGGCGTCGGCACTTTTTAACCAGCCAATGCCAGTCTGACCGTTTTCTATAAAGCTGATGAAGCGCATGTTAGGGGGCCTTTCGATGGGTGCTGCGCCCCATGATATCTATTTTTTAATGTCCGATTGGCTGTGAATGATTCTCCATGCGCATGACGCTGCATGGATTGGCAATGCCTGCAATAATCGGCCCAAACATTAGGAGACTTGCTCATGATCAAACGTAATTTTTTAGTGACAGCCCTTGCTCTGGGTTTGACGGCGGCATCTGGCTTGACACAGGCGCAAGACAATGCATTCAAGATCGGTTTGATCTTGCCGATGTCTGGCCCTTTTGCTTCGACCGGCAAGCAACTTGAATCAGCAGCGCGACTTTATGTGGCACAAAACGGTGAAATGGTTGCAGGAAAAAAAGTCGTGATCATTGTGAAAGATGACAATGGCTCGCCTGAAGTGACCAAACGCATTGCCCAAGAATTGGTGGTGAATGACAAAGTTCAAGTCCTTGCGGGCTTTGGTTTGACGCCTTTGGCCATGGCCACCGCACCCGTGGCGACCCAGTCCAAAACACCCATGGTGGTGATGGCTGCGGCCACCTCTGTTGTGACGGAAGCGTCGCCTTTCATTGTCCGCACCAGCTTCACGGTGCCACAAGTGGTGGTGACATTGGCAGATTGGGCCACCAAAAACAACATCAAACGCGTGGTAAGTTTGGTCACGGACTATGCGCCCGGCATTGACTCGGAAAAATATTTCAACCAGCGCTTTTTGGCCAATGGCGGCGTGGTGGTTGAAACCCTTCGAGTCCCTTTGCGCAACCCCGACTTTGCGCCATTTTTGCAACGCGTGAAAGATGCCAAACCTGATGCCCTGTTCACTTTTGTGCCGGCAGGTGTGGGCGTGGCATTGATGAAGCAGTTCTCAGACCGCGGTTTGGACAAAGCCGGCATTCGATTGATTGCGGAAGGCAGTGTGACCGACGATGACATCATCAACGGCATGGGTGATGTGGCCTTGGGGGTGGTCTCAACACACCATTACTCTGCATCGCACAAATCGCCGATCAATCAGAAATTTGTCGAAGCCTTTGGCAAAGCCAACAATGGCGCACGTCCCAACTTCATGGCGGTAGGCGCCTACGACGGCATGCGCGTTATCTACGAAGCTGCCAAGGCCACCAAAGGGCAGGGTGGTGAACCCTTGCTGAACGCCATGAAAGGTCAAATTTTTGAAAGCCCACGCGGCCCTATTTACATTGACGCACAAACGCGTGACGTGGTTCAAAACATTTACATTCGCAAAGTGGAGCGTGTCAACGGTCAATTGTGGAATCAAGAGTTTGAAACCGTGACGGATGTGAAAGACATTGGTAAAACACGTTAAGCTTTTCCGACCATGAATGCATTTCCTCTGGTATTGGTGCCTGGATTGATGTGTGATCACACAGTCTGGGAGCCCTTATTGCCCTTGCTGCCTGCGGCCAAGTCGTTCCACATCGTTGATCACAAGTTGGCAAACAGTCTCACCTTGATGGCGACGCAACTCTTGGATCAGGCGCCCGATCAATTTGTCGTTGCGGGTCACTCCATGGGTGGTCGGGTAGTTCTGGAAGCCTTGCGCCTGGCCCCTGAACGGATTGCGGGCGTGGCACTCATGGACACCGGGCACCTACCCAAATTGAGTGGCACGGCGGGTGAAGAGGAGGTGAGGAAAAGACTGGCACTCCTTGGCATTGCGCAAGCCCAAGGTGTTCGGGCCATGGCCCATGAATGGGTCAAGGGCATGGTCCATCCAGATCGTTTGAAAGACGCTGCCTTGATCGAACAAATTTTGAGCATGTTTGAACGAAAGAGTTCAGATGTGTTTGCAAGGCAACTTTTGGCCTTGATACACCGACCCGACGGCACAGAGGTGCTGAAGTCCATCAAGGTTCCCACCTTGATGCTGTGTGGCGAGCAAGATGCATGGTCGCCCCCCGCTCAGCATGAAGCCATGAAAGTCCATGTGCCTGGTGCGGCAATGGCCGTCATTCCCAATGCAGGTCACATGTCGACGATGGAAAAGCCAGAAGCTGTGGCGCAAGCCATGCAAAACTGGTTGCTAGCCTGTGCCTGAGTGGCAAGCATGCAAATTCCTTAGTGAGAAAGAAGTCATGGACACAATCAAGTTCATGATACTTCCACAGTGACTTCTCTCACTGGCAAATGCGCGACACGTGTCACTCAGGTGCATGCTGTGGCCTTAGAGTTTGCCAAAGGTCGATTTTGCAACGGCCACACAGGCTTCTTTGGCACTTGCGGCTAATGCATCGCACTTCTCTAAAGCGACTTTCAATTCGGCGGCCCGCTTATCCGCATTGGCCGTTGCGCGAACCTCTTTGTTTTCAGTGCTCGTTTTGGCCTTCACTTCTGCAGTTTCTTGCACCGCTTTGGCATCGTTTTGAGAAGATTTCAGGGCAACATTGGCATCGGCTTTGACCGTCGTCAGCGCGGCTTTTGCCTCTTTTTTGCAGACATCTTTCGCGTTGCCAGACATTTCATCGCATTTTTGTTGAGCGATGTTGTACGTGGCTTCACCTTTGGCAACTTGCGCCTTGTAGAGTGACTTGGCGGTGGGTGCGTTGGTGTGATCCAACTCACTCAACGCAATAGATTCTTTGCCCTTGGCCTCAGCCATGCAGATGTCTTTCGTGTTGCCAGACAAGGCGGTACAAGTTTTTTTGTCAACTTTGTAGTCGGCTTCAATGCGCTGCTTGGCGGTTTTGTATTCCATGGTGCTGAGTGATTCGGCCATGGCGTGTCCTGCTGCAAATAGACAAGTCAAAGCAAGGACATGTGAGATGTGAGATGTGGGGTGCATATTTTTTCATGATTTTTCCTGTGGTTTTTCAAGATCAGTTCTGAGCTGGTCGAGTTGTTTATCGAAATCAAAATGAGCGCCTTGCTTGAAAGCAATCGTGGGCCATTGGTTCAATTTGTGAACAAGTTGTTTGGTTTTGTGTTTGACAGGGCAAAAATAGGCTTCAGTCGCACCAATGACTTCACTGGAAAACGCCATGACGCCTACCCCGTAGGCACAGTAGGTGCAGTGGAATTTTGAAATCCAATCCAAATATGCCAATTCTTGACGGTCAAAGATGATGAAGTCTTTGCGTGAAAATTTGGCGATGCCGTAGATGGGAAAGCAAGACCATTGGTAAAAGCTCACGCAAAAATCTAAGAACATGATGGGGAAAATCATGCTGTAGATGATGGGGCCAGTGATTAAATTCAAGGGCCTAGATCGTTTGATCAGTGCCATCAAACCCAATTCATGATTTGGTTTGCTCATGATTTAAAAAAAACTGCCAACGCCGTGAAGTGTTGGCAGTTTTTCGTCTGCTCAAGAAAATTAATGACTCACAGCGACAGACTTCTTGGCGCACGCCAGCATGTGCTCTTTGGCTTTGGCTGTGTGGTCGTGTGCAATTTTGGCTTGTGCCTCTGAACCTTTGTGGTCATTGGCCGCAATCAATTTGGCAGCTTCTTTGTGTGCTTTGACAGCCACTTCCAAATGTTCAGCAGCCTGTGCGTGGTGTTGCTGAGGGGTGATGGCCGTGCTTGTGTCGTGCGATGTTGCAGGATTGAGTGTCATTTGAATGTCTTTCAGAAAGTTAAAACAAAGGGATTTGGTTTTGAATTACTTCTGGCCAGCTTTTGTGCCCATGACATCTAAATCGACGCGTCGATCAGATTCAAGACATGCAATGACTGCCGGAGAAGTGTGAACACCCTTGCAGGCGCCTGCATCGGTTAAAGGCTCTGAACTTCCTTTGCCAATGCTTGTGATTTTGTTGGCGGGCGCAGCATTGCGAGACACCAAATAGTTTTTAACGGCATCAGCACGTTGCAATGACAATTTTTCGTTGTACGCAGCTGTTCCAATACGGTCTGTATGACCTTGGACGGTAATGTGCTCAAATTCAAGGCCATTCAAATCAGCCGTGAACTTGTCCAATGCACGTTTGCCTGCAGGACTCACCGTAGAACGATCGAATCCGAACATCACATCTGCATTGAAACTCACGCGCAAACGGTCAGGCACAGGCGTTGGCGCAGGTACTGCGACGGGTGTTGTGACGTAGACCACCACAGGTTCTTCTTTGGCAACTTTGGGGGGTTCTTGATAAACCACGCGTTCGACCACACGTTCCACTACTTTGGGGGCTTTTTCTGGCGTGCGACCAAACGGAAATACCAAACTTAAGAAAGCGGTGTTGATGCCCGCTGTATGGCCCATCGCATCATTGATGCGATAGCGTTCCAACTCCCCACGCAAACTCATGGACGGGCTGAATTTGTAGGTAAATCCAAGCCCGGCCTTATAGTCTTGTTTGTGAACATCGAGATTGGTATTTGTCAATACAACAGCGCCAGTTGAACTGAAAGTGTCGCGAGTCCGTCCATGGATAACGCCCATGCGAGCCAACAAGGACAACTGGTCATTGATCGGCAAACTGCCCACCAAATCCAAGTTGATACCATCCAATTTGAATTGCCCGTTCAAGCTGCCAAGTGGGTTGGTGGTCGATTGAAAACCAAATTTACCCAGGTTGTAATAGCCGCCTTCTAAACCTAAGTAAGGATTAAATTGGTAACCGCCGAAAACTTTGTAGGCCGTGTCATGCTGATCTTGGGTGATACCCGTGCTGGTATTGCTGGTGCCAATCAATGTGCTGTTGATCAAGGTGTTGTTGATCAAGGTGTTGTCAATTTTTGACTCAGCACGCCCTGCACCAATACCACCATAAAAATGTCCTGCATTTTGAGCCAATACCTGGGTTGAACCCAGAGCGGCCAAACTGGCTAAACAGATTGCGTGAAGTTTTTTCATAAGTTGCTTTCAAGAGTTATTGCGAAATTCAAGGTGGAGTTGCAATGCCGAATGCGCACTGAACTCGCGTCCTGTCTGTATTTGAAAAGCGATGTGTTTGCGCGTCTGTCTGCTATCGAACGCAGTCACGAATCTTTAATCTAACAACATGTGCTCTACCGAACAGACAGGCATAGGAAGCATGCATAGATTCAGACCAAAGACATTTGTCTTTTATTGGTCACTATTTACTTTGAAGGACTCGCTATGAAAATGCGTCATGCTGTATTTGCTTCTTTAACCACACTGGCTCTTTTGTTGACCACAGGTTGTGCGGTGACGCGCGACCAGGAAACCATGGGGGCTTATATCGATGACAGTGTCCTTACGACCACTGTTAAAAGTCGATTTTTCGATGACAAAACAGTGGATGGCTCTGCTGTGAGTGTTGAAACCCTGAACGGCACGGTCATGTTGTCTGGCTTTGCCAAAAATGCCGCTGAAAAACGAACCGCTGAAACCATTGCACTCAAAGTCAAGGGTGTGAAGGCTGTCAAAAATGAACTGTTGATTCGCCCTTAAAGCGCTGCAGTTTCCACATCAACCCCGAAGCAGTTGAATGCTTCGGGGGTTTTTTTATTTTTTGATCTCATGACCAATGTAGCCGCCGACGGCGGCGCCGCCAATGGTTCCTGCTGTACTTCCGCCAGTCAGGATGGAGCCGCCAATAGCGCCTGCACCTGCGCCAATGGCCGTTGATTTTTCTTGCGATGTCATGCCTGAGCAGCCAAGCAAAAAAGTGACCAACACAATTGAAAAGCTTGCAGCAATTTTGTTTCTGAGGGTGTCCATAAAGCGCCTTTAAAGATGGTTGAAATTTGTTCGCGATTTGCGAACGAGTTCAATGTCACCTTATTTCTTTTTCTTGTCTGTGCGTTCAGATACTTTGTGCGATATCAGACAGACGGGCTTCATGCATGCGTTTATGGTTGACTTTGTGTTCATCAACCCTGAAGAAAGAAGTCATCTTATGTCTGATAGAAAATCCGTGAATGAAAAAGTAGACGAGTTAAGTGCCGGAATTTCTGACACTGTGCACGATCTCATTCGTGAAGCCAAACCCATGATTCACAATGCCACCGACCGCATGAGTGATCGCGTGAATGATCTCACCAAGCAAAGCATGGATGCCGTCCGAAAAGGCCAGCATGAAATGGCACATGTGGGTCACGATATTTCCGATCGAGCCACTCAAATGATTCGCAATGAACCCTTTAAGGCCATGCTGATCGCTGCGGGCGTTGGCGCTTCTGCTGTTGCGCTGGTGGGCTTGATGGCTCGGACTCACCCACATCACCAATCGCAGCATTGATGTTGTCCGTGTTACTCAAACTCATTGTGATGGAGCCCAAAATGTTGCTCACCCATGCCAAAAATTATTCTGACTTGATGGTGGAAGGTTTGCAACATGCTTTGCAGGCTTGGAAACTCAGGGTTCTGATGTTCAGTTTGGCTGGCGTGGCATTGGTGCTTGGTCTTTTGAGTGGATTATTTGCTTTGCTGCTGTGGGGCGCTTTGCCTGAACTCAATTCAGATCGTGCCTGGTTGCTGCTTGCTACGCCGACGGCACTAGGATTGACAAGTTTGTTGTGTTACCTGGCGGGGAAAAGTGTCAGGCCTGAACCTCTGTTCAATGATGTCATTGAACAGTTAGAACTGGATCAGTTGGCCATTTGCCAAGCCATGTCAAGATGAAGCAAGATCGACTTCCACCTGAGAAATTGACGGCCAAGCAGCGCTTGGCCGTTTCTCGACAACTGTTGAGCACTTCCGCGACGCGGCCTGCTTGGGGGCGCGTCAGTGCCTGGGCCCTCAAGGTTCTGATAGAGACGCTTAAAAATCCCTCAGAAAAAAAATGATTAGATCGCCAACAAATCAGGCAGAAGGCGATCATATTCAGTCTTGACCACTTGATAGCATTCACAGGTTCGCGATTCAAGGCCGATGCGGTCTAAGATTTCAATTTTACCCCGTGCGTAGCTGATCAAGCCTGCCATTTGCAGGCGTCCGGCGGTCTCAGTCACACCTTCGCGCCTAACTCCGAGCATGTTGGCAATGAGCTCTTGCGTCATGACCAAGTGATTGCCTTGCAGTCTGTCCATGCTGAGCAGCAGCCAACGACAAAGTTGTTGGTCGAGTGAGTGATGCCTGTTGCAAACAGCCGTTTGCGTCATTTGTGTCAGAAGGGCTTGTGTATAGCGCAGCAACAAATGCATGACAGGTAAGGATCGGCTGAATTCGCTTTTCAAGGTTTGGGCATTCAGACGGATGCATTTGCCGGCACTTTGAACAACGGCCCGACTCGGCGTGGTTTCTCCGCCCATGAACAAGGACACGCCCACGATGCCTTCATTGCCAACCACTGCAATTTCGGTGGAGGAGCCGTTTTCTAAGACATAGAGCAGCGACACGATGGCGTTCACTGGGAAATAAACACTGTGCATTTTTCCACTGGACTCATACAAGACTTGTCCCAATTTCAAATCAACCAATTCCAACTGGGGATGCCATCGTTCCCATTCAATGCGGGGTAGGGCCGCCAGCAGATGATTGCTGGATTTATCGACAGCGAGGTACATAAACACTCCAATTCAAGGGAGTGACTGTACGCTTGGCGTTGATTTCTATATGTTCCCTGCCGAACATAGTCTCATTGTGTTGTTTTATTGAGTGGTCTTGCCATCGAAGTGTTCATGATCATTCAACGCATCTTTTTTGCTGAAGTGAACGGTACCGTCTTTGTGATGAGGCGGGGCGTACACGGTATAGAGCTTCATGGATCTTGAACCTGTGTTGACGATGTTGTGTTCTGTCCCCGCTGGAACCACGATGGCTGTTCCGCCTTCGATGGCTGAGTGCTTTTGATTCAAGATGACTTCACCCACACCCGATTCGATTCGAAAAAATTGATCGACCGCATGTATTTCAACGCCAATGTCTTCGCCAGGCTTCAAGGCCATGAGCACCAATTGGCAATGGGGTGCTGTGTAGATAACGTGTCTGAATTTTTCGTTTTCAAGACTCAAGGTTTCAATGTTCTGAACAAATCCGTGCATGTCATTTCCAATCGGGTCTGGTTTCAAGGGCGGGTATGAATTCACTGTAGGACCTGTTTTAAATATTCACAGTGCGCAAACGAACAGACCAGCAGTTGCTTGGAAATCAGAATGAAGGAATCGATTGGTTCTTTCGCCATTGATTTCTGAAAGTCTGTATGAAAACGAGTCATGTCATCCCCTTGGTTTGGATGTTTCTTTCACCAGCCTTGTATGCGCAACAAGCGCCCAATGCCGGTGTGTTGAATGGCACCAAAAAGCTGACCTGGTGCGCTCCCTGCGTCAGAAATATGGACCATTTGCCATGGTGGGCGATGGCGTCAATGATTCACCGGCCTTGGCGCAAGCTGATGTGGGCATTTCTTTGCTGGATGGTGCCGACATCGCCCGTGCAGCAGCCGATGTCGTACTGATGGAGGAGGGCTTGCATCTGTTGTTACCGGCCATAGACATATGCCGCGATGGCATGGCCTTGGTGCGACAAAACTTCAGCTTGGTGGCTGGAGCCAATACCTTGGCCCTTGCTTTGGCGGTCCCCAGTGGCCTGATGTCGCCCATGGTGTGTACCCTCATTAGCAACGGTTCGGGTTTGCTGGCCACCTTGAATGCCATGCGACCCCTGCTGGTGTCGCATGCCAAGCCCCGTTGAAGGTCAGAGCCGACCCATCAGCATCAAAAACAAAAGAATCAACAGTATCAGGCCCAAACCACTGCTGGGGTAGTAGCCCCAATCTCGACTGTGTGGCCAAGTCGGTATGGCCCCCAGCATCATGAGAAACAGCAAGATCAAAATAAGATTGAACAACATAGAAGCTCCTTAGGCAAAGCAAATTGGAAGTTCTAATTTAGGCATTTTGAGGCGGTCAGTCTGTGCGCCAACGTACTCGACTTTCGAATATAAAGTGCCCCGATAATAGGCGCATGCCAGCGCCAACTCCGCCACCCACCATCCTGCTTTGCACGCTCAATGCCAAGTACATTCACGCTTCCTTGGGCTTGCGGTATTTGCTGGCCAACATGGCGAGGCATGGCAGCGAGTCATTGGCCCAAAGTACATTGCTGGTTGAATACACGTTGGCCCGAAAAACACAGGAAATGGCAGATGACCTTTTTGAAAAACTAGGGCCTGCTCAACCCCATACATTGCAGGTGATCGGTTTTGGGGTGTACATCTGGAACATCACTCAAACCACAGCGTTGGTTCGAGTCCTCAAATCCCAACGGCCCGAGCTGAAAATCGTTTTAGGAGGGCCTGAAGTCAGCCATGAAACAGAAACGCAAGAGATCGTGAAGTTGGCAGACCATGTGATTACCGGCTGGGGCGATGTGAGTTTTCCCAAGCTTTGTTTGGCCTTGTTCAACGGCCCCAAGCCCCTCATGAAAATGATTCAGGGGGAACAACCGCCCATGGATCACATTGAATTCCCGTATCGGCACTTTACGGATGCCGATTTGGCGCACCGGGTTTTGTATGTGGAGGCGTCAAGGGGGTGTCCCTTCAAATGTGAGTTTTGTTTAAGCTCCCTTGATAAGACGGCTTGGGCTTTTGACATTGAGCCTTTCCTCAAAGAAATCAGTACCCTTTATCAACGGGGCGCCCGCAATTTTAAATTTGTGGACCGCACCTTCAATCTCAAAATTGAAGCGTCAGCCCAAATTTTGCAATTCTTCTTGGACAGACTTCTTGAAGGCAATGCGCAAGGTCTTTTGGTTCACTTTGAGGTGATTCCTGATCATCTGCCAGACCGGCTCAAAACCTTGATTGCGCAATTTCCGCCGGGTGTTTTGCAATTTGAAGTCGGCATTCAAAGTTTCGACGAAGAAGTTCAAAAACTCATTTCAAGGCGACAGGACAACGTCAAGTCAGAGGAAAATCTTCGCTGGTTGTTGACGCATTCCAATGCACATCTGCACACTGACCTGATTTTCGGATTGCCCGGCGAAACCCTCGAGAGTTTTGCGCAAAGTTTTGATCGGCTGTTGGCCATTGGTCCGCAGGAAATTCAGCTGGGTATTTTGAAACGCCTCAAGGGCACTCCCATTGATCGACACACAGCCAACTATCAGATGGTTTACGACGCAGCGCCGCCTTATGTCGTTCTGCAAACCAAAGACATCAACGTCGACACCCTTCAAATGTTTACCAGACTGGCCAAGTATTGGGATCTGGTCGCCAATTCAGGTCGATTCAAACAAAGCTTGCCCCTCATCCTTGCGCCCATCGTTCCAGACCATTCTGCCTTTCGGTCAATGGTGCATTTTTCAGAAGCACTGTGGCAGATGATGGGCAAGACCTATGGCATGACCCCCGAGGAACTTGTCGATGCCGTGTTTGACTACTTAATTCAAGCACGTGGGCTGACGGTTGAATGGGTTCGCAGCGTCTTGCTTCAAGACTACCTGGCCAGTGGCGCCAGAGCTCGGCCCAAGTGCTTGGCAAACGAGCGTCTGCCACTGGGCGGTGATCCTGGTGCTGGCTTGAGCGCTTTAAGAGAGCGTCAAGACCGTCATGTGTGATGTCGCTTTTGAGCCGTATTATTTAATGAGTGTGACTGGTAATTTCGTCACACTGATCACGTTTTGAGCAACCGATCCAACCAGCAAGTCGCCAAATTTTGAACGTCCTTTAGCCCCCATCACAATCAGGTCAAATTTCCCTGACTTGCCAATTTTGACTATTTCTTCCGCGACATGCCCCGTCTTCATGATCATGTCGTGTGCAACGCCGGCTTTGTCCAGGGCCTCGCGAGCACTCAGTAAGGCCAGATCGTTCAGTTCACGAATGTAATTGGCGACGGTTCCTTTGGGGACATATTTTCGGACATGCGCTAATCCTGCATCGTCGTGAACAGTGAGCAGCGTGATGAATTTTTCGCCTTGCCCTGAGTCCATTTTTGCAGCATATTTGACGGCGCGTAAAGCGCAAGCGGAACCATCCGTTGGAACAAGAATTCTCATGGTCGTGACGCCTTCTTGAAATCAAAATGAACATCTTGAATGGATGCCCAAGCAATGTCTGTTCGCTTTCTAACACAGTGAAGTGGTCAGGGCGTGTTCCAATGAGATCGACCACCTAAGGAATTTGATGTTGAATGCCATTCGAAACATGCCATCCAGTATTTGGGTACTTGGATTCGTGAGCATGTTGACCGACATCTCTTCCGAAATGGTGCACAGCTTATTGCCGATGTTTTTGGTGACCACCATGGGTGCCAGTGTCATGACAATAGGACTGATAGAAGGGGTGGGTGAGTCCACAGCGCTGATGCTCAAAGTGTTTTCGGGTGCATTCAGTGATTATTTGGGACGTCGTAAAGCTTTGGCTGTTGCTGGTTATGCGTTGAGTGCGATGACCAAAATAATCTTCCCGATCGCGACCTCGCTCTCCGTCATTTTGGGTGCGCGCATGCTCGATCGATTGGGCAAAGGCGTACGTGATGCGCCGCGCGATGCCCTCATTGTTGACATCACGCCTTCCAACATGAGAGGCGCCGCGTTTGGGCTGCGACAATCGCTGGATACGGTCGGAGCGTTTTTGGGCCCCTTGATCGCCGTTGCTTTGTTGTCTTTTGGCCTTGCCGATGTGCGAACAGTGTTTGGCTTGGCTGTCATACCCGCTTTTCTGGCACTGATTTTTTTGATGTGGGTCAAAGAACCTCACACCGCCATGCCCGAAGCGCCGACTCACCCATTGAATCGTCAAAGTATCAAATCGTTGGGGGCTCGCTATGCATGGGTCGTTTCCGTCGGGGCGCTCCTGGGTTTGGCCCGTTTCAGTGATGCCTTTTTAGTGCTTCGCGCTTTTGAATCGGGTATTCCCATGGCCTTGGTCCCATTGATCATGGTGGAGATGAATCTGGTTTACGCTGTGAGTGCGTATCCTTTGGGCGAACTTTCTGACCGCATAGGCCGCGTGCAACTTTTGGTATTAGGGGTCATGACCTTGATTTCAGCCAATTTGATTCTGGCCATGGGTTCTGAGTGGCCCTACATCGTGGTCGGGGTTGCATTTTGGGGCTTGCACATGGGCCTGACGCAGGGCTTGATGGCCACGATGATTGCGGCCGTTGCACCCGCTTCACTGCGAGGAACGGCCTATGGTTTGTACAATTTGGTTCTTGGATTTGCCATGCTGATTGCAAGTGGGATGGCAGGATTCATTTGGGACCAATGGGGCCCGGTTTACACTTTTTGCGAAAGTGCGCTGATTGGTTTGATGTGTCTATTGCTATTGCTCAAGCTGCGTCCCCTCTTAAATGCCGATGCAAGGCAGCGTGAGATTGGATCGGAAAGTTAGCTGACCAGGGCAGAGTCTGTTCGCACTTCGCCTTTGTTGTCTTTCCAAGTCAGGGCCAGTTTGTCACCCGATTTGGCGCTCTTGATCACAAATTGTAGGTAAGGGTTCTTGGACACGGAGGGACCAAATTCAGCGACCAATACAATTTTCTCATTGAGGGTCACGCTCACTTCTTGGATGTACCAAGCGGGGACGATTTTGCCTGCCGCGTCTTTGCGTTGGCCGCTCTCCATCTCATGGCTCATGAGCACACGGACAATGGTTTTATCCCCCATTGTTTGGGTACGGATGCGTGTGGCTTCTGTCATGCGATTTAACCGCAGCCACCGAGGGTGACTTTGACTTCTTTTTTGGTGAACAAGACTTTGCCGTCTGCCATGAGTGCGACGGCATAGACATCGGAGGTTTGGCTCATTTTGGCGCGAATCGTGAGGCTGGCGTCAATGTTGTCGCTGACTTGAAAGCTGGCAGCCAATACCGCTGGATTTTTTTCGATCAAAAGCAATATTTTTTTAACACCATTCAATGCGGTGCTGACGCTCAAGGCAACAGATGCGCCATTCTCGGCGTAGTCAGGTGCCGTCAGCACCACGTCTTTGCTTTCGGCGAGTGTCCCTGCTGCTTGCGCTTTGACGGCTTCTGCAATACTTTTGGCATCGAATGCGGCTTTGTTGTAAGCCGCGGTTGCGAATGGCGACACGCCAGCCAATGTCAGCAAACCTGCCAATTTGAAGCCAAGCTGGAGTGCCTCCCGTCGTTCGCGAAAGGGGGTGTCTAAAGCACCATGATCAATGAGCTTGCGCAAGGTCATCTTCTGTGAGCTGAATCAGGCCAGTGTGTCAGCCCATATGTTCTTTGCCCAAAGCATGGCGTAGCGACCTTCCAATTCATTCGCGGCACTTGAAACGCCGCCAGAACCAGGCACTGCCAACATGGTTTTCTTTTCTACGTCGTAAGCATGCACACTGGCGACGTGGACCACTTCGTCAGCGCTGACAAAGCTGTAGCACGTGTTGTTGTAGATGGGCATTTGATTCGGTGTTTGACCACTCAACAAAGCCACCACCGCAGCCGCACAAGTTTTGCCATGTTGATTGGCCATGTGTCCAGACTTAGGCATTGCTGGTGCAATTTGTATGGAATCGCCTAAAACATGGACATTGGGCGCTACTTTGGATTCAAAGGTGAGAAAGTCAACTTCACACCAGCGCTTGTTGGCTGTGGCCAGGCCAGACTTGACCGCAATGTCACCAGCGCGCATGGGCGGGATGACATTCAAGACATTGGCTTTGACGTCGTCATTGAATTCAAATTTGAGTGTGTTGGTGCTTGCGTCCACATCGACCGCGGTGTGTTTGCTGCGGTATTCGACCATGCCTTTGTAGCGTTCAGTCCAGGCTTTTTTAAACAAGGGACCCTTGGAAGTGACGTCATCGTTGGCATCCAAAATGAGCACTTTGCTCTTGGGCTTGTTTTGACGAAAGTAGTCGGCGACTTGACAGGCTCTCTCGTAAGGGCCGGGGGGGCAGCGGTAGGGCGCCAAGGGGATGGCCAATGCGTAGACGCCGCCGTCTGGCATGGCTTCAAGTTGTTTGCGCAGTGCCACCGTTTGTGCGCCTGCTTTCCAAGCATGCAAAACCGTTTCTTTGGCATTTGGCTTGTTCAGACCGGGCAGGGCGTCAAACATAAAGTCTACGCCTGGCGACAAAATCAAACGGTCGTAGGAGAGTTCCAGGCCACTGGCCAGCTTCACCAGACGTTTGTCGGGGTCCACTTGGGTGACAAAGTCCTTGACCAATTTGACGCCATGTCGTTTGACCAAGTTGTCATAGGATGTGGTGATGTCATCGATGGTTTTGCTGCCGCCAATGACCAAATTAGAAATGGGACATGAAATGAAATTGGGGTTGGGCTCAATGAGGGTGACATCGATGCCGTCATCTGACCACATGCGAACGTATTTGGCCGCCGTGGCGCCACCATAACCACCTCCTACGACCACCACTTTGGGGGCCGCACCGCCCCCCAAGGCCGCGCATCCAGAGATCAAGCCCACCGCACCCAAGGCGGAGGTGGCAGAAGCTGTTTGTAAAAATTGACGACGTTTCATTCCAGCCTCTTATTTCTTTTGTGCCGCAAAGTAGGCAGCAATGGCGTTAATTTGCGCATCGCTGTAACCCTTGGCCAATTGGTGCATGACTGTCGCGGGTCTGCGGCCTGATTTGAAATCCAGCATTTTTCGCACGATGTCGTCTTTGTTCAAGCCGGCCAAAGGCTCCATGCCTGCTTCAGCGCGACCATTGGTGCCATGACAATTGGCACAGCCAGCGGCCCAGCTGCGGCTTTGGAGCGGGTCGATCGAAGGCGTTTGAGCCATGGCCTGTGGCATAGCGCTGATCAGCAGCAACGCTGCCAGAGAATATTGATGCATATGTAAACTCAAATCATTCCATTCAATTCGTGGACTTTTCAAGACAAAAAGCCCAAACGACAGACACAGATCAGCGCATTTAGCCAAATCAGAGGCGCGCCATCATAAAATCCTTCGGTGCACGAAAGCATACGTGAGTGCTACTTTTCAAGCAAGGCCTCAAAGCTACAAGGAGATGGCAAAACAACTGACTCGCATGAGGAAAACGCCCATTTGCAAGTCACCTGTACGTCAAAACAACATGTCCGAACCTGATTTTAAACCTGAGCGAAGTCGGACGGACTCAGTCCCCCAAGCCCTGCATGTTGAAACGCTGGCGACGCTCGACCAAGTGCGCAAGACGATTCAAAGGCAGAGCAAACTCAAGGGGCGTCAAGTGGACGAGGTCTCTCTACAAGAAGTCCGAGCATTGCTGGGTCCACCGCCGCACCGGCGGGATTTGTTGATTGAACATTTGCACCGCCTGAATGACGCATACCGGTGTTTGCACGATCGGCACTTGGCGGCCTTGGCCAAAGAGATGAACTTGGCGATGGCTGAAGTCTATGAAGTGGCCACGTTCTACCATCACTTTGAGGTGGTGAGAGACGATGACGCTGTGCCGGCACTGACTGTCCGCGTTTGCGAGGGACTCAGTTGCGAGTTATCGGGGGCCCAAAAATTGTTGGCCAAATTGCCCCAGTTGTTGAACCCGACAAATAATGGGTCGCTTGTCCGTGTGCTGTCGGCCCCTTGTGTGGGGCGTTGCGAACAAGCCCCCGTGGTTGTCGTACATCAAAATGCCCTTCCTTTTGCCACCCTCGATTCAGTCACGGATGCTGTGGCCAAACAGCAGACACAAGCGAGTTGGCCTGATTACATCGGCTTGAAAGACTATCAAGCAGAGGGCGGTTATGCATTGATCAAAGCCCTGCATGCGGGTCAGATGTCGGCCGAACAAGTTCTCCATGCCATGGAGAATTCCGGTCTTCGAGGTCTGGGGGGCGCAGGTTTTCCTGCGGGAAGAAAGTGGCGTATTGTTCAATCTCAAGCCGCTCCAAAACTGATGGCGGTGAACATCGACGAAGGTGAGCCGGGCACTTTCAAAGACCGGACTTATCTTGAAAGAGATCCGCATCGATTTTTGGAAGGCATGTTGCTTGCCGCCTATGTGGTTGGCATTGAAGCGGTTTATATTTATTTGCGTGACGAATACCACGGTTGCCGCGAGTTGCTGACCCAAGAGTTAGCGCTGTTGGACGCGGCTTTGCCATTTCCACTCCCACGCATCGAATTGCGCAGAGGGGCCGGTGCTTACATCTGCGGAGAAGAGTCCGCCATGATTGAAAGCATCGAAGGCAAACGCGGTGAACCGCGAATGCGGCCGCCTTACATCGCAGAGGTAGGCTTGTTTGGGCGACCTACACTGGAACACAATTTCGAAACGCTCTATTGGGTGCGTGACATTGTTCACAAAGGCCCCGACTGGTTCAGCGGTTTTGGTCGACAGGGCCGCAAGGGGTTGCGCAGTTTCAGTGTCAGTGGCCGTGTCAAGAAGCCAGGTGTCAAGCTCGCCCCGGCAGGTATCAGCATTCAAGAGTTGATCGATGAATATTGCGGAGGCATGCTTCAAGGGCATCAACTCTATGCCTACTTGCCTGGCGGCGCGTCGGGCGGCATTTTGCCAGCTCATTTGAATGACATTCCACTGGACTTTGACACTTTGCAGCCTTACGGTTGCTTCATCGGCTCGGCAGCCGTGATTGTGTTGAGTCAACACGATTCAGCCCGTCAAGCCGCACAAAATATGATGAATTTTTTTGCGCACGAAAGTTGTGGGCAGTGCACCCCCTGTCGTGTGGGAACGGCCAAGGCAGCTCAACTGATGCAGGCCAGCACTTGGGACAGGGCTACTTTGGAGGACTTGAGCCAGGTCATGGTCGATGCCTCAATTTGTGGATTGGGTCAAGCTGCGCCCAATCCAGTTCGAACTGTTCTAACTTATTTTTCACAGGAAATTGCATAAATGAGTGCGCGCAATCTCGAAGCAAGTTTGAATGCGAGGGTTGAGTTCAAGATCAATCAAACATCCGTACTTGCCTTGGAAGGTGAGAGCCTTTTGAAGGCAGCGCAGCGCCATGGCTTTGACATTCCCCACCTTTGCCACAGCGATGGTCTGCGTCCTGATGGCAATTGTCGCGCCTGTGTTGTCGAAATTGAGGGTGAACGCAGCTTGGCGCCAAGTTGTTGCCGCACGGCCAAGGCGGGGCTTCAGGTCTTGATCAGTGAACGCGCCATCAAAAGCCAAAAAATGGTTCTTGAAATGCTGTTGTCTGACATGCCGGAAACCGGTCATAAGTGGAACGATCAAGTTGAAACCGTTCCTGCGCAACAGGTCGCGGGTCAGCATGGTGAATTGAGTGAATGGGCTGATCGTTTGGGTGTCACGGTGCGGCCAGAACTTCGGGCCTTGCGACGCGAAGCAGTGCCATGTGATGTGTCTCATCCTGCCATGGCCGTCAATTTGGACGCATGTATTCAATGCAATCGTTGTGTCCGGGCATGCCGCGAAGAACAAGTGAACGATGTGATTGGCTATGCCAACCGCGGCGCGCAGAGCCGAATTGTGTTTGATTTGAACGTGGCCATGAGCGACAGCACTTGCGTGGGCTGCGGTGAGTGTGTGCAAGCATGTCCAACGGGCGCACTCATGCCTAAATCGCTGATGGGTTCGCAAGCCATTGACAAGACCGTCGATTCTGTCTGCCCATTTTGTGGCGTGGGCTGCTTGCTCAGCTACAAAGTCAAGGACAACAAAATTGTCAGCGTGGCAGGGCGCGACGGACCTGCGAACCATGGCCGTTTGTGTGTCAAAGGCAGATTTGGTTTTGACTACATTGACAACCCTCAGCGACTGACCAAGCCCCTCATACGCAAACCGGGTGTGCCCAAAGACCCGGAAGCGATTGCGCTGCTGAATCAAAACGCAGCGGATTGGTCAAGCGTTTTTCGCGAAGCTTCATGGGAAGAAGCGCTTGCGATTGGCGCAGGCAAGCTCAAACATTTGCGAGACATGCATGGTCACAAGACCTTGGCAGGTTTTGGTTCCGCCAAGGGCAGTAATGAAGAAGCCTATTTGTTTCAAAAATTGGTGCGAACTGGCTTTGGTTCTAACAATGTTGATCACTGCACACGTTTGTGTCACGCTTCCAGCGTGGCTGCATTGCTTGAAGGTGTCGGCTCTGCGGCCGTGAGCAATCAAGTGAATGACGTGGCGAATGCTTCCCTGATCTTGATCATCGGATCTAACCCCACAGCCAATCACCCTGTCGCTGCCACTTGGATGAAGAATGCGGCCAAGCGTGGCGCCAAAATCGTCTTGGCCGATCCGCGTGTGACGGACATCGGCAAACACGCATGGCGAACGATGCAGTTCAAACCCGACACCGATGTGGCCATGCTCAATGCGTTGATTCACACCGTCATTGACGAAGGCTTGGTGAACGAAGCCTTCATCCGTGAGCGTGCCAGCAATTTTGAGGCGCTCAAAGACAACGTCAAAGGCTACAGTCCAGAAGCCATGGCCGATGTGTGTGGCGTGCCAGCCGAGACGCTGCGCGAAGTGGCCCGTGAATTTGCCACCGCCCCAAGCGCCATGATTTTGTGGGGCATGGGCGTGAGTCAGCACGTTCACGGCACTGACAATGCCCGCTGCCTGATCGCCTTGGTCAGTGTGACAGGCCAAATAGGCAAGCCTGGTTCGGGTTTGCATCCCCTGCGTGGGCAAAACAACGTCCAGGGCGCCAGTGATGCCGGACTCATTCCGATGATGTATCCCAATTACCAACGCGTGACGGACAAAGCGGCACACGAATGGTTTGAAAAGTTTTGGGATGTTCCCTTAGATGATCAACCAGGCTATACGGTGGTTGAGATCATGGACAAAATTTTGGCAAGTGACACGGACCCGCACAAAATTCGAGGCATGTACGTCATGGGTGAGAACCCCGCCATGAGCGATCCAGATTTGAACCATGCCCGTCATGCCTTGGCTTCGCTTGAGCATTTGGTGGTGCAGGACATCTTCATGACCGAAACGGCCTGGTTGGCCGATGTGGTGTTACCTGCCTCCGCATGGCCCGAAAAAACAGGCACAGTCAGCAACACAGACCGAATGGTTCAATTGGGCAAGCAGGCTGTTGAAGCACCGGGTCAGGCCAAAGCTGATTTGTGGATCATTCAACAAATTGCGAAAGGCATGGGACTGGATTGGCATTACCTTGGTGAACACCATGGTGTTGCGGCAGTTTATGACGAAATGCGTCAGGCCATGCACACTGCCATCAGTGGCATTACATGGGATCGATTGCAGCGTGAATCCAGTGTGACGTATCCTTGTTTGAGCGAAGACGATCCAGGTTCGGCCACGGTGTTCGTTTCACATTTCGATACGCCGGATGGGCGTGTCCACTTGGTTCCAGCCGATATCATCCCAGCCAACGAACGGCCTGATGCTGACTTTCCCTTTGTCTTGATGACAGGGCGTCAACTCGAACACTGGCACACCGGCAGCATGACGCGTCGGGCCACCGTGTTGGATGCCCTTGAACCCTTGGCAACTGCGTCGATGTGCGGCGCTGACTTGCAGCGTTTGAAGCTGGGGGCAGGGGATGTCATCACCATTGCCTCGCGTCGTGGACACGTCACGCTTCATGTGCGACGAGATGATGGCACGCCCCAAGGTGCGGTGTTTGTTCCTTTTGCATATTACGAAGCGGCTGCTAATTTGATGACCAACGCAGCGCTTGACCCCGTTGGGAAAATTCCTGAATTCAAGTACTGCGCGGTTGCCATCAAAGCGGGGGGTGTTTTGCCTTCACATGGTGGTTTTTTTGAACATGCATTCACAACTGCAACAAGCAAATAAGGTGGGCTTCAAGTGATACTTAAATTTCTGACATCGGTGCTCTTTTTGGCAAGCATGGTGTCAGTCCAAGCGGCGCAAGTGCTTGTCGCGGTCGCCTCGAATTTCACAGCACCGATGCAAAAAATTGCCCAACTCTTTGAAATTGAAACCGGCCACAAAGTTTTGCTTTCGTTTGGTTCAACGGGATCTTTTTATGCCCAAATCAAACATGGTGGTCCTTTTCAACTGTTCTTGGCTGCTGACCATCAAACGCCTGCGCTATTGGAAAAAGAAGGTTTAGGTGTTGCCGGAACACGCTGGACGTATGCGGTCGGTCAATTGGTTTTGTGGAGCAAGCAGTCAGGCATGGTGGATGGCAAAGGCGATATTCTTCAAAGTGGGAAATTCCAAAAAATAGCTTTGGCCCATCCGAAATTAGCCCCATACGGTGCCGCCGCAGTCGAGGTCATGCGCAAGCTTGGTGTTCTTCAGCAGCTTCAGCCAAAGTGGGTGCTGGGTGAAAATATTGCACAAACCTATCAATTCATTCACACTGAAAATGCGCAACTGGGTTTTGTGGCCTTGTCGCAGATTTATACAGAGGGCAAGCTCACACCAGGCTCGACATGGGTTGTACCTGGGCACCTGTATTCGCCCATCCAGCAGGATGGCATTTTGTTGAATGCAGGTCAAAACGAGCCTGCGGCCCTGGCATTGTTGGCCTTTTTGAAGAGCGATCAAGCCAAAGCGTTGATCAAATCCTATGGCTACACAGACTGAATCCTGGTTGGCAGAGCTTTGGTTCTAGAGCGATTTGATTATTGTTGAGCAAGCGTCGTTTTCTTAGCATCAGAACATCTGATCACTGGATTTTCTGAACATGCGCTTTTATCTGCTCGGCCGTGAGATGCCTGTCATCAAGCTGTTCACCCTCGTCCTAGCGACTGGCTTGTTTGTTGCTCGTTTGGCCATCGGGGCTGAGGACGTTGCGGGTCAAACATCGGGGCAAACTTCGGGTCAAGATGAGGACAGCATTGTTTTCATGGGCAAATGCCCCAATGGCGCCATGTATCGGCTGAGAGCCTACGACACATACGAGGCCGGCATGGTGAAGTCTTTTTACGACTACGAAGGCCCTGCCGGCAAAGGGACCATTCAATCCAAGACGCCACCCAAGGTGCTGGCCATCAGAGTCTGCCGAGCCTTGGCAGAAATCAGAGGCGATTCGTAAAGCACAAGTCATCAATCCTTCTTTACTTCAATTACAACCAGGCGGCGAACCATGTACCTGACCATTGAGTACAAATTCTCGAAGCAACCCACACGCAATCGCTTGGGCCACCCCTTGTTGGACCTGCTCGACAGTCTGAAAGATCACGGCTCGATTGGTGAAGCCGCGAAACACCTCGGTCGATCCTATCGGCATGTTTGGGGAGAGTTGAAATTCTGGGAAGGCGAATTGAATGCCAATTTGATTGTCTGGGGAAGAAGTGGCAAGGCGGCCGCATTAACCCCTGAGGCCATTCAATACCTTGAGGCCATGTCCTTGAGTCAAAAGCGCTTGGCCCAAGATATTTTGAATATAAAAAAGCAAGTGCTCAAGAACACACAACTCATCATGCGCTCGAAATGATGAAGTGACTTCAGGCGGCCAAGTTCTGAGCCATAAATTCTTCGATCAATTTGATGTCAATGGGCTTGTAAAGTACATGAATGTTCAGCTGGTCAAATAACTTGATATGTTTCGGAGAAGTGTCTGCCGTCACGATGCAAGCAGGGATGTCATCGTTGAATTCTTCACGTAATTTTTGAATGAAGTAAATCCCATTCTTCTCACCAAGCCTGAAATCACTCAATATGAAATTAAGTTTCGGGATCTCAGCCAGACAATCAAGAAACGCAGATTCAGTATGCGGAATGATGTGCACGGTCATACCTGCCTTGCTGAAATATTGTGCATAAGCAGTTTGAAGAGAAGGGTCGTTCTCAATGATTCCCAAATGTAATTCTTGGTTTGAAGAGACCCCATCAGAGGTCTGTGAGCTCAGGGGTTTTCCTGCGGTGCGAGGAATCGTTGCATGGATGTGCCTGATGTCATTGGGGCTGGTTTTGTCGAAAACGCTGAATGGTGTTCTGATTTCAAAAGTTGAACCTTTGTCAACCGTGGACGAGACAGCACATTCACCTCCAATTTTTTTGACAATCCGATTCACAATGGACAGACCCAATCCCAGACCGTCGTGCTGAGATCTTGAGTGTTCGGAGCGATAAAACTCCTTGAAGATGACGGGCATGTCTTCTCTTGGAATGCCACAACCTGTATCTTTGACGCAGAATTGAAGCAAGTTTGTATCGCTGCGAAAGCTCACCACAATGCCGCCTGTTTCCGTGTATTGCACGGCGTTAGACAGCAAGTTGCGAAGGATTTGTGATGTCAGTTGCGGGTCACCTTTGATCCAACAGTCTGTGTACTCAAACTCGAGACTGAGCCCTTTTTCATGGCAAAGATGGGCGTAAGTGTTGGTCAGTTCTTGGATCAATTGCACCAGCGAAAAGGTGCTTTCGCTGGTCGAAAAATTTGAATCTAACTTGCTAATGTCAAGGAGTGTGTTGAACATTTTGTTCAAGACAGCAATGCTACTTCGCATCCTTGAAAAGATTGATTTTTCGTAGTCTTGTAAATTTTTAAGCTCAATCATGTCAACAAAAATGTTGATCGATTGCATGGGTTGCCTTAAGTCATGACTGGCTGTTGCAATGAATTCAGATTTTGCCAAGTTGGCCGCAATGGATGCATTTTTTTCTGTCACCAATTGGTCAATCAGCGCATCATTTTTGAGCCGCAATGAAAATGATTTTTCCCAAGATTTTGAAAACAAGAAAACCATCTTGAGTGCCAAATAGAAAGCCACCATGGAGCCAATGGCGATGGGCCAGATGATGAAGTCATGGTGCAAAACAATGAAAATGAGTTCAGGTGTTTTGAGGGGCAGTACAAAGGAGAAAAATGATTTCCAACTCACGCAATAACCGACCATGCCCACAAACAAGATGGTCAGACAAATGATTTGGTAAATCAGGTAGTTGACAGGATCAGAGGTGGGCACAAAAATGAACCATCCAATGCCCCATACAAAAGTCACGATGCCAAGGGCAAAGTTCAGAATCAAAAAATTCTTTTTAAGTTCGCCCGACAGGTCAAGGGCCCTGATCAGAAAAATTCTAACCAAAACCACCAAAGCCATCGCGATGAACCAGGCATTGAACAATTGGTTCGACGTGGTTTCTAAATAAAGAGGGATGCAAAGCAGGGGCGCAAGAATGGTTGCAAAGGTACTGGACTTTGCATAATTTTGCATGTAAGCCAGTTTTTCTTGCGCAACCAGCTGTTCAAAATTTGGAAACTCAGACGTGAGATTTTCAGTCGTCATGCATTGATTGACCGAGTTGATTCAATGTTCACGTCCATCGAACTGAGGAGATTGAATTTTTGTGCTTTTAAGACAGCCTGGGTTCGGTTGAAAACACGAAGTTCTTTGAAAATTTGATTGATGTGAATCTTGACCGTTTGCTCTTTGATTTCAAGGTAATCGGCAATGATTTTATTGGGGTGGCCCAATGAAATGAGATGCAGAACTTCAAGCTGCCTTTGAGTCAATCGAAATTCATTGTTTTCTTCAGCCTGCCCTTTGGAGACCGTGACGGAGTCAATATCAAAGAGTGGTTTGACTTGGTCAAAAATGCTTTGCGAAGTACTGTTTTTGGATAAAAACAGGCTGGCACCTGACGCAATTGCGCGGCTTTCCCAAGTGGAAGACTCAAGTCCGGAGATGGAGATCACGTGCTGAACGTTTGGATTGTGCTTAAAGACTTTGATACCAGCCAAACCATTCAGTCCTGGCATTTGTACATCCAACAAAACCACCCAAAATTGGTCAGATTGGTCAATCAAGGCCAAGCCTTCAGCAGCATTGCTCGCTGTGCGGACTTGTATGTCAAAGCCCTCAAATTCTTTGGCCAATATTTCGCCCAAAGCTTCCCGGTAAACGGGATGATCGTCCACGACAAGAAGGGCGTTTCTGTTTGAGGCCATATTGCTTCGGATCGTACTATTTTCCTATTTTTGCACAATGAAACTTAGGTTATAGCTGCTCACACCCCCTTGCCTTGAAATTCGCTTGCACCCTGCGCAGGCATGAGATAGTCTCCAACGACTTCCCTGAGGGGGAACCATTGTTGATGAGGTGATTGACTGATGACAAAATTTCTCTGCCAGTTTTCTGCCATCTTGGCTGCCACATGGCTCAGCCTGAGTGCGGCCCACGCCCAAAGTACGGCCGGCGCATTACCCACCGATTGGCCGCAGAAACCCGTTAGGATCATTGTGCCTTTTGCGCCAGGAGGTGGAACCGACTTGGTGGCCCGTTTAACGGCCCAAAAGTTGTCAGAGCGCTATGGTCAACCCTTTGTCGTTGAAAACAAATCCGGGGCAGGGGGGACCGCCGGCACCGATCTGGTTGCCAAAGCCAAACCCGATGGTTATACCTTTGTGGTCGTCAGTGGCAGCCACACCATCAATCCCAGTTTGTACAAAACCTTGCCTTACGACACGCAGCGCGATTTTGTCCCCGTGACCAATTTGGTCAGTGGTCCAGCCTTGTTTGTGGTGCATCCTTCAGTGCCAGCGCATTCAGTGAAAGAGTTCATTGCCTTGGCGAAGTCGAAACCAGGTACTTTTTCGTTTGCATCGTCAGGCAATGGCTCGCCCCCACACATGGCTGGAGAAATGTTCAATGCCATGGCCGGCATTGACATGGTGCATGTGCCTTACAAAGGAAATGGACCCGCTTACAACGATCTCATCGGTGGGCAAGTGCCCGTCATGTTTCCCAACATTGCAACGGCTTTGCAATACGTGCGATCTGGCAAATTACGTGCTTTGGCCGTCACGAGCAAAGAGCGCACAAGATTGGCGCCAGACCTCCCAACCGTGGCAGAGTCTGGTTTACCGGGATTTGAGTTGAACTCTTGGTTTGGCCTGCTGGCCCCCGCAGGCACGCCTTCTGCCATTGTGAATCGGGTGCAACAAGATATCGCTAAGTTTTATCAACAAGCGGAGCTGCGCGATAAGTTGATGGCACAGGGCGTCGAGCCATTGGCCAATACCCCTGCAGAGTTTGGCCAACAAATTCAACAGGAAATGAATTACTGGGCCAAGATGTTCAAAGTGATCAAGCTCAAACCCGAGTAAATGGTCAAAGAAGACGGGTCAAGTCCAACCTAACCATTGGCGCAATCCTCGGCCCATGACCCAGGCCAGGTCTTCACCCTTGAGCCAGTCCAGCTCTTGCGTAAAGAGCTCGACACCTTGCTTGTAGGTACATGGCAAGCGCGACAAATCGGTGCCCCAAAACATGCGTTGCGGGCCAAATGCATCAAATGCTTGGCGAATCTGGCTGTGCATGCTGGTGAAGGGCCAAGGGCTGTTGGTATAGCAAGGCAGCGCACTTGCCTTGACCGCCACATTGGGTCGTTTTGCCAAAGCCAATAGTTTGTCAAACTCGGCAAAAGCAGCTTCGTCGCGGGTGCCCGGCAAGAGTCCCAAATGGTCTATGACCAATTTCAAGCCAGGGTGCTTCTGAGCAATCTCGTCGGCAATGTGCATGATTTTGAAGGGGCAGGTCATCATGATGGGCACACCTGCACGCTCAGCCAGGGGCCACAACCAATCAGCCTTGCCTTCGGTCAATAGCGGCTGCAAGGATGGACGGTGAAATGTAAATCGCAGGCCCAATTGACCCGGCTCTTTGCGCCAGTCTGCAATCATGTCGCGCGATGCAGGCGACTCAGGATCCAAACGGCCCATCACGGCAAATCTGTCAGGGTACTTTTGCGCGGCAGCCAGGCAGACGTCATTGCGCTCACCTTCCCATGAGGGGGGGACTAAGATGGCGCGATCGACGCCGGCTTCCGCCATTTCGGCCAATAGACCTTCGGCTGTGATGGGAACCGGCCGATGCGGTGCATGCCGGTCAGGCCATGGTCGCTCTGGGGTACTGGCCGCCCAAATATGGACCTGGGCATCTGTGATTTCTAGCTTCATGGATCAGTCTCTCTTGCTAAGGCTTTAAGGGGTATTCAAGTATTGCTTCAGCCAACTGTTGTATTGAGCGTCGCGGGTCAGGTTGGCGATGACATCTGGTGGGACTGATCTGGGTGTGAGCGCATCAGGTGCTGATTTGGCACGCATCTTGAGAAGGGTCTCATAGACGGCAGTGACTGCCGCCGTAAAGGGGGCATGACCTTCCAGCGCAATTTTCACCCCGAGTTCACTCAATCGCTGTGCATCCTTCATGGCGGCTGGGGTGCCTCCCAAGGCAATGGGCAAGGCAGTTTGTTTGCGGACGGCCTCAAGTTGTTCCCAGGTTTTGACACCGACCAGGAACAAGCCGTCAACAGGTTGAGTGGCATATTGGGCAATGCGTTCCACCGCGGCATCAGTGGGCAATGCAACAAAGGCCGTGCTTCTGGCCAAAATGCTCAGACTCGGGTCTTGCCTGGCTGCTAAGGCTGCCTGGAATTTACCCAAGGTTTCTTCCACACTGATAAGGCCCTTTGGCAGTTTGCCAAATGCAGCGGGCAATTCGGTGTCTTCGATGGTTAAACCGGCGACCCCAGCCGTTTCCAGTTCTTCAACAGTCCGCCGTACGTTCAAGGCATTGCCAAAACCATGGTCTGCATCGACCAGCAGAGGGATGTCACTTGCGCGGCAAATGCGTTGTGCTTGCTCGGCCAATTCAGTCAGGGTCAGTACGACCAAATCTGGTGCACCCAACACAGTGAACGACGCAATGGAGCCAGCAAACATGGCCATCTCATACCCTACGTCTTTGGCAATGCGCGCTGAGAGGGGATCGAACACCGATGCTGGAAACATACAGGACTCGCCTTGTAGGATGGCTCGCAGGGCAGTGCGTCTTGGTGTGCAATTCATAGGGCGGCTTTCTGTATCTGTCTGAAGTCTTCAATCAATCTTGAGGCCCGCATCATGGACGACTTTGCGCCAAGCTTCTAGTTCTTGTTTCAAAGCGGCGCCAAAGTCTGCGGAGGTCCCTGCAAATCGTTCAGCACCTTCTTCCTCAAAGCGTCTGACCAATGTATCTGACGCGCTTGATTCATTGATGGCCCGATTGAGGGTCTGTACCCATTCGGTGGGCATGTCTTTCGGTCCCACAACCCCCCACCAAGTTCCCACCTCAAATCCCTTGATGCCGCTCTCGATGACGGTGGGAACCTCTGCAAAAAGTTTGCTGCGAACTTTGGCCGTCGTGGCAATCAGGCGAACTTTGCCTGACTTAACCTGGCTCAGGATGGTTGGCACTGTGGCAAAAAAGACCTGAGCCTGACCCCCAATCAGGTCCATGGTGGCTGGGCCACTGCCTTTGTAGGGAATGTGCGTCATTCGGGTACCTGTTCGTTGTGCAAACAACTCGCCTGACAAGTGGTTGATGCTGCCTGGTCCTGCAGAGACATAGTTCAGCAAATCAGGTTGCCGCTTGGCGGCATCGATCAGAGCCGGCACAGACTGAATCCCTGTTTGAGGATTGACCACGAGGAGCAGGGGGCCACTGCCCACTTTGGCGATGGGGGCGAAATCCTTGATGACGTCGTAGCTGAGTTTTCGGTCCGTGGCGGCGGAGGTCACAAAGGTGGACGTGACAAACAACAAGGTGTGGCCATCGGCTTTGGCCTGAGCCACCTGCTGCGCCGCAATCGAGCCGCCAGCGCCGCCTCGATTGTCGACGATGACTGGCACGCCTAACTTTTCTGCCAGAGGTTTGGCCAAATCACGCGCAAGTGCATCCGTGCCGCCGCCTGGGGCAAACGGGACAATCAATGTAATGGGACGCTTGTTGCTGCTTTGTGCTGTCGCCGTCATATGGCTCAGCCCTGCGCCGCAGATCACGGTACAAAGGAGAAGGGTGGATGACACTGATTTCAAGGTCTTCATCTTCGTTCTTGGGGTTGTGCCCCAATCAAGCTTGTTTCATGTGCAAAGGAGTTGCAGGCATTTTCAAAAGTTTAGTGGATATTGTGGGTGGCATGTGTCCCATCAAGAGAAGGCGTTGTGGGCGGTGTGACCTTTTCTCTTTCTCTTCAAGTCGATCAAGTGACCATTTCAGTTGGCCTGTCGCAATATGTTGTGACACAAAAGCTGCTTCAAAACATTCAAGCAGCAGACGAAGCCTTGTACGTGGTAAAACGCCAGGGTCGAAATTGCAAGGTCTAAGAACGTCACGCCAAGCACTGCCAAATTCAACTCGATAAAGTCATGGCTGCGGCCTAAGGTTGTCGTAACTTTCTATTCATTTTTTTCATCGAAATTTCATCATGAGCATGACCCATTTAAAAACATACATTTGCATCGTTTGTGGCTTCGTTTACGACGAGGCTGCTGGAAGTATGGAAGACGGCATCGCGCCCGGAACACTCTGGGCTGATGTGCCCGAAGATTGGACTTGCCCTGAATGCGGTGTTTCCAAGGCTGACTTTGAAGTCGTTGAAATTTAAACTTCAATCTCACGTCCTTCTATGCCTTCGGCAGAGATTGAACTGCTACCGTAAGCAAACTCAATGCCTAACTTTGCCTTGAACCTGGACATTTCTAGCGTCTGCTAGGGCAAGGCCTATTGCCTCTGTCAATGTGCATTGATCATGTGTGAGGCCAATTCGCTGAACTGCTGGATCAGTGCTTCGCGAAATCCTTCGTCCATCACTTGTTCCGTCAATGACTGCTGCATGCAGAGCATCCATTGATCTCTTTCTCTAGGACCAATGGCATATGGCGCATGCCGCATCCGCAATCGTGGATGCCCTTTTTTGGCAATGTACAAATTGGGGCCGCCCAACCAACCTGACAAATACTCAAAGAGCATCAATTCACTCCCAGCCAGATTTTCCGGGTGAATTTTTCGAACGTCGTGAGCCTCAGGCAATTGGTCCATCAGTTCATAAAAACGGTGAACCAATTGCTTGAGCGCATTTTCTCCACCGATCAAATCGTAAGGTGTGCGGGTTGATGGTTCAGAATTCATGAGCGAATGGATGTGAAAGGTTGACTGTGCAGTTGGGGCATGTGCTCTAAAGTCATCATGCGCATGGCTTGGGCTTGATCGGCACTCAGCCATGCCTCATATTGTTGCGGGCTCAGGACGAGGGGGGTTCTTTTTTCATCGCCAGGCTTGTGAAACTGGTTCATCACAGGATGCGCATCTGCATTGACAGTGAGCATGGTGAAGCTGGTCACGACTTCACCTGTGCTGGGGTCTGCCCATGTTTCCCAAAGGCTGGCAATACCCAATGGCTCTCTTGATTTTGATTCGATGAGCCAACGTTCAGCTTTGCCTGTCGCATAGTTAGGCTCAAAGAAGTTGTCGACCAATGCGATGCCATATTGACGCTGCCGCCATGCGGCCCGATAGCTGGGTTTGTCTTTGGCCGTTTCACTTCTGGCGTTGTAGGTGTGACGGCTGATTTTGTCGTCTTTGGCCCAGGGGGGGATCAAACCAAAACGTGCCAAACCGCAAGCAATTCTGCCGGTCTTTTGGCTTTGGACAACGATGGGGGCTGCATAGCCAGGATACGTCTCGGCAGGGTAATTGGATGTGGGTAAATCAATGCCAAAGTGACCCTTTACCCAAGGGGCTCTTTGGGTGGGGGTGAAGTTGATGCACATGCCTGATTCACCTTTGAGATTGGCTAAGACAAGTTAAATCTTAGGGCTTGCGAAATTCTAATACGCGTATTTGAAGTTGTCGCCTGCGTTGTCTGAGGCTGACCTGTCATGAGTTTCTGACAGTCGCTAAGACAAAAAAAAAGGGCTACGTTTTCACGTAACCCTTTTTCATTGTTTGGCTCCTCGACCTGGGCTCGAACCAGGGACCTACGGATTAACAGTCCGGCGCTCTACCGACTGAGCTATCGAGGAATATTCGGTTGCTAGCAAAAAGTACACAAAAAATCTCAGTCTTTAGGACAAAGAGCGACTGTGTGTTTCGCTAAGCCTCGCATTGTAGCAAAAAAATCTGCGAGTTTTAAAGGGTAAAAGGTTTTTTTCCCCAAACCTCAACATGAAGGGCTTCGTCACAGAGACTCGTCTTCAAGCCTGTTCGCCATGTCGGCCGTCATACCGCCGTTTCTCTCTCAACATGAACAAGTACAGTCCTTCGACTTTGTCCCTGGCCCAGGGTGTTTTGCGCAAAAATTTCAAACTGGAACTGATGCTGGGATCTTGGATGAAACAACGGATCGGAATCCGTTGCCCCAGTTCTGTCCATCCGTAATGCTCATGAAGACTGCTGACAATGGCCTCAAGGGTCAAGCCATGAAGAGGATTTCGCGGCTGTTCATTGGCGCTTGTTGCATCATTCATGTTGGGATTTTCTCTTAAAAAGGACTTCAATCGCAGTTGTCAAAAAGATCAGAAAAGAGTCCGAACCGTCAAGCGAAAATTCCGTGGCGCTCCCGCATACAAGTAGTAATGCCCGTATTGCTTGGGCGACTCTCTCCAATAGACGAGGTTGGTTGCGTTCTCCACAGCCAGTGTCCAGTCGGTATCTTGACCCGCTACTTTGGTGCTGTAGTGGACAGCCAAATCTGCGGTGGTCCAACCGGGCAATGTCATGGCGCCACCTTCCATCAAATCGCGTTGACCTTCATGACTGATGCGCAGAGAAGTGCGCAGGCCAGGTACTTGGGCCCAACGGTATTCCAACGCGGCACGAACAACCAAGGCTGGCACATTCAAGGGACGTTGACCATTTTGGGTGGGGTCAATGTTGGCATCCGCGCGGTTCGCATGAAGCCATGTGGCCGCTGTGTCAATCTTCCATTGCTTGCTTCGGTAACCCATGCCTAACTCTAAGCCTTTGTGTTCTGCCATGCCATCCAATTTTCGGGTGCAGGTGTTGGCTTCATCGCATGCGCCTTGGTCACCCCAAACTGGTCGGGTCATGTCAAAGACTGTCGCGCTCCACAACCACTGATCGTCGGCGCCTTTGAACCCCAATTCTTTTTGCGTGCTCTTGGCCGATGGCAATGCCACGCCCGCGTTGGTATAGCGGCTGCGGTTGGGTGTGACTTGGGCTTCGACGCCTTGACCGTAACTGATGTATCCCGTTGTGTTGAGAGGCAACTTGTGGCTGAAGGCCAACCATGGCGTGGTGAAGGTGCGTTCGTCGTGCGTGGCTTGACTGCCATCGGTGCGTTGGCTGTTGCGCTGAATCTGGCTTGTGCGCAAGCCCAACCAGAGATCTGCAAACGGATGAACGTGAATGCGGTCTTTAACGCTGAGCTCTGTCGAGTATTCTTGCCTGTTGGTATTCAGGTCATAAGGTTCTGGCGCTGCGGCACTGTCGCCCACACCGGTCAAGCTGCCAGTACCAGCATAGTTGTAGGCTTGCATGGGCGAGAGCACATCGATTTGGCGTTGACGCAACCAAGAGAATGTCACGTCATGCTGCAGGCCTGCGAATTGAACTTGCCCCGTCAATTCAGTTTGCAAGACATCGTTCGTGCGACGCTCGTTTTCACTTCGGTAGTCGTACAGATCAAATGTTTTGTCGCTGCAAAAGCGATCGTAGTTGCCTTCGGCATAGCAGCCGTATGCAAAGCTCAAGCGGTCATCTGTCTTCAAACGCTGGACGCCTACTTGGGTGGTCCACAGCCAATTGTTTGCCAGGCGTTGCTTCAGGCGCATGCTGCCAGTCAAACCCTCAAACACGCCGGGCAAGGTCCAGCTTTGTTTGGAAAAATTGTTTTGACTGTAGGCAGGTGAGGGGACTGTGTTGCCAGTCAAGCTGGCCGCATTGACGCCAACTTGTTGGCGTTGACTGCTTTCAAGTTCCCATTCCAAACGGGTGTTGGCATTCAGGCGCCAGTCCATGGCCAAGGCCAAGAGTTGGCGGTGACCTTGTGCGTTTTGAATGTAAGGGTTGAGGTCTTCATAGGCCGCATTCACTCGGTAGCCCATGGCATTGTTGTCACCATAGCGTCCGCCCAGGTCGAGGGCGGTTGAGCTGTTGTTGCCATTGCCATAGCTCAGTGTCAGATTGCGAACGCTGCCTTCTGCTGAATTGGGCGGACGCTTCACCACATAGTTGGCCAGGCCTCCCGGCGCACTGGTCCCAGCTTGAATGCCACTGGTGCCCTTGAAGAGTTCAATGCGCTCTTTGTTGTCCATGGGAATCATGGTTTCGGCATTGATGGGCAAGCCCTCGCGGCGATAGTTGTAGCGATTGTCTAGGGTGAAGCCTCGCACACTCAACATGTCCCAGTATGCGGGGGAGTTGTAGCTGTCTGTGACAGACGAGTCCAAACGCAAAGCATCTGAAATTCTTTGGGCACCTATATCGCGCAGCGTTGCGTTGTCCACGTTGGTGGCGCTGAAGGGCGCTTCTCGTAAACTGAGGTTGTCAAAACCACTGACTTGTTGGGCAGCAGGACTGGTGACCAAGACGGTGTTGTTTTGGGCCAGTGCAGACGCGCTGATCAACAGCAAAGCTGGATATGTAAATTTTGGCAAATGGTGTGCCATTGCGTTTTCCTTCAACGAAATGGCAGGTCGGCTGGATCATTCAACGGATGATGGCAATTGAGTGATTGCCTCGTTGTTTAGACAAGCTTCCCTGCGCGAGGATTACCTCAATCAGGTTCAAAGGGACTTTCTCAGTCTTGGCTTTTCAGCCAAAACACCCCTAGCGGATGTGCTTGCAAACAGGATTTACAAGAACGAAGTGGATTCTACGACACGCCCAAGAGTTTGTGCAGGTGTGAGGACGTTGTTGTGTATTGAAGCAGGGTTTTTTGATCAGGATGCAACAAGGCCGAAGCCCCAAAGGCGGCCAAGGTGGCCTCGTGAAACCCGCACACGATGAGCTTTTTCTTCCCCGGGTAAGTGTTGATATCACCCACGGCAAAGATGCCAGGTGCCTGCGTGGCATAGCACTCGGTATTCACGAGCAACTGTTTGCGTTCCATGGCCAGGCCCCAATTGCTGATGGGGCCGAGTTTGGGTGAAACACCCAGGCATAGAAGTAAAGCATCAGCCCGCAGAATTTCTGATTCGCCGTTTGCATTGAGAATTTCAAGGCCAGACAGGTGGCCATCGGTTTGAACCAATCCCGTGGGCTGGCCTGCAACAAAGCGCATGGCATGACTGGCGCATGATTGACGCATGTCTTCGACGGCTTCTGGGATTGCTTGAAACTGGTCTCGGCGGTGAACCAAAGATACGCTGGCAGCAGCATGAGGACCTTGTCGCCATTGCGCGCAGGCTTCTAAGGCAGCATCGTTGTCACCCAGCACCACCAAGTGTTTGCCTTTGAAAACGCTTGTGTTTGGCGCCACATGAAAAATGTGCTGACCTAAGAGCTCATCAAAGCCTGGCAGGCTAAGACCGCGTTGGACAAAGGCGCCTACGCCTGCGGCAATGAAGACCGTCGTGGCGATGAATTGAGTGCCTTTGTCGGTTTGCACGTGCCACTGTCCATCTTCCCTTGCATGCAGCTGACTCACCAATTGTTGGAGGTGAAAGTGGGGCGCAAAAGGTTTGATTTGGATTTGCAGTTGGTCAATGAGTTCCTGACCGGTGCAAAGCGGAATGCCGGGAATATCGTAAATGGGTTTGTTGGCGTACAGCTCAACACATTGTCCGCCCACCTGTGGCAAAGCATCGACCACATGGCAGCGGATATCTTGAAGCCCTAGCTGAAACGCTTGGAACAGGCCCACAGGGCCAGCCCCAATGATCAAGGCTTCCGTGTGAATCAACGTTGCAACTCGCTCAGTTTGCCAGTCTTGTCTTTCCACTCGTCGGCATCTGCCATGGGTGCTTTGCGCTTGGTGATGCTTTTCCATGTGGGCAACAGGGCCAGCTCAGCGTTGAGTTGGGTCATGTGCACTTGGTCGGCAGGTAAGTCTTCTTCAGCATAGATGGCATTGACCGGGCATTCGGGAATGCAAACTGCGCAGTCGATGCACTCGTCTGGGTCAATGGTGAGGAAGTTGGGGCCTTCACGGAAGCAGTCCACAGGGCAAACATCCACACAGTCGGTGTATTTGCAGCGGATACAGGATTCAGAAACAACGTGGGTCATGACAATTTGCTTGTTCTAGGGCTGGGGCTGATGCGTTTCTCGGACAAATTTGCCCGAGAAAATGTAGATTTTAAGGCAGAACTGACGGTCAACCTTGATTAACCAGCACAGCGCCTGAGGTTTTGTGACTGGCCGTGTCAACCAAAATGAGGGCGCCCAAAATGCGCGATTGGGCAAAAGGCATCGTCATCAGGGGTTCTTGAAAGGCCAAGGTCACGTGTCCCACTGAATTGGCCGGCAATTCGGTGGCATCTTCTTCAGCCAAGGTGTTGATGTTGAGGCGGTGCACCACCCGTTGGACTTTGGCTTTGACCCAGCGATGGCCATGCAAAGCCCAGTAAAGGCGGCCAGCCACCAGAGGCTCGTCGTCCATCCAAGCCACCGTCGCGTCCATTTGACGCTGCCCCTCCAGGGGTGAGTCGTTCGCTACCAGCCAATCGCCGCGCGAGACATCAACTTCACGGTCCAACACCACGCCAGCACTTTGGCCAGTGATGCTAGATGTGTCTTGTCGTGTTGCCGACAAAACCTGAGCCACCGTAGCGCTTTGGCCACTAGGAAATACGCGAACACTTTGTCCGACGTTCAAAGTGCCAGTGGCCACACGACCCCAGAAAACACGACGGCCTTGGTGCGTGACGTTGGAGTCATGGAATTTTTCAACCCATTGGACCGGAAACGCCATGGCCACATCGGCTTCAGCAGGCGTGCTGGGCAATGTTTCCAAAATTTGCAACAAGCTTGGGCCTGTATAGCCGCACCAGTCGGCTTGCCTGTCCACCACGTTCCAGCCCTTGAGGGCTGAAATGGGGACCCATGCCTGAACTTGAATACCGGCTTCATTGGCAAATTTGGCCAAAGCCCCTTGAATGTGTTGATAGGCCAAAGCGGCGTTTTCCACGGCATCGAGTTTGTTGATGGCAAAGACGACAGAAGGCACACGCAACAGTTTCAACAGCAAACTGTGACGGCGCGTTTGCGGCAGCAAATTCAGCTTGATATTTTTCCAATCGAGTTTGGTGGCATCGACCAAGACCACAGCAGCGTCAGCGCTTGAAGCTGCGGTCACCATGTTGCGGGTGTATTGCTCGTGGCCTGGCGCGTCGCCAATGATGAACTTGCGTGCTTCAGTGCTGAAGTAACGGTAAGCCACATCGATGGTGATGCCTTGCTCACGCTCCGCCGACAGGCCGTCCGTCAGCAATGCCAAGTCAGTCTCGCCTTGACGTTGAACGCCTGCCAGGTGGTCTTGCAACACGGCTTTGGTGTCAACCAACAAGCGGCCAATGAGGGTGCTCTTGCCATCGTCAACCGAACCGCAAGTGATGAATTTGAGGGCGCTGTGTTGCAGCGTCAGAGTGTCGTTGCTCATTTAGAAATATCCGTCTTTTTTCCGTTTTTCCATGGAGGCTTCCGAGGTCTTGTCGTCCATGCGCGTGGCGCCGCGTTCGCTGACTTCGGCGGCCAATGTTTCAATCACAATTTCTTCAGGGGTGGCCGCTGTGCTTTCTACGGGGCAAGTGCAGGTGATGTCACCCACAGTTCGAAAGCGCACGTCGCGCACTTGAACGGTTTCGCCATCTTTGGGGGGTGTGAGTTCGGTGACCGGAACCAACAAGCCGCGGCGGTCGACCACTTCACGTGGGTGGGTGTAATAAATAGAAGGCAGTGCAATGTTTTCACGGGCAATGTATTGCCAAACATCCAGCTCGGTCCAGTTGGAAATAGGGAACACACGGAAGTGCTCACCTGGCTGCAATTTGGTGTTGAACAGAGACCATAACTCAGGCCGTTGAGATTTTGGCTGCCATTGGCCAAAGCTGTCGCGGTGGCTGAAGATGCGTTCTTTGGCACGTGCTTTTTCTTCATCGCGGCGGGCGCCGCCAATGAGTGCATCAAACTTGAATTCTTCAATGGCTTCGAGCAGCGTGACCGACTGGTGAACATTGCGTGATTCGCCAGGATGCGCCAGACGAACGGTGCCGCGTTTCATCGAGTCTTCAACACTTCGAACGATCAGTTCAGCACCTAACTCATTGGCGCGGAAATCACGAAAGTCAGTCACTTCTGGAAAGTTGTGACCCGTGTCAATCATGAGCAAAGGGTAGGGAATGCGGCCGCCTTTTTGAGTGTCAACAAAGGCTTTCTCAGCGCATTTCAACATGACCAAGGAGTCTTTGCCGCCAGAAAAAAGCAGAGTGGGGCGTTCAAAGGCTGCAGCCACTTCGCGCAAAATGAAGATGGTTTCTTCTTCAAGGGCGTCCAGGTGGGCGTTGCTCAAGTGATGCAGCATTTCAGGTTCGGTACGTGCGTTCATGGGGGTTCTTTTTGTGAAGGCGCTTATTTTTGGGCGTGTAAACCGCATTCCTTGGCGGCTTCGTCTTCCCACCACCAACGACCCGCGCGAAACTCTTCGCCCAGACTGATGGCACGGGTGCAAGGGGCGCAACCAATGCTGGGGAAAAACTGATCGTGCAAGGGGTTGTAGTCCACTTGATTGACCGTGATGTAGTGCCACACATCCCCCCATGTCCAATTGGCCAGGGGGTTGAGTTTGAGAAGGCCTTTGCTGGCATCTTCGGCGCGGTCAATCAACGGCACTTCTGCGCGGTTGCTCGATTGTTCACGGCGCAAGCCCGTGACCCACGCGCGTTGGCCTTTCAGTGCTTCGGCCAATGGCCCCAGCTTGCGCACTTGGCAGCAGGCTTTGCGAAGCGCAAGACTTTCGTACATGGCGTCTTGTCCGTGCGTTTTGACGAAGGCAATGACCTGTTCGTTGGCTGGGCGGTAGACATGGACAGGCGCTGTGGAGTGGGCTTGTGTCCGCTCTAGCAATGCCAGTGTTTCACGGTGCAATGCGCCTGTTTCCAAAACGAAGACGGGAATGTTCAAGGCGTTTTGGTTGATCAGGTGGGTGATCACGACGTCTTCAGCGCCCAGGCTCGAGGCTTGTGTGACAGGGTTGAATTCAGCCACAGCTTGTTGCAACAAAGCCAAGCTTTCGGCCACTTTTGCAGCGTACTGGGTACTTGGATTGGCGTGCCGCTGCGTGGCCTTTTGACCCGCTGCAGCCCCTTTCATTGACAGGGCTGAAGTGCTCATGCTGCAGCCTTTGCAAAGTGCGGTTGGGTGTCGACGGCAGAGCCTTGATAGAAATCTGAGAAGCGCTCAAATTGACGCGCTGCAGCCGTGGCATCTAAACCTTCGCGCAACACCGCCACATCAAAACCAGTCCGCGACATCGAGACCAATTGGTCAATCAAAACATCGCCTGTGGCGCGGATTTCACCTTGAAAACCCAGCCTGCGGCGCAGCAAAAAGGCTTGGCTGTATGCACGGCCATCGGTGAATTTGGGAAAATTCAAATCGATGCGTTTCACACCTGCAAGCGAGAGGCTGCGGGGGTCAATATCGTTGGTCAGCGTGAGCACGCTGGGGTCGTTCGTGACGACTGCATGTGCGTTGAATGACAGAATTTGCATAGGAGTCAAGATGGATTTCAGGCGAGCGTGAGCTCTGGGTGACGGGCTGCGTTGGCCGCTTGCTTGAAGGGGTCTTGGCCGATCCGGCGCAAGGTTTCAATGAAGTACTCAGAACGACCGGATGCGTTGTCATTTGCCGGCAAACGATGGGCAAGGTAGGTGTTGATCACGGCTTCAATCACTTCAGGTACTTCTGCAGCAGAGAAAGAGGGGCCCACCACTTTGCCGGGTGTGGCTGTGCCAGAAAGTGTGCTGCCATCAGAGCCGCCCAAAGTGACTTGGTACCACTCTTTGCCATCTTTATCGACACCCAATATGCCAATGTGGCCACTGTGATGGTGGCCGCAGGAGTTGATGCATCCGCTGATGTGCAAATCGATGGGGCCCAAGTCGTCGAGTTCGTCCAAGTCTTGGTAGCGTTCAGAAATGGCAGCGGCCACTGGAATGGCGCGCGCATTGGCCAGTGCGCAATAGTCCCCGCCTGGGCAAGCAATCATGTCGTTCAGCAGGCCCACATTGGGGCTGGCAAAGCCCAGCGCTTTGGCTTCTTGCCACAAGTCATAAAGTTGCGCCACATGAACCCAAGGCAGCACCAAGTTTTGGGCGTGCGTGACACGTGCTTCACCGCGTGAATATTTAGCGGTAAGTTGCGCCGAGGCTTCAAGTTGCTCTGCAGTGGCATCCCCGGGTGCCAAGCCCAAACGCTTGAATGACAGGGTGACAGCGCGCAGGTCTGGGTTCTTGTGGGGTGCAACGTTTTGTTGTTGCCAGCGTTGGAATGCGGGGTCAGTCAAATCGGCGTGGCCAGAAGCTTTCAGCTCGGCAGGTGCCTGAGGTTCCACAAAGCAGGCCGCCACACGGTTGAACTCTGCTTGGGTGATGGTGTGCGGTGCGCCATCGTGGTTGATGATCTGTTGAAATTCAGCTTCGACTTCATCGATGTAACGCTGTCCTTCAGCCTTTACCAATATTTTGATGCGTGCTTTGTACAGGTTGTCACGTCGACCCCAGCGGTTGTAAACACGAACCACTGCTTCTAGGTAGTTCATGATGTCTTGCCATGGCAGGAACTCACGAATCAAGGTGCCAATGATGGGCGTGCGACCCATGCCACCACCCGCCCAAACCTTGAAGCCAATTTCACCTTGTGAATTTTTCAGGACTTGCAAGCCAACGTCATGCCAACCCATGGCGGCGCGGTCTTCTGTTGCGCCTGAGATGGCAATTTTGAACTTGCGTGGCAGGAAGGCGAACTCAGGGTGCAAGGTGCTCCATTGGCGCAGAATTTCCGCATAGGGGCGGGGGTCTACCAGCTCGTCCACGGCCACACCTGCCAACTCATCGGTGGTGATGTTGCGAATGCAATTGCCACTGGTCTGAATGCCATGCATGTCGACGGTGGCCAGCAAGTCCATGACATCGGCCGATTTGTCGAGAGGAATCCAGTTGAACTGGACGTTTTGACGGGTCGTGAAGTGACCGTAGCCTTTGATCAGACGTGGCGACTTGCCGGGCAACAGGTCTTGTTGAGTTTGTGCATTTGCAAACAAATGGGCTTCAGGTTGGTCGAACTCTTTGGCAATTTGGGCCAAAACACTGAGTTGCTTGCTGGAGATTTCGCCATAGGGCACTGCAACCCGCAACATGGGGGCGTAACGCTGGACATACCAGCCATTTTGAAGTCGCAGGGGGCGAAACTCTTCGTCGGCGAGCTGGCCTGATTGCCAGCGCTCGAGTTGGTCTCGGTGCTGAGCTGCACGCAGTTTCACAAACTGGCGGTCAAATTCTGTGTATTGGTACATCTGGAAATAGAGCAAGGGTAAGACGTCGGATTTTTCCGATGAAGGCATGAACTCTAGCGGTTCTTTATGTCAAAACAAACTATTTATTCGTTTGACATATATGCTTATTGATCATAAGAGCGACTGACATGTCCCTATTGGTCCGAAATCAGTCTGGGTTTTGCCAAGCTGATACAGTTTCGCTTTTGAGGAGTTTGGTATGAGGTCTTTGTTGCTAAAGGGTTTGCTGTTCGCCCTGCCTGCCATGTCTTTGCAGGCGCAGACGCCGATTCGGATTGGTGAAATCAACAGCTATTCCGCCATCCCTCAATTCACCCAACCCTACAAACAAGGCTGGCAATTGGCCGTCGAAGAGATCAATGCGGCCGGCGGTTTGTTGGGTCGCAAGGTCGAAGTGGTTGCACGTGATGATGCGGGTAAACCTGAGGAAGCCTTGCGCCACGCCATCGAGCTGACCAGCCAAGAAAAAGTGGATGTACTGGCCGGTGGTTTTTTGTCGAACGTGGGCTTGGCACTGGCCGACCATGCGGCCAAGAACAAACGAATTTTTGTTGCCAGTGAGCCCCTGACCGATGCCATCGTTTGGGAAAAAGGAAATCGCTACACGTTCCGCTTGCGCCCCAGCACCTACATGCAAGCGGCCATGTTGGTGGAAGAAGCTGCCAAATTACCCGCCAAACGTTGGGCAACTTTGGCACCCAATTACGAATACGGTCAGAGTGCAGTGGCCAGTTTCAAAGAGCTCTTGAAAGCCAAACGTCCGGATGTTGAATTTGTGGCAGAGCAATGGCCCGCCCTCGGCAAAATTGACGCTGGCAGCAGTTTGAGCGCACTCATGCAAAGCAAGCCGGATGCCATTTTCAACGTGACCTTTGGCGCAGATTTGGCCAAGCTGGTGCGTGAGGGCAATCAGCGCGGCATTTTCCCCAAAGTACCCGTGGTGTCCTTGTTGTCAGGAGAGCCAGAGTATTTGGAAGTTTTGAAAGACGAAACGCCAAAGGGCTGGATCGTGACGGGCTACCCTTGGGATCAAATTGATGCCAAGGAACATGCTTCGTTTGCCGCCAACTATTACAAAAAGTTCAAAGAGAACCCCAAGGTGGGATCCGTGGTGGGTTATGCCACCATGCAAGCGATCTTTGCCGCAATCAAAAAAGCGGGAAGCACCGACAATGAAAAATTGGTGCTGGCCATGCGCGGTTTGAAATTCTCCACCCCCTTTGGCCCTGCTGAGTTTCGCGCGCTTGACCAACAGTCCACCATGGGTGCTTATGTGGGCAAATTGGATGTGCGTGGCAATCAGGGCAGCATGACACAGTGGCGCTATGCCGATGGTAAAAACTACCAGCCCTCAGATGCCTACGTGAAGTTGCGTCGACCCTCTGCAGCGCAGCAATAAAGTTTGATTTAGCCAAATCGAGACGCGGCCATCAGTTGGGCCAAAGATGCCGCCATTGGCAGCGGTTCATGCGTCAGGTGTGCGGCCAACAATTCGCCACACAAGACGGACCAGCTGATGCCTCTGGCTCCCATCCCTGTGCAAAGCTGAATGCCTTGGAAGTCTGGATGTTTCAGCGCCCCCACAGCTGGCAAGCGATCGGGCAATGCGGCACGAACTGAGGCCCAGGCCTTGGTTTGGTTCAGGTCCACACCATGGAGAATGTCGTCATGCCAAGCGGGCATGAGTTCAGACCATTGTTTGAGGTTGCTTTGCTGATCTTCTGCACGTGGCCGGGTGTCTAAATCATGGCGCTGAAAACTAGAGCCGACGATCCAATAAGGCGCTTGGTTCTCAGGCGCAAGTGACTTGAGCTGGCCGATGTAACTGCCATGGCCATTGACTGGGAAAGTGGGGAGATTGTTTCTCAAAGCTGCTGGCAATGCGTTCATGGGGCCATAGGTCACTTGACCACGCAAAGCGGTGATGGGCAGGTGAGGGCGGCGTAAGGATTCAGGCCTTGCTTGGAGGTCCACCGAATCAAGTAAATCCTGGCAGCCATGTGCTGTGGCCACGACGATGTGCGGTGCTGAAGCCAAGACCTTTTCATGCGCGTCCAAAACGTGCCATTCAGCGTGGTGACGAACCAACTTGGCAACACAAGCTTGGGTCTGTGTATGGATGCCATGGATGCTCAGTTGCGCTTTGACCAAGGCTTGCGTTTGAATCCAGCCTGCTAGGGCATGCCACAGGGCAGGTGTGTCTGTCGCAAGGCCACCGCTTGTTCTTTGTGCGGTATTGGCGTTGGTGCTCCATTCGTGGCCAGCAGTCGGCCACAAATCAGCTTGGGGCAATTGCCTTTTGCCTTGGAAGCGGTGTTCTAACAAATGTGCCAAGTCCCACTCTCGGTGTCTTTCGAGCAAGTGTTCGGCCCTTTGAAGGGTCGCCCTGACACCATCACGCGTGATGCGCGACAACACATTGTTGTCCGGGGAGACATGGGTGGCAAAGATGCCAGCCGGCAATCCGGATGCGCCTGCGCCTAATTGCGAACCTTGGTCCAACACCGCGACTTGCCAGCCTCTAGATGCCAAACTGTAAGCAGCGGCTGAACCTGCAAGTCCCGCACCGATGACCACCACCTTGGAAGAATGAGATGTGCTTGGCGTCGCAGCACTGCGAAGACTTGTTTTGGCTTGCCAATGGGGCTGATAGACCGCTGTCTGTGCCGTGTTGGTGGCTTGAAATCCCGTGCCTTGAAGTTGTGGCGGCATAGCCTTGGGTGCATGCAGCCACGTGATGTGGGTGCCCCGTTTGCACAATCGTGCAATGCTGCGAACATCCCAATCTGTAAAGTCTGGCACGCAAATGCTGTCTGCGGGCAGATCAATCTCACGCGCCAACTGCGATGTGGATGATGCGATTGCGCCAATGCAAAGTGTCAGCTGAACACGGCCTTGCTCAAACAAGATTCGATGAACCCCAGGCAAGAGACCCAAGCAAGCTGTTGCGATGCGAGGGTCTATTTGGGAAGGGGGCTCAAGTGTGAATGCTGAGTAGAAAAGCTGATGCGGGGCATGACGGTCAGCGCGCCATGCAGCGAGGGTGTTGCAGAATGATTCGCCACGACCAAAGGCGGTGTCTAATGCGTGCCAGCTTCGTTGCCAAGCTTCACGCTGTTGCCAATGGTGCGCGTGGAAATCAGGCGCTGGGGGGCGGGACATAGCCTTGGGCTGCGTCAGCGCCAGTGCCAAAGAAATGGTTTTCCATTTGGCGGGCTAAATATTGGCGAGCGCGTGCGTCGGCCAAGTTCAAGCGGTTTTCATTGACCAACATGGTTTGGTGCTTGAGCCAGGCGGCCCAAGCCTCTTTGCTGACGCTCTCCCAAATGCGTTTGCCCAGTTCACCAGGGTAGGGTGGGAAGTCCAAGCCTTCAGCTTCGATGTCCAATTTGATGCATTTAACGGTGCGGGCCATGGTGTTCCTTGATGATGCTTAAGATGGCTTATCTATAGGGATATAAAATTATTGTATTTCCAATACAAGCGAATAAGCCTGAAAATGGCATGTTTTGTTTAAATTCCCCTAAGTTTTATGAGTGCATTTTTAGAAGAAAAAGTCCTGAGCGTTCACCACTGGACTGACCGATTGTTCAGCTTCACCACCACACGTGACCAGGCACTGCGATTTTCAAATGGCCATTTCACCATGATTGGCTTGCGTGGTGACAACGGCAAACCGCTGTTGCGTGCTTACAGCATTGCCAGTGCCAATTACGAAGAACATTTGGAATTCTTGAGTATCAAAGTACAAGACGGCCCCCTCACTTCCAAGCTGCAGCATATTCAAGTCGGTGACACCATTGTGGTGGGGCGCAAACCCACAGGCACTTTGCTGATTGACTACCTCACGCCTGCCAAACGTTTGTACCTGATTGGCACTGGCACAGGATTGGCGCCTTTCATGAGCATCATTCGCGATCCTGAAACTTATGAACGTTTCGAACAAGTGGTGCTGCTGCACGGGGTTCGTGAAGTCAAAGAATTGGCGTATCACGACTTCATCACCCAAGCGCTGCCCCAAAATGAATTCTTGGGCGAGATGGTCAGCAAGCAACTGCTTTATTACCCCACTGTGACGCGCGAACCTTTTGTTCATCAAGGCCGTGTCACTGATTTGCTCGAGAACGGCAAAATCAGTGCAGACTTGGGCATTCCCTTGCTCAACGCAGAGGAAGATCGCGTCATGATTTGCGGCAGCCCAGAAATGCTGCGTGATCTCAAATCACTCTGTGAAAAACGGGGTTTTGTCGAAGGCAATACCAGCACACCAGGGCAGTTCGTCATTGAGCGTGCTTTCGTCGAGAGTTAATGCTTCGTCACCTCCAAACAGACAGGCCAACCACATGAACTCACTGAATGCGCTGATGCGATGGCCCACTCAACGGTGGCTTGCCCTGGTGGCCGCTGGGTGTGTGTGCATGTTGTTGTTTGGTATTTTGTATTTGCAAAATTATTTGGGCACCTTGCCATGCCCCATGTGCATCGTTCAGCGCTACGCCATGATGGGCATCATTTTGTGCTGCGTGCTCGGGACTAGCGCGCGAGCACCCCTTCGCACCCTCATCATGTCGTGGCTGGTTTTTGTGACAGCAGGTTTTGGTGCCTTTGTGGCAGCTCGTCAGTCATGGCTGCAGTGGTATCCACCCGAGATAGTTTCGTGTGGCCGCGACTTTTATGGCATGGTCGAAAACTTTCCCATGCAACGTTTGGTGCCCATGATTTTCAAGGGCAGTGGCGACTGCACCAAGGTCGATTGGACCTTTCTGGGGGGCTCAATTGCCAACTGGTCATTCTTGGTCTTTGGCAGCATCCTGCTCTTGATGCTGGCCTTGCGTTGGCGTGACGGATGGGTCTCGCCTCCGACAAGCCAAGTCAGCTGAGCTTTTTAACCAAGACTTGACTGCGTCGATCCCAGTTGTATTTGCGTTTGCGGCCCTCGGGCAGCCAATCGGCATCGACTTGCACAAAGCCACGCTTGATGAACCAATGCATGGTTCGGGTGGTCAATACAAAAATACTTTGCAAACCCATGGCGCGTGCGCGCTGCTCAATGCGCTTCAAAACCTTCTCGCCATCGCCTTGACCCTGCGATTGCGGTGACACGGTCAGCGCGGCCATCTCGGCTGTTTTGGCTTCGGCGTAGGGGTAGAGTGCGGCACAGGCAAAAATAACACCATCATGTTCGATGACGGTGTAGTGATCGACATCGCGTTCAATTTCCGTTCTGTCGCGCTTGACCAGCGTGCCGTCGTTTTCGAAGGGCTCAATGAGCTGCAAGATGCCACCGACATCGTCGTGGGTCGCTTCGCGCAACTCTTCGAGTTTTTCATCGACCACCATGGTGCCAATGCCATCGTGAACATAGATCTCAAGCAACAAAGCCCCATCGACAGAAAAGGGCAAGATGTGGCTGCGCTCAACACCTTCTTTGCAGGCCTTGACGCAATGCTGCAAGTAAAAAGCGTGATCCGTGGGCAGCAAGGGTGCCGGCAACTTTTTCAGCAAATCTTCGGCAGCAGCCAAAGGCAATTCGGTATCGATCGGGTTGTCTTCAGATTCTGGTTCGGTGGGTTTGATTCGAAGACCAGGTATTTCGGTCAGGAAAATCAACTTGTCTGCTTGAAGTTCAATGGCCACACTGGTGGCCACTTCTTCCATGGACAAGTTAAAGGCTTCCCCCGTGGGGGAGAAGCCAAAAGGCGATAACAGCACCATGGCGCCCATGTCCAGCGTTTGGGTGATGCCAGCCACGTCGACTTTTCGAACCAAACCAGAGTGCTGAAAATCAACGCCGTCGACAATGCCGACTGGGCGCGCTGTTAAGAAGTTGCCACTGATGACGCGAACCGTCGAGCCCGCCATGGGGGTATTGGGCAAACCTTGGCTGAAGGCCGCTTCGATTTCGTAACGCAATTGGCCTGCAGCTTCTTGCGCGCAATCAAGCGCTACTTCATCCGTGATGCGGATGCCGTGGGAGTACTTGGGCGTGTGGCCTTTGGCCTTGAGCTGCTCGTTGACCTGTGGTCTGAATCCATGAACCAAGACAATTTTGACGCCCATGCTCTGAATCAAGGCCAAGTCTTGTGCCAAGTGCTGTAGTTTGCCCGCCGCGATGGCTTCCCCTGCAATGCCCACCACCAGGGTTTTGCCACGGTGCATGTGAATGTAAGGCGCCACCGAGCGAAACCAAGGTACGAAGGTGAAGTTAAAGACAGTGGACATGGGCTTTGGAGTCTCTCGAAAAGGGCCAAGACAGCGGATAATTCAGGCCTTACGCCATCCCTGATTTTTACAGAAGTTTTGCCATTGTCCGCTACCCCCTTGAAAATCGAGTTTCCTGAGTCTTTGCCAGTGTCGGCAAAGCGCGACGAAATCGCTCAGGCCATGGCGGAACACCAGGTCATCATCGTCTGCGGCGAGACCGGCTCGGGCAAAACCACCCAATTGCCCAAAATCGCATTGGCCCTAGGTCGTGGTCGATTGAATGCTGCGCCAGGGCAACGCGGCAAGTGGATTGGCCACACACAGCCAAGGCGCATTGCGGCCAGCAGTGTGGCCAAGCGCATTGCCGAAGAGTTGAAGACGCCCTTGGGCGATGTCGTGGGCTACAAGGTGCGTTTTCAAGATCGTTTGTCCAAGGATGCCTCGGTCAAATTGATGACAGATGGCATTTTGTTGGCTGAAACGCAAAACGACCCGCTGCTCGAGGCGTATGACACCCTCATCATTGACGAGGCCCATGAGCGCAGCTTGAACATCGATTTCCTTTTGGGATATTTGCGTCAAATCCTGCCGCGGCGGCCTGATCTGAAAGTGGTGGTGACCTCTGCCACCATTGATGCCAATCGCTTTGCGACGCATTTTGCGTCCCGCAAAGGGCCGGCGCCCGTCATCATGGTGTCGGGCCGGACATTTCCCGTGGAAATGCGTTGGCGACCCTTTGAAGAGTCGCGTGAGCATGATCTGAATGATGCCATTGCAGCGTCGGTGGATGAACTGTGGACCGGTCATGCAGCCGGCGACATCTTGGTTTTCTTGCCTGGCGAGCGAGAAATTCGAGAGGCGGCCGATCATTTGCGAAAGCACTTGGCACACAGTGCCCTGACGCGAAATGCAGAAGTCTTGCCCCTGTTTGCACGCTTGTCGCAAGCGGACCAAGACCGTGTCTTTGACAACCATTCGGGGCGGCGCATTGTGCTGGCCACCAATGTGGCTGAAACCTCCCTGACCGTCCCCGGCATTCGCTATGTCATCGATGCGGGCACGGCCCGCGTCAAACGTTACAGCCTTCGCAGCAAAGTTGAACAACTCATGGTGGAGCCGATCAGTCAAGCGGCCGCCAATCAGCGCGCTGGTCGCTGCGGTCGTGTGGCCAATGGCATCTGTATTCGTTTGTATGACGAAGCCGATTTCAACGCGCGACCCAAATTCACAGACCCTGAAATTCTCAGGTCTTCCCTGGCGGGTGTGATTCTGCGCATGAAGTCTTTGCACTTGGGCGTGGTGGATGAATTCCCTTTCATTGAGGCACCCTCTAAGCGCGCCATCACAGACGGCTATCAATTGCTGGCCGAGCTGGGGGCTGTCAACGAGTTGAATGAGCTCACTCGAACCGGCGCCGAGTTGGCCAAGCTGCCCTTGGACCCTCGCGTGGGGCGCATGATTTTGGAAGCGCGGGACCGTCAGGCTTTGGACGAGGTCTTGGTCATTGCCAGCGCTTTGTCTGTTCAAGATGTGCGTGATCGGCCCCTAGAAGCACAGGCACAAGCGGATCAAGCCCATGCCAAATTTGACGATGACAAGAGTGAATTCACCGGTTATTTGAAGCTATGGAAGTGGTTGTCAGACGCGAGAGGTGGCAAGACCCCTGCAGGCGCTGAGCACAAACTCAGCAACCGTCAATACGAACAATTGCTCCGACAAAACTTTGTGAACATTCGACGTGTGCGCGAATGGCGGGATACACACACACAGCTTCACACCACAGTGGCCGAACATCGTTGGTCCTTGAACACCCAACCGGCCTCTTACGAACAAATCCATTTGTCCATGCTGGCAGGATTGCTGGGCAATGTGGGCTGCAAGCAAGAAGATGAGGATGTTTATTTGGGAGCCAGGGGCATCAAGTTTTACCGTCATCCTGGTGCGCATTTGTCGAAGAAACCAGGTCGCTGGACGGTGGTCTCTGAGTTGGTTGAGACCACCCGTTTGTTTGGTCGTGGCATTGCGGGCATCGAGCCAACGTGGCTCGAGCAAGTGGGTGCACATTTGCTGAAAAAGCAATTGCTTGATCCGCACTGGGAAAAGAAGTCAGGTGAAGTGATCGCCCTTGAACGCGCGACCCTGTATGGCCTCGTCGTCTACAGCGGACGGCGTGTCTCGTTTGGCAAAGTGGACCCGCAAACTGCACGAGAAATTTTCATTCGCGAAGCCCTGGTGCATGGACAGTGGGAAACTGCTTTGCCATTTTTGGCAGCCAATCACAAGATGGTTGCCAAGGTGCAAGAGCTGGAGCATAAATCGCGCAGACAAGACGTCTTGGTTGACGATGAGTTGATCTATGCTTTCTACGATCAGCAAATTCCTTCCGATGTTTGTTCAGGCCGGCTGTTGGAGGCTTGGTATCGCGATGCCGTCAGGGGACGGCCTCAGTTGCTTTTGCTCAGCCGTGAAGAGCTCATGCGCCATGAGGCGGCAGGCATCACCACGCAGGCATTCCCCAAAACCATTCGCTTAGGAGGCACCGATTGCACGGCCACCTATTTGCACGAACCAGGCGATGCCCGAGATGGCGTGACGGTGACGGTGCCCTTGTTTGTTTTGAACCAGGTGCATGAAGAGCGCTGTGAGTGGTTGGTGCCGGGCTTGCTGAAAGACAAGATTCACGCCTTGCTCAAAAGCTTGCCCCAAAAACCCCGCTCACGGTTTGTGCCCTTGCCTGACGCTGCCAGTAAATTGGCAGAAGAGCTTGGGGCTGTGGAAATTTTTGGCACAGGCTCATTGACCGATGCGCTGCTGAAGAAAGTCAGAGACGCCACCAGCCTGGATGTGAAGCGTGCCGATTTCAAATTGGAAATGCTCAGCCCGCATTTGTTCATGAACCTTCGGGTGGTCGATGAACACGGGCGCCAATTGGGCATGGGTCGCAACTTGGGTGCGCTCAAAGGCGATTGGGGGACGCAGGCCAGGGGCGCTTTTCAGGCGCTGGCTCAATTGAAGGTACCTTCGACGGCTGTGAAGCTTGAAGTCAAGTTGCCATCGACATTTTCAGCAACTGGGGCGCCATCAAGTTCTGCACCGAGCAAGCCATCAGGGACAGAGACCCATGCGCCCATTCAAACAACAGCACCCAAAGTCAACCCCCAGCAACGGTATACCCAATGGTCCTTTGGTGATTTGCCAGAGTTAATGGAAATCAACAAAGGGGGCCAAAGTTTGATAGGTTTTCCGGCGTTGGTCGACCTCACAGACGCCGTGACCATCGAGGTGTTTGATGAGCCGGAAGTCGCTGCTCAAAAACACCGGGATGGCTTACGCCGTTTGTTTGCACTCCAAATCAAGGATGCCTTGAAATACTTGGAAAAGAACATCCCAGATTTGCAAAAGATGGCTGTGGCGTACATGCCTTTGGGCACCTCGGATGAGTTGCGTCTCCAAATCATTGAAGTGGCACTCGACAGGGCGTTTCTTTTGGAGCCTCTACCGGCTGATGAGTTCAGTTTCAAAAAGCGCATTGACGAAGGAAGAGGGCGGCTTACCCTTATCGCCAATGAAGTGGCCAGGTTGGCGGGCCTTGTTTTGACGGAGTATGCCGCCGCAACTCGCAAAATCAAGGACACTAAAAACGCCCCTGATGCGACCGCTGATGGGATGCAACAGTTGCAACGTTTGATGCCCAAACGATTTTTGGCCACCACACCTTGGACACAACTTCAACACTACGGACGGTATCTGAAAGCCATTGTTTTGCGACTGGACAAGTACCGCGCTGACCCCGCGCGCGATGCTGCCAAAATGGCAGAACTCAAACCTCAGGAGCAGCGTTATTGGCGTTTGGTCGCTGAACGCAAAGGGGCTGTAGACGATCGGATGCTGGAGTTCCGGTGGTTGCTTGAAGAACTGCGCGTCAGCTTCTTTGCGCAAGAGTTGAGAACACCTCAGCCTGTGAGCGTGAAACGTTTGGACAAGGCTTGGGCCCAATTAACGCATTGACTTTAGGGCTTTGGCAAAGTCATCAATGGAATGTCTTTGTCAGCAGCTAATTTGTCCAACTGCTTCCGTGTTTTGTTGGCAAAAAAAGCAGCAATGCCTTGATGGGTTTGGGGGGCAAACATCGCTTTGACATCACTGACCTTGACGTTCGCTGCATCGCACAAGGCTTTCGCAAAGTGATGCTCCAAAGCCGCTACGGCGACTCGGCCATTCTTGCACGCATACATTTTGTAACCTGCATGTGCGCCGCCGACGGCCCCTTTGGGCAAGGTCATGCCCCAAGTTCTCGGCAAGGCCAACCAAGCTGCTGCATCGCTCAGTGCCACTTCATGAAACGAGCCTTTGCCAGAGATGCGTTGCGCCAAAGTGGCTTTTAAAATTGCTTCGCTGGCCATGAGTGCGCCACCCATATCAGCAAACAAACTGGCAGGCAAATCCATTCCTGGTACCAAATTGACTTCAGCTTGGTAAGTCAAGTCATGGCCCGGAATGTCTGCCAAAGGACCTGGTGAGCCCACCACACTGACACAGCTCAGTTGCGGATACAGTTTGTGCAAGGATTTCCAACCAAGGCCCAGCTTGGTCAGCGCAGAGGGGCGAAACGATGTGAGCAATACATCGGTCTTGGCAAGCCTCTGATGCAAGGCCTTCTGACCTGATTCGCTTTTTAAATCGCAACTGACTTGTTTGACACCTTGGTGCAAAGTGCCGTAACCCGTTTGGGTATAGAGGGCCATAGGGTCGCCGTTAGGCGGATTGACCTTGGTGCATTGAGCGCCCATGTTGGCAATGCGCAGCAAGGCAGCAGGGCCCGGCAAGTTCAACGCCAAACTCAATACCCGTACGCCCCGAAGCGTTGAATCTTTTGTCATTCAAACACCCAAGTGTTGAAGCAGGGTTTCGGGATGTGCATGAACCGCATCCGATGTGCCCTCGTAGACCACTTCACCCTTTACCAAAATCACATTGCGGTTGGTGATTTGGGTCACATGTTTCCAATTTTTGTCCACGATGATGCTGCTGATGCCACTGTCTTTGATCATGCTGCAAATCCGCCAAATCTCTCGGGCAATCAAGGGTGCTAAGCCCTCTGTGGCTTCATCCAATATGAGCACATCCGGGTTGGTCATCAGGGCTCGGCCAATGGTTAACATTTGTTGCTCGCCTCCAGACAGTTGCTGTCCGCCATGTCCGAGCCGCTCCTTCAAGCGTGGAAAGGTTTCTAAGACCCGCTCATAAGTCCAATCTCGTTGGCCTTGCGTTCCTGGTCGTGCTGCCATTTGCAAATTTTCGACCACACTGAGGTTGCCAAAAATGCCCCGCCCTTCGGGCACATAGGCAATACCTTGTTGCGCCACTTCAAAGATGGACTTTTCGTTGCTGCGTTGGCCCATGATGAAAACATCACCGGAGCGAGGCGTCACGATGCCCATGATGGACTTGAGCAGAGTGCTTTTCCCCATGCCATTGCGACCCATGAGACCAATGGTTTCGCCGCGTTTGACTTCAAAATTGACGTTGCGAAGAATATGACTTGCACCGTAGTAACTGTTGAGTTCTTTCACTTGAATCAAAGTGTCGCTCATGTCAGTGATCCTCACCCAAATAGGCCGCTTGAACGCCGGCGTCAGCGCGAACTGCAGCTGGCAATCCGCTGGCAATCACTTGGCCATTGACCATCACGGTGAGCTGATCGGCCAGTGTGAAAATGGCATCGATGTCGTGCTCGACCAGCATCATCGCGTGTGTCGGTTTCAATCGAAGCAACAGTTGAACCATGCTCTCGGCTTCTGCCACCCCCATGCCTGCAAGAGGTTCGTCTAGAAGCAAGACTCGAGGTTCGGTAGCAAGGGTCATGGCAATTTCAAGCTGCCTTTGCTCCCCGTGGCTGGCCGCACCTGCCATGGCATGGCGGCGATTTTGCAAGCCTGCTAACTCTATGGCGCGTTCAGCCCGTAGGTTGACATCCCTCATTTGATCGGCTTGTTGCAACCAAGCCATGGGGTTGAACGGCAAAGGTTGGCTTCGAGATTGAGCCGACAAACGAACGTTGTCCCACACCGTAAAGCTTCTGAAAATATTGGTTTTTTGATAGCTTCGCCCCAAGCCGTGACGAGAAATTTTCTCGGGCGTCCAGCCAGTGATGTCTTGTCCATTCAGCGCCACATGGCCTGAGGTGGCGGGTAAATCGCCTGTCAGTAAATTGGTGAGGGTTGATTTGCCCGCACCATTCGGGCCAATGACGGCATGGAGCTCACCCAAGCGCAAATCAATTGAAACTTCATTGACGGCTGTCAGTCCGCCAAAGCGCTTGGTGATTTGGTTGGCGCGTAAGAGCAAGTCGTGCGTATCAGTCATGGCGCGACGCCTTTGATTGGAAGAAGGATGCAAACAAACCCAAAATACCACGTGGTGCTAACACCACCAAGGCAACAATGAAGAGACCCATCCACAATTGCCAATGTTTGCCCAAATTAAAGCCTGCAACGTCAGGTAAATCTTTGAACACGTGGAGCAAGTATTCAAACGAAAATGCACCCACAATGGCCCCAGCGAAATTGCCCATGCCACCCAAAATGACCATCATGATGACGTGCGCACTCATGTGAAATCCCATGAGTTCAGGGTTGACATAACCTGACTGAGCACCCCATAAAAAGCCAGCCAGCCCCGCCAATGCGCCAGCCAATGTAAAAGCCGCGAGTTTGTGACTGAAGGTGCCAAAACCCAATGCGCGCATTCGGTGCTCATTCACTCGAATGCCCGCCAATGCTCGGCCGAATGGGCTCCAAAGCAATCGCCTTAAGAACACATAGACCAGCACCATGAGCGCCAAGGTGAAGAAGTAAAAAACTGTTTTGTTTTCTAAGTCAAACAACACCGCTTCTGGTTTGAAGTTGATGTACACGCCATCAGAGCCACCTAAAGCTTTGTTGTCAAAGAAGGCATAAAACACCATTTGCGCAAATGCCATGGTGACCATGATGAAATAAATACCGTGAGTTCTGACCACCAAGAACCCTATGATGAGGGCCAGCAATGCAGACGCAGCAATGCTCAAGGGCATGGCCCACCAAAGTGCAATGGGTTCGCCGGCGGGTGTGATGAACGCCAAGGCATAGCCTGCAACACCAAAATAAGCAGCATGTCCAAGAGAGACCAGGCCCGTGACACCCTGAAGCAAATCCAGACTCATGGCAAATATGGCCAGAATCATCATGCGGGTGACCATCAGCAAGTAGTAGTCTGTGCCGACAAATGGGAAGGCAGCCAAAGCCAACAGGGCTGTGCCTAACAAAATGTTCAGGCTGCGCGGTAGCGTTTCTAGGGGGGCGTGTGTGTTGCTCATACTGTAACCCTCAGTTTTTGAACAAGCCTTCAGGCTTGTAAAGTAAAACAATCGCCATCAACACATAAACCAACATGCCAGAGACTTGCGGCAACAAGACTTTGCCAAAGGTGTCGACCAAGCCGACCAAAAGCGCCGCAATCAAAGCGCCTTTGACCGAGCCAATGCCGCCAATGACCACGACGACAAAGCACATGATCAGGACTTGTGAGCCCATGTTGGGGTAGACGCTAGAGACGGGTGCGGCCACCATGCCCGCAATGGTGGCCAGTCCTACGCCCAAGGCAAACACAAGCGCATGGATGAGTTTGATGTTGATGCCCAGTGCTTCTGTCATTTCGTGATTGAAGGCGCCCGCACGAATTTTCATGCCCAAGCGAGTTTTGGAAATGAGTAAATACAAGCCCAGTGCAAGCAGCAAACAAACGCCCGACATGAACAATCGGTAGACGGGATAAGACAAGGTTTCAGTGAGCGGGATAGATGCACTGAGCACATCAGGAATGGTGACACCATGGACATCGTCGCCCCACAAGATGGAGCGTGTTTCTTCAAACACGTAAATCAATCCAAACGTCAGCAGCACTTGGTCTAAGTGATCTCGTTTGTAAAAGTGCCTGAACAGCAACCACTCCAAAAGTAAACCAAAGAGCACTGACAAGAGGGTGCCCAAAATAATGGCCAATGTGAAGCTTTGCGTCATCGCGGCCAAGGACCACGCCAAATAGGCACCCAGCATGTAGAAACTGCCATGTGCCAAGTTCACGACGCCCATGATGCCGAAGATCAAGGTGAGGCCGGCTGCCAGCATGAAAAGCAGCAAGCCATACTGAACACTGTTCAACAGTTGGATGAGGAAGTTGACGAAATCCATAGGAGGGATCTAAGAGCGCGAGATGTGGGGGAATCTGAAATAAAAAAAGCGGCGGATCTCTCCGCCGCTTTGGCGACATCGATGCGATGAAAGGAGATTAACCCATTTTGCAACCAGTGCCAGGGTCAGCCAAGCCTTTGGCGGCAATGCCGATCACTTTGTTTTCACCTTTTTCAGCGACACGCAAATACATGTCTTGAATCGGGTTGTGTGTTTTGCTCATGGTCCACTTGCCACGAGGGCTGTCAATGACCGCACCTTCCATGGCTTTGTAGAGTTCAGGTTTTTTGTTCAAATCACCTTTGACTGCATTCGCGCCTTGCACCAGCAACAATCCAGTGTCGTAGCCTTGAACGGCATACACATCGGGTTGCATTTTGAACGCCTTGGCGTATTCCAAACGGAATTTGTGATTGCGCGGCGTGTCCAGTGAATCGCTGTAGTGCAAGGTGGTCATGACGCCGTCAGCCGCAGGACCAGCAGCCTCTAACACGCCTTCTGTCAAGAAGCCGGAACCGTAAAGCGCAATCTTGCCTTTCAGGCCAGCGGCTGCAAAGTCTTTCATGAATTTGGCGCCGGATGGACCGGCAAAGAAACACGCAACGGCGTCAGGTTTGAGTGCCGCGATTTCAGTCAAGAGCGCTTGGAATTCAACGTTAGGGAAGGGCAGGCCCAGTTCTTTGATGATGGTGCCGCCTGCTTTTGTGTAGCTTTCTTTGAAGCCTTCGAAAGCTTCATCGCCTGCTGCATATTTCCAAGTGATCCAGACCGCCTTTTTGTGACCTTTGGCCACCATGGCTTGACCCAGCGCCAATGTGGGCTGGCTGTTGGAGAAGCTGGTGCGAAAGACATTTGGGGCACACAGTGCCCGTGTCGCAGCGTGCACACCTGCGTTGGGAATCAATGTGAGGACACCTGAATCGCGGGCCACTTTTTGGATACCCATTTGTACGCCAGAGTGCACAGTACCAATCAGGACATCCACTTTGTCACGTTGTACCAATTTGTTGGCGTTTTCAATGCCTTTGGACGGTTCAGACTCGTCGTCAACTTTGAACCATTCAATTTCACGGCCGCCCAATTTGCCGCCTTGTTCATTGATGGCCATGCGCACACCATTTTCAATGGCGACACCCAATGGCGCAAACGCACCAGAGTAGGGCAACATCAAACCAACTCGGATTTTGCCGGACTGTGCCTGTGCCAGTTCTGGCATCAGCAAGCCGGAGCTGGCGGCGCCAACCAAAGCAGCACTGCGTGTTAAAACCAAGCGACGTGAGGGGGAAGTGGTCATTTGAAATCTCCTTGAGAGATGCATTATGTTGCATCTTGGAGGTCAAAAAAGCTAGGCTAAACCCTGATCCGGCCTAAAAATTTGAAATGGGAAATTGGGGGGGGGGTGCTGGCATCGTGGCCTGCCCGGAGGGACTCGAACCCCCGACCTACGGCTTAGAAGGCCGTTGCTCTATCCAGTTGAGCTACGGGCAGATAAAAAAGGCCCTTGAACCATGACGGTAGGGCCTTTGAGAATTGAATGGTCGGAGCGAAAGGATTCGAACCTTCGACCCTCTGGTCCCAAACCAGATGCGCTACCAGACTGCGCTACGCTCCGACAAGCCTCATATTCTAATGCGGGATCTGGTGAAATCTTGAGTCTTGATGAAAAAGTTCTTCAAAAATCAGAAATCCATCCGCGTCTGAATGATCGCCTTCATTGGGTCGGCTGTCAGGCGCCGCGTGTGATGGGCATTTCAACATCCCCCGGCAGCAGCAAATGCTTGGCCAATTCAAGTTTGGCCAAGGAGTTGCGGTGAACCTCGTCGGGGCCATCTGCAAAACGCAGGGTGCGCTGATGTGCATAGGCATAGGCCAAGGGGAAGTCTTGGCTCAGGCCACCGGCACCGTGCGCTTGTATGGCCCAATCAATGATTTGGCAGGCCATTTGAGGCGCAACAATCTTGATCATGGCAATTTCAGCCTTTGCAACTTTGTTGCCCACTGTGTCCATCATGTAAGCGGCTTTGAGCGTCAACAGACGCGCTTGCTCAATCATGCAGCGAGCTTCGGCAATGCGTTCTTGCCACACAGTTTGCTTGGCCACTTCACGGCCAAACGCCACGCGCGAATTGAGACGTTTGCACATCAATTCCAAGGCCCGCTCTGAGATGCCAATGGTTCGCATGCAGTGGTGAATTCGTCCTGGGCCTAAGCGGCCTTGCGCAATTTCAAATCCACGGCCTTCGCCCAAGAGCATATTGGTCGCGGGCACACGAACATTTTTCAAAACAACTTCCATGTGGCCGTGTGGTGCATCGTCATAGCCGAATACAGACAAGGCGCGCACCACCGTGATGCCGGGTGTGTTGGCTGGCACAATGATCATGGACTGCTGTTGGTGACGGCCCGCTTCGGGGTCGGTCTTGCCCATCACGATGTACACGGCGCAGCGTGGGTCACCAGCGCCAGAGGACCACCATTTGCGTCCGTTGATCACATACTCATCGCCTTCGCGCTTGATTTCGCATTGGATGTTGGTGGCGTCAGACGATGCCACATCTGGTTCTGTCATCAAAAATGCAGAACGAATTTCACCTCTGAGCAAAGGCTCCAACCACTTGTCTTTCAGTGCTTCACTGGCGTAGCGTTCAAAGGTTTCCATGTTGCCCGTATCAGGCGCTGAGCAGTTGAATACCTCAGCCGCGAATGGAACACGGCCCATGATTTCGCACATGGGTGCATATTCGAGATTGGACAGGCCTTGAGGTGCACGGCTTGATTTGGGAAGGAACAAATTCCAAAGACCTGCTTCTTTCGCAAAGGGTTTGAGTTCTTCCACAATTTTGGTGGGAACCCACGCGTTGCCCTTCGCTCGGTTGTCTTCAATTTCCTTGAAGAAACGACCTTCGTTGGGGTAAATGTGTTCGTCCATGAAAGCCAGCAAGCGCGCTTGCATGGCTTTGACTTTGTCTGAATATTCGAATTGCATGGTGGGTCTCCTGTTAAATTTTAAAAATCAAACTCGCGAGGCAAATTGCCACGCAAGCTCCGCCATTGGTTTTGCGCCAGCGCCTGAGGCCTTGGCTTGTTCACTTGAAGCCGTACCGTCTTCCACGCGTTTGGCAATGCCTTGCAAAATGGCTGCAATGCGAAACAGGTTGTAGGCCATGTAAAAGTTCCAATCGACGGCCAACTTTTCTGGTGTGGTGAAACCTGTCCTCTGACAGTAGCGTTGGATGTATTCGGATTCTTCTGGAATACCCAAAGCTTTGTGGTCCAAGCCGCCGATGCCTCTGAAGGAGCCCGGCTTGATGTGCCAGGCCATGCAGTGGTAACTGAAATCTGCCAATGGGTGTCCCAGCGTTGAAAGCTCCCAGTCCAACACCGCCAGCACTTTGGGCTCGGTGGGGTGAAACATCAGGTTGTCTAAGCGAAAGTCGCCATGCACGATGCTGACCAATGATTCGTCTTTGGCACTTGGGGGCATGTTGGCCGCAAGCCAGGCCATGAGTCGGTCCATTTCTGGAATCTCTTGGGTTCGGGAGGCCACGTACTGTTTGCTCCAGCGAGCAATTTGACGTTCTATGTAGCTTCCGGGCTTGCCGTAATTCAGCAATCCTTGCGCCGCAAAGTCAACACTGTGAAGTGCTGCAATCACGCGGTTCATTTCGTCGTAAATTTCGCCACGTTGCTCATTGCGCATGCCTGGCAATGACTGATCCCACAAAACGCGTCCGGCCACAAATTCCATGACATAAAAAGCTCGGCCAACGACTGCTTCATCTTCGCACAAAACATGCATTTGAGCCACTGGTACGTCGGTACCGGACAAACCTTTCATGACCGTAAATTCGCGCTCAATGGCATGAGCGGAGGGCAGCAGTTTAGCCACAGGCCCTGGCTTGGCGCGCATCACATAAGCAGATTGGGGCGTGATCAATTTGTAGGTGGGGTTGGACTGACCGCCCTTGAACATTTCAACACTGAGCGGTCCTTCAAACCCATGCATGTGGGCTGAAAGCCAAGCCTCAAGAGCCTTCACATCGAAAGCATGGGTACCGGTCACGGGGCGAGTGCCCACAAAGTGATCAAACTGGCTCATGTGGGTGATCCGCAGTCAATTGAAATGGGGTGAAGTTGAAACGGCAGAACGAAGTTCAAAGGCCCGAAGTCATGATTTTGACCAAGGCTTGTCTGTCGAGCACAGTCAATCCGCCGGGTTCGATTTTGATGACGTTTTCGCGTTCCATCTGTTTGAGTTCTTGATTGACGCGTTGCCTTGAGGCCCCCAACAACTGCGCCAATTCTTCTTGCGCCAATTGCAGACTGATTCGAATGGCTTTGGCATCTGACAAACTTGGCACACCATAACTGCGAACCAGATGATTGAGTTGTTTGGCCAAGCGGGCTCGTAGAGGCAGGGTGTTCAAGTCTTCCACCAGTCCAAACAGTTGCCGAATGCGCCTGGCGTGCAAACGCAACATGGCATCGTAGAGTTCGATGTGGCTGTCCAGAATTTTCTTGAAATCGGCTTTGGCCACGTTCAGAGTGGTCGTTTCGCCATGCGCATACACGTCGTGCGTGCGCCTGTCGCCGTCGAAGATGGAGACATCGCCAAACCAAATGCCGGGTTCGACATAGGTCAGGGTAATTTGTTTGCCAGATACTGAAGTAGAGCTCACGCGAACGGCGCCTTTGGCGCACGCGAACCATTGCTCTGGCGGGTCTCCGCGGGCTGCAATCAGTTCGCCGTCTTTGTGTCTCTTGACATAAGCGCATCTAAGAATGTCGTGTCTCAGTGAAGGTGAAAGGGACGAGAACCAACGACCTGCGTTGATGGCTTCTCTTTCTTCCATCGTAAGAATGGGTTCGTCCATCATCTGTCTTTTGAGTGACTGGTTGGGTAAAAAATGTCGCCTTGGGGACCCGGGCCTACTCGTAGCGTGGGGTTTCTTTGTTTAAAAACGCGTGAATGCCGATACCCGCATTGACATGGTGAAGGTTTTTCACGAAATGATCGCGTTCCAAACTCAGTTGATGGTTCAGTGATGCCGCCTCGGACTCATTGAGAAGTTCCTTGATGCTGCTCAAGGCATTGGCGGCTTTGCCGTTCAGCTGGCTGGCCATACTCAATGCCGTACCCAGTGCTTGACCTGGTTCGCACAGTCGATTGACCACGCCCAAGCTGTGCAATCTTTCGGCATCAATGCGATTGCCAAACATCAGGAGCTCTGTGGCCAATTGTCTCGGGACTGCACGCAGCAGGCTCCAAGTGCCGCCACCGTCTGGTGACAACGCAATGTTGCTGTAAGCCATGACGAACAGGCTGTTTTTGGCCGCAACGATCAAGTCGCAGGCCAGTGCCAACGAAAAGCCAGCACCTGCTGCAGGACCTTCAACGGCCGCAATGAGGGGTTTGGGAAATGCGCGAATGGCTTCAATCCAGTTGTGCAGACCTTCAATGCTTTGCGCCTGGTGTTCTGGCGGCAACTGACGGTTGTTGTTCAAGCGTTGCAAATTTCCGCCTGCACTGAAAAGGCCGCCTTCACCGGTGATCACCACCGTTTTGACATCCGGGCTGGACTCTGCCACATTCAAGGCCTCCACGCCTGCTGCGTACATTTCTGGTCCCAAAGCATTTCGGTGTTCAGGATTGCTCAAGGTCAGAATGAGCGTGGCACCTTCACTGGTGCTGAGCAGTTGGGAGGCCATGCGATCAATCCTCTGTCTGAAGCAATGACAAACCAATGGCACCGCGCCGACGCAACCATGGGCTGGGGCGATAGCGCGGGTCGCCATAGACGGTTTGCAAGTTGAAAAGGACTTCCAAGACATTGGTCGGGCCAAGGAGATTGCCCAGCGCCAAGGGTCCTACGGGATAACCCAAGCCCAGTGTCACAGCCACATCCAAGTCCTTGGGCGTACAGACGCCTTGCTGGCACATGTCGGTGGCAATGTTGACGATATTGGCAACGACCCGTTGCGTGACAAAACCGCCGCTGTCCCGAATGACGCTGACGGCTTTTCCATCTTTGGCAAACAAGGCATGGGCTGCATCCCTCATGTCGCTTCGTGTTGCAGGGTTGGTCGCCAAGACACGGCGTTTGGTCGCAGCGTCATCAAACAACATGTCAATGCCAATGGTTCTGGCGGGATCAAGTCTTTCCACAACAGCGACGGTGGTCACGTCAAAACCCAGGGGCGCGACGAGGGTCAATGCCTGAGGAGATGGTGAAGGACCTGTTTCAATGTGTGCCCCCAAGTCTTTGAGTAATTGCAACAATTCCATGCGACGTGATGCGCGAGGAGACACCCACACAGGTGGAAATTCCTTGACATCGGGTACAGCTGGCTCAGGCGCTACAACGGCTTTGCCATCCACATAGTTGTAAAAGCCTTCCCCCACTTTTTTCCCCACGACCCCACCCGCCAGACGTTGTGCTGTGATGACGCTAGGCCGGTACCGTGGCTCCTGGTAATACTGGTTGTAAATCGATTCCATCACAGGATGAGACACATCCAGTGCCGTGAGATCGAACAACTCGAACGGGCCGAGTTTAAAGCCAACCTGATCTTTAAGAATGCGGTCAATCGTGGCAAAGTCTGCAACACCTTCGGACACAATGCGCAGGGCTTCCGTGCCGTAGCCACGGCCAGCATGGTTCACGATGAAGCCGGGGGTGTCCTTGGCTTGAACGGGTGTATGGCCCATTTGTTGTGTGAAGTTGGTGAGGCGAACACAAACCTCTTGGCTGGTTTTAAGTCCGGCAATGACCTCTACCACTTTCATCAATGGCACGGGGTTGAAAAAGTGGAACCCCGCAAATTGGGCGGGTCGTTTTAAAGCCGCAGCAATCGCAGTGACTGACAAGGACGATGTGTTGGTGACCAAAACGGCTGTTTCGGGCAACAAGTTTTCAAGATCAATGAACAAGTTCTTTTTGATGTCCAATCGTTCCACAATGGCTTCCACCACCAGTGTGCATGATGCCAAGTCTTGCAATTGTGCGGCAATGTGCAGATTGGATTTGTAAACAGCAACAGTTTCTGCATCCAGGCGACCTTTTGTGGCCAATGTGTCCCATACTTGAAACACCGCATCTTGAGCTTTTTGAGTGGCATCTGCTTGGGTGTCATACAACCAAACTTTGCTGCCTGCTTGCGCGGCAATTTGCGCAATGCCTCTGCCCATGGCGCCGGCGCCAATCACGGCGACTTGATCAAATTCAACGTTCATCTTGTAGCTTCTGCGAAATCAAGGGTGGATGGTTTGCTATGCGCCATGCAGGCTGAGTTGTTTAGCGTCTGACTTGCAATGCGCCTGGATTGACAATGTTGGTGGGCGTGCCCTTGATGAAGTTCACGACGTTGTCAAATGCTGCGCCAAAGTACAACTCGTAATTGTCTTTTTCGACATAACCAATGTGGGGGGTGCAAATGCAATTTTCCAAACGCAAAAGCGCGTGGCCTTGCAAAATAGGCTCATGTTCAAACACATCGATGGCGGCCAGACCTGGACGGCCTCGGTTGAGCGCACTGATGAGCGCATCAGGTTCAATGAGCTCGGCGCGCGATGTGTTGACGATCATGGCGCTTGTTTTCATGCGAGATAAATCGTCCAGCGTCACGATGCTGCGGGTGGCATCGTTCAGTCGCAGGTGCAATGAAATGACATCGCTCTGCTCAAAAAATGCTTCACGGCTTGCTGCTGGAATGTAGCCGTCGTTGGCCGCTTTTTCGCGTGAAGATTCGCTGCCCCACACGACAATTTGCATGCCAAAAGCTTTGCCATAGGAGGCGACAAGTTGACCGATTTTGCCGTATCCCCAAATGCCCAGGATGCGCCCACGCAGCACGGTGCCTAAGCCAAAATTGGTGGGCATCGAGGCTGATTTCAATCCGGACTGTTGCCATGCGCCGTGCTTGAGGTTGCCGATGTATTGAGGTATGCGTCGTGCAGCGGCCATGATCAGTGCCCAAGTGAGCTCTGCAGGCGCATAAGGGGACCCTGTACCTTGTGCGACCGCGATGCCACGTTCTGTGCAGGCCTCTAAATCAATGTGCGAACCTGCATGGCCAGTTTGCGAGATGAGTTTGAGGCGAGGCAGCTTTTCTAGCAACTGGCGACTGAGTTGCGTTCGCTCACGGATCAAGACCAAGATGTCGGCATCTTTGAGTCGAACAGACAGTTGACCAAGTCCCTTAACCGTGTTGGTATAGACCTTAGCGCTGTAGGCATCCAGCTTGGATGCACAGTCAAGTTTACGGACGACATCTTGGTAGTCGTCAAGGATCACAATATTCATAGGCACTATTGTGCCTTGAGAGGAGGCGTTGCTTGTCACAAGGCCTTAAATTTTGAGGACAGTGGCACATTGCTGCCTGCTGCCCCCTTAGCCGCCATTCAATGGGGCAAAGAAGGCTTGTTTTTGGCTTCTAAGGCAACCAAACGGTCCAATTCTGCGCAAACATCTGCCATTCGGCCAGAAATAACCATTCGACCGGCACCTTGGGGTGATTCTCCGTTTTCTGACACCCTCAAAACGCGCAGCGTGCGTTGTTGATGGATGGCCGAACGAATGGGCACGGCTTGTGTGGAATTGTTTTGAACTTGCAAATGTGCCGAAGCATTCATGAATTTTTGAATGCCGTTGTAAATGCTGGCCATGCCAAAGAGTGCGATTCCCATGTGAATCCTTTAATAGTGAAGTGAGTTACATCAAAAGTGTGTTGCGGATCAGGCCGACAGCCAGTCCTTCGATGTCGAAGGGCTCACCAGGGTTGACCAAAATGATGGGGTAATCAGGGTTTTCTGGCAGTAATTCAACCCGATCGGCTTGTCGGCGAAGGCGTTTGACCGTGACTTCTTCTCCCAAACGGGCTACGACGATTTGGCCATTTCTAACTTCCTTGGTGGCTTTGACGGCCAACAGGTCACCGTCCATGATGCCTGCATCACGCATGGACATGCCACGCACACGCAAGAGGTAATCTGGTTGCTCTTGAAACAAATGACTTTCGACGTGGTAGGTTCGATCGACATGTTCTTGCGCCAAAATAGGTGAGCCCGCTGCTACGCGACCAATGAGAGGCAATGCCAATTGTGCAAATCCTGGTAGCGACATGCTGAAGAGATCGCTGGAGTTGCGCATGTGGTCTCTGGAGGAGCCTTTGAGTCGAATTCCGCGTGAAGTGCCGCTGACCAAATCGATGGCGCCTTTTCGTGCCAACGCTTGCAGGTGTTCTTCTGCCGCATTGGCAGATTTGAAACCCAGTACATTTGCAATTTCTGCGCGTGTGGGAGGAGCGCCAGTTTCAGCAATGGTTTTTTGGATGAGTTCCAAAATTTGTTGCTGGCGCGCTGTGAGTTTCGGGTGATCGATCATGATGCAGTCCTTCAAAGGTGGCTCAGGTTCGTAATAACTGTTTTCTTATCCAGTAACTGTATTTTTAACCAGTCTTTTTAGAAATGCAAGCAAATTTTCAAAAAATTGTTGTTTTGGGCACAGGTGGAACCATTGCCGGCGAATCTCGTTCAGCAAATGAAGGCTTGGCTTATACGGCAGGTCAAAGAGGCGTTGCCCAATTGTTGGAGGCTGTTGCAGGAAAAACACACAGCTTGCCTGAGTCACTGGCCGGTTGTCAGATCGAAACAGAGCAAGTGGCGCAACTGGACAGCAAAGACATGGACTTTGCCACTTGGATCGACCTTGCAAAAAGATGTGAGCAGCATCTCACGCAAGCAGATGTGGGCGCGCTGGTGATCACACACGGAACAGACACCTTAGAAGAAACTGCTTATTTTTTGTCACGGGTCATGACTTCGGAGAAGCCTATTGTGCTGACCTGTGCCATGCGTCCAGCCAATTTCAAAGATGCTGACGGGCCGCAGAATTTGCGTGATGCTTTGAATGTCGCCGCACAATTAAAAGGTCGAGGCGTTTGGATGGTCGCTGCGGGAGAAATTCATCACAGCCAATTTGTCCAAAAGGTGCATCCCACTCGATTGAATGCATTTGATTCGGGTGAGCATGGCGCTGCAGGCAAGGTGATCTCAGATCAAATCAGGTGGTCTCCATCATGGACAAGTCCTTTGCCAGAACCCCTGTTAGACGTCGCCAAGTTACCTTCTGCTGAGAATTGGCCTTGGGTGGAGATTATCTTGAACCATGTGCAAGCGGGCAATCGCGGCTTGAACTGCTGGGTGGCAGCGGGCTTACAAGGGGTGGTCGTGGCTGGAACTGGCAATGGCGCCATGAGCGAAACATTGAAACAAGCGTTGCAGAAGGCTCAATCACACGGCGTTCTCGTTCGGGTTGCAAGCCGTTGTTCGCAAGGGCCCGTGATCGCTACTGAAAATCATGCGTTTGAAACGAGCGGGAATTTGAATGCCGTGAAAACAAGAGTGGCCTTGATGTTGGACATTCTGTCCAAGCAGCAAAGCCACTGAATGTTAAAGCTCTGGAATCGAGGTCTGTGACCCACCCGCGCGGCAGTGTGATGATTTACGTGGATGCACCCAATGCTTGCATGGCGCGTGCTGTGATTTCTTCGACAGAGCCCATGCCGCTGATGGCACGGTAGGCAGGTGCCGTTTGAGGTTCTCGTTGCGACCAATCTGAGTAATAGGCCACGAGTGGGCGCGTTTGCTGGCTGTAGACATCCAAGCGTTTTTTCACAGTTTCTTCTTTGTCGTCTTCACGTTGAACCAATGGCTCACCTGTGGCGTCGTCTTTGCCTTCTAGTTTGGGTGGGTTGAATGTGACGTGATAGGTGCGACCTGAAGCAGGGTGTGAACGGCGGCCGCTCATGCGTTCAATGATGGCTTCAAAGGGAACGTCAATTTCAAGCACGTAGTCGAGTTTAACGCCGGCAGCTTTCATGGCGTCAGCTTGCGGAATGGTGCGCGGAAAACCATCAAACAAGAAACCATTGGCGCAGTCTTCTTGTGCAATGCGTTCTTTCACGAGGTTGATGATCAGGTCGTCGCTGACCAAGCCTCCCGATTCCATCACGGCTTTGGCTTGCAGGCCCAGAGGAGTACCCGCTTTGACAGCCGCACGCAACATGTCGCCTGTTGAAATTTGCGGGATGCCATATTTGCCGCAAATGAATGCTGCTTGAGTCCCTTTACCCGCGCCTGGGGCACCTAAAAGAATCAGTCTCATGAATGTTCCGAATTGTTGTTAATCTTTCGCCATGGCCTGCTTGGCTCTCATTGGAGAATAGCATGGGAAACCTAGATTTTCCTGACACCCAGCTTCGCGGTCACTTAAGCCTTGAAAAGTGCCTGAACACGGGCCAAATCTTCAGGTGTGTCAACGCCCGGGCCAGGGGCATTGGGGGCCACATGGAC